>NZ_JAYRUC010000005.1:0-239282 GCF_041919235.1 Pandoraea sp.
GGCCGCGGCGCGGGGGGCGCGCCCCCGCGCCGGCGAGGGCGAGCGTCACGCCGTTGTTCAACGCTACGTTGTTCGCCAATACGATGCCACCGCCGTTCGTCAGGCCCTTTCTCAAGGGGACTCGCGCGCCGGCGAGGGACCCCGCAGTGAGTGTGGCGCTGCCGTTCACGGTGAGCGGGCCGGTACCGAGTGCTGTACTACTACCGACGGACAGCGTCCCGGCATTGAGTGTCGTGCCGCCGGCGAACGTGTTCGCCGCGCCCAGTGAGAGTGCGCCGCTGCCGTTCTTGACCAGACCGCCCGCGCCCGACAGCGTGCCGTTGAAAATGTGATTCCCGCTGTCGCCGGTGATCAGCCCGCCGCTGCCGAGGACCAGTTGCGTGCCCACGTCGGCGGCGAGGGAGGCGAATGCCAGCGGTACTGACGAAGCGGACGCATTGAACGTCGATCCCGCATTGCGCAATGCCAGGCCACCGCTGCTGCTCACTTGTCCCGACGCACCGAGCGCCAACGTGCCGGCCGTGACAGACGTAATACCGGAGAAGGCGTTGTTCCCTCCGAGCGTCACGGTTGCGATGCCTTGTTTGGTGATACCGCCCGTGCCGTTGATGACACCGTTGAACGTGCTGTCCGCCTCCCCGCCGAAGGTGAGCGATTGCGGGCCGAGCGCCACGGTCGCGCCAGCGGCGCCGTCAAGACCTGCAATGACAACGGGGGCCGAGGCCTGTGTGATGTTCAACGTGGTTCCGGCGACAAGCGAAACGTCGTTGGCCCCCGAGAGCGCGCCGCCCGCGCCGATCGCGAGGGCGCCGGCGGCCACGTCGATCGTGCCGGTGAAGGCGTTTTGTCCGCTCAGCGTTTGCGTGCCCGACCCGGTCTTGACGATGCCGCCCGCCCCGGTGATCGCCGCTGTCAGCGAGTGGTCGGTGCCGTTGCCGAACGTCAGGGTATTGCCGCCAAGGTTCACACGAGAGCCAGTTCCCGAGAGCGTCCCGAGCGTCTGATTTCCCGCCGCGGATATATCGAACGTTGCGTTGCTGCCTGCCAGAACCACATTGGCACCGTTCGTCAACTGGCCCGACGCCCCGAGGGCAAGCGTGCCATCGGCGACGGTCGTGGTGCCGGTGAATTGTTGCTGACCGACGAGCGTTTGCGTTCCCGTGCCTTGCTTGACGATGCCACCCGCGCCGGTAATGGTGCCGCTCACGGTATGGCTCGACGCATCGCCGAACGTGAGCGTGTTGTTGCCCAGCGCGACGTTCGTGCCCGTCTGTGTGGTGAGTGCGCCGACCGCACGGTTGCCGTTGGCCCCTGAGATGTCGAACGTTGTCCCCGGGTTCTGCAAGGTGAGCGCACCCGACGCCGACATCGTGCCGGTCCCGCTCAACGCGAACGTACCCTCTTGCACGACCGTCCCGCCGGTGTACGTATTCGTGCCGGTCATCGTCTCGGTTCCCGTGCCGACCTTGACAACGCTGCCGGTGCCAATCACGCCGCCGCTGAACACCTCGTCGATGTCGTTCGTGCCGACTTCGAGCGTATTACTGCCCATATTGATGGAGCCGCCGCCCATGAGCGCGCCGAACGTCTGGGTGCCGTTGCCCGCAGACAGATCGAATATCGCCCCTGTCGCAACGTCGACGATCCCGTTGGAGTCGAGGCTCGCCCCCGCGCCGAGTGCCACCGTGCCGGTGTTGATGGTCGTGGCGCCCGCGTAGGTGTTCTGACCGTTGAGCGTCAGCGTTGCGCTACCGTTCTTCGTAATGCCGCCCGCACCGGTGAGCGAACCGTTGAGTGTGAGAGGGTTGGATCCGACGACGTCGAGATTGCCATTGAGCGTGATCTGATTGCCCAACGTGGTGGCTTGTGTCGAATCGAGCGAGGTTCCGTCGGCGAAAGTCGTTGCCCCCGTCCCCAATGCAGTGTTGCTGCCGACCGAGATGCCACCGGCCTGAACGCTGACGCCGCCACCGAAATCGTTGTTGCCCGTCAGTGTCTGCACACCGTTGCCAAGCTTGACGAGGCTGCCGCCGGCACCGTGAATGTTCGACGCCAGTGACTCGCTTGCGCCGTCGTTGAGCGTCAGCGCGGTATTACCGAGGTTGACGGTGCTGCCTGCAACCCCCGCGATCGACGCGACAGCCTGGTTGGGGCCTGTCGAGATGTCGAGTACCCCGGTCGCACCGTCGAGGGTCACGGCCTTTCCACCCAGTTGTGTGCCGTTGCGCAGGGCGACGGTGCCAGCGTCGATATGCACGTCGACGGTCAGCGCAGCACCGCCATTGAAGGTTTGCGTTCCGCTACCCTGTTTGACGACGCTGCCGGTGCCGTTGAGCGTGCCGCTGAACGTCGCGTCGGTTGCGCTGCCCAGCGTGAGCACCTGAGCGCCCGCGTTGACCGTGCTGCCTGCCGCGCCGTCCAACGATCCGATGACGGGCGCGGTGGCAGCGCTCACATCGAATGTCCCGCCGGACGCGAGCGTCACGTTGTTCGCATTGGACAATGTGCCGCCCGCGCCCAGCGCGAGCGTGCCGCTGTCCACGCCGACATTGCCCGTGAATGTGTTATGTCCGGTCAGCGTCAACCGTCCGCTGCCGTCCATGATGAGTGCGCCGGTCCCCGAGATGGCGCTGGCCAGCGTGGCGGTGTCGTTGTTGCCTGCGCGCAAGGTGTTACCGCCCCCGAGCACCACACTGCCGCCACTTCCCGAGAGATTCCTCAGTGACTGATTGCCCGCTGCGCTGATGTCGAATACTGCGCCAGACCCCGTCAATGCAACGGCCGCGCCTGCGCCCAGATTGCCCGTCGCCCCGAGGGCGAGCGTGCCGTCGGCGATCGTGGTGGTTCCGGTGTACTGCTGCACGCCGAGCACCGTCGTCGTCCCGCTGCCTTGTTTGACGATGCCGCCGCTGCCACCGATGATGCCCGCGACGGTATGGCTCGTCGCGTCGCCGAAGGTCAGCGTGTTGCTGCCGAGTTGAATCAGGGTGCCGGCATCTGCGGTCAGCGCACCGACCGTTCTCGGCCCGTTGGCGACGGACATGTCGAATGTCGATCCGGCGTTGGTCAGGGTGAGGGCACCGTTCGCCGCGAGGGCGCCCGCGCCGTTCAATGCCAGCGTGCCCGCCTGCACGACAGTACCGCCCGTGTAGGTACTTTGCCCTTCGAGCGTTTCCGTGCCGGTGCCGATCTTGACGACCGACCCCGTGCCGGCGATGTTGCCGCTGAAGATGCCGTCGTCGGCACTGCCGATCTCCGTGAGCAGGTTACCGATGTTGACGGTCCCTGCCCCGTCGATGGCGCCGATGACCTGCGTTCCGTTGCCGGCTGAGAGGTCGAGCGTCGCGCCGGCGGCGACGTCGATGGAGCCCTGCGCGTCGAGCGACGCGCCCGCCCCCAATGCCAGGGTGCCCGCGTCGATCGCCGTCGGTCCGGTGTACGTATTGCTGCCGCCCAGTGTCAGCGTCGCCAGCCCGGCCTTGGTCAGCCCGCCTGTGCCGGACAGCACGCCATTGAGCGTGAGATCGTGATTGCCGAGCACCGTCAATGTGCCGGTCATGCCGACACTGTTGCCGAGCGTGACCGCTTGCGTGCTATCGAGGCTGATGTTGCCGGTGAGGGTCAGCGCGCCCCCGCCGAAGGCGTGATCGTTGCCTGCAACGAGTCCGCCCCCGTTGACGGAGATGCCTCCCGAGAAGTCGCTGGCGCTCAGGAATGTCTGCGCGCCGCTGCCTGTCTTGATGAGCGAGCCGGTCCCGTGAATCGCGCCGGAAAACACTGCGTCGGTGATACCGCCGAACGTCAGATCCTGTGACCCGAGCGAGATGGCGCTGCCGGACACGCCGTTCAGCGTGCCGATGATCGTGGCGCTGCCGCCGCTGATATCGAACCCGCTGTTCGAGCCGCTCAGCGTCAGCGCGTTGCCCCCCTGAAGCGACCCGCTGCCGCTGAGTGCAATCGTCCCATTGGCGATATCGATGCCGCCGGTAAAGCCCTGAGGTGCCGTAAATGTCTGCGTGCCTGAGCTCTGCTTGACAACGCTGCCCGTGCCGGTCAGCGTCGCTGCCAACAACTGATTGCTCTCGTCACCAAAGATCAGCGTGTTGGCGCCCAGAGCAATCGTGCCCCCGGTGCCCGAGAGCGCGCCGACGGTTTGCACGCCGGAGCCGCCGCTGATATCGAACGTTGCCGCCGGACCGATCAACACAAGCGCTCCCGGCGTGGAGAGCGAGCCACCGGTACCGAGCGCGAGTGTGCCATCGGTGATGGTCGTGCCGCGCGTCCATGTGCCTGATCCGTCCAGCGTCAGCGTCGCCGCGCCTTCCTTCTGCAGTGCGCCGTCTCCCGACACGCCCCCCGTCAACGTCAGATCATGATTTCCGCCGATGGTCGATGTTCCGTGCAGCGTGATGTTGTTGCCAAGCGTCATCGCCTGGGTATTGTTGAGCGACGTCTGATCGCCCATCGTCACCGCGCCGGTGCCGATCGCGTTCGCGTTGCTCAACTGCAGGCCGCCGGCGGAGACATTGATTCCGCCGGTGAAGTCGCTGGACCCGGTAAGCGTCTGCGTGCCGTCGCCCTGTTTGACCAGCGAGCCTGTGCCGTGAATGCTGCCGTTGAATGTTTCACTGGAGCCGTCGCCGAAAGTCAGCGTGTTCCCGCCGAGCAAGACTTGCCCTGTACCACCGTTGATCGATCCGATGGTTTGCGCGCCTGCGGCGCTGATGTCCAGCGTGGTCGCGTTGCTCAGCGTGACGGCGTTCTGCGGAGACAAGCCGCCACCCGCCCCGACGGCGAGTGTCCCGCCGCTGACCACGATGCTCCCGGTGAATGTCTGCTGCGCCGAAATCGTCTGTGTGCCCGTGCCCAGCTTGACGATGCCCCCACCGCTACCGGTCAGCCGCCCGCCGAAGGTCTGATTGCTGCTGTCGCCAAAGGTGAGCGTGTTGCTACCAAGGCTGATCGTGCTGAACGCGGCCCCGGACAGCGCGCCGACGGTCTGGTTCGCGCCGTTGCTGATGTCGAATGCCGCACCGCTTGCCAGGCTGACGGGGTTGCCGGAAATCGTTCCCGTACCGCCGAGGGCCAGCGTTCCGTCCGTGATGCTGATCTGTCCCGTGAAGCCGTTCTGTCCGGTCAACGTTTGCGTGCCGGCCCCCCGTTTGACGATACCCCCCGTGCCATTAATGCTGCCCGCGAAGGTGTTGTTGGCGCTGTCGCCGAGCGTGAGCGTGTTGCCACCCAATGTGACCTGACTGCTGGCCGTGCCGATCAGCGAGCCGATCATCTCGACCCCGGCGCCGCTGACATCGAAGGTGGTGCCGTTCGCGAGTGTTACGACGTTGCCGTCGGTTAGTACGTTGTTACCCTGAAGGGTGAGTTGCCCCGCCGTGACGCCAATGCCGCCGGTGAACGTTTGCGATCCGGTAAGCACGAGCGTGCCCGAGCCTTGCTTGACGATCCCGCCTGAGCCCGAGACCGTGCCGCCGAATGTCGAATTTCCGGCATTACCGACGGTCAGCGTCTTGATGCCGAGCAATATCCTCGATCCGGTCACTCCGGAGAGCGTACCGAATGTAGTGCCTGCGGCCGAGGAAAGATCCAACGTCGCCCCGTTGCCCGTTAGCGCAAGCGGCGTGGTGTTGGCAAACGCGGCGCCCTGAAGCTGAAGCGTGCCCGCCTGAACGGTGATGCCGCCGCTGGCCGAACTTGCGCCGGTCAGCGTCATCGTGCCGGAACCTTGTTTGACAAGGCTGCCGCCGCTGCCGGTAAACGCCCCAGCGAACGTTTGATTGGTTGCATCGCCGAACGTCAGGGTATTGCTGCCCAGGGCGATCGACGCACTCCCGATACCCGTCAATGCGCCGATGGTTTGTGCTGCCGCCTGAGAGATATCGAACGAGGTGCCGCTGCCGAGCAGCGACACCTCGCCTGTGCTGGCGAGCGAGCCGCCCGCGCCGAGCGCGATGCCACCCGCGTTGATCGTTGTGCCACCCGTGAAGGTGTTCGCACCGGTAAGCGTTTGCGTGCCGCTGTTCGCCTTGATGATACCGCCCGTGCCGCTGATCGCGCCGGCGAACGTGCTGCCCGCATTGTCGCCGACCGAGAGGTGGTGGCTGCCGAGGAGGACCTGCGTGTTCGTCACACCCGAGAACGCGGTAACTTGCCGGTCGCCGTCTGCGTTCGACATATCGAAGACGGCCCCGCTCCCCGTGAGCGCGAGCGGCGTGCCCCCGATCAACAAACGGCCGCCCCCGGATAGCGCAAGTGTTCCCGCTGCGATATTGATCCCGCCGCTGAAAGAGTTGTTGGCGGTGAGCGTGACCGTCTGCGCGCCCTGTTTCGTGACGCCGCCACTGCTGGAGATCGGTCCGGAAAGGGTGAGCGGCGCGCTGCCGCCCAACGTCAACGTGCTGCCGCTGCCGATCGTGATTCGGTTCGCGAGGGTGAGCGGAGCATTGGCATCCAGCACGTTGGACGTGCCGGAGACCTGTAATGTCCCGCTACCGAGCGCGGTGTTGCTTCCGGCGATCAGCGTGCCGTTTGCCAGTGAGGTGCCGCCTGAATATGTGTTGGTTCCCGAAAGCGTCACGTTGTTCGTGCCAGCCAGTGACAGGCCGCCGCTACCGCCGAGCGTGCCGCTGAGGGTGAGCGGATTCGTACCGGACACCGTCAGCCCGTTGGTCCCGAGTGTGATCGGTAGCGCAATGCTCAACCCCGCGCTGGCGGCCTGCACTGCGCCGCCATTGGCGGTGAGCGAACCGGTGCCGAAGCTGCCGGGGTCGTCGAAGATGGCGAGGCCGCCGCTGAGCACCGTCGACGTGACGGCCAGCGGCCCGTGAAGCGTCCAGGTGCCGCCGTTCAAGGTCGCTTGCGAGAAGTTCAGATAGCTCGCGCCGTTGAGCGTGCCGGTGCCGGTCGTCGTGGCGTCGTTTGCGGTATTGCGCAGCACCAGCGCGTTGTTGCCGCCCGCGCCACCGTCGATCACGCCGGCGGCGGCGAAGCCGAGATTGAATCCGGTGACGGGCAACGCGCCGATGCCGGTACTGCCGCCGTCGTCGAACGTAGAACCGGTGACGGCCGTGTACGTATTGGTGCTGTTGACCCCGAGCGAGACGCTGCCGCTCAGTGCGCCCGCGTTGGTGAACGTGTTGCCTACGCCGGGCGTTCCGCTCGCCTCGAACGCGATACGTCCCAGCACCGTGCCCGTGTTGCTGAAGTTGACCACCCCGCCGCCATACATCGCCGCCACGGGCGCGCTGCCGGTGCCGATGGGCACGACGCCGAGCAGCGGTGTGGCGCCGAGCGTGCCGCCGTTGTTGACGACGGTGATGCCACCGGTGGTGTTTTGCACCGTCAGCGCAAGTCCGGTCAGCGCCGGCAGGTTCACGCCGAGAATGCCCACCGTGCCGCGCATGATGGCGTTGTTCGTCACCGTTTGCGTGCTGCCGCCGGCGTTGCTGTTGCCAATGACCGTGCCGCTCGAGAGGATGCCGATGCCGCCCAGTAACGAGGGATCGATGGTGCCGCTGTTCACCAGCGTCACGTTGCTGCCAGTGAGCGACATCGCTGCGCCGCCGATGCCGAGCAACACGCCGACCCCCGCACCGCTGTTGACGTTGACCTGCAAGCTGCCGGTCGCATTGGCATACGACGGCGCCAGCGGGTTGGCTGCACCGCTGCATGTGACAACATTGCCCGCCGTCGAGCAGGCCGCCCACGACAAGGTTGGCGCCGCTGCCCCGAGCAACGCGACACACGCGAGGCAAACACGCGTGAGAGCGAGGGACAGAGACGGGGATGAGCGAGCGACGCGGCGGGCACGGCGCACACGCGATGCCGGCGCGCCAGTGCCTTGGCGCGCCGTCTCCGGCGCGGGGACGAAATCGACGCGGCAATGCCGCCAAACCAATCGGTAGAGGTGGTTATTCATCGTGCTCCGGTTCCAAATGACGTGGCGTGCAGCAGGGGGGAGCGTGCGCAAGAGGAGCGCACGCCCTTTGAGGGCGACATTCGGGGGGAGGCGACGAAAGCGGCGCACGTAAGGTCGGTGGACCCAGAGCGCCGCATCGTTTCAGTGTCGGACGAAGCGCCAATGCGTGCGTTAAGTCCGGGGTAGTGTAGGAAGCGCGATGGGCAAGCGCCCGGCGTGCATCGGTGACGGGGCCTATCGAAAAGCGGCCGCCGATGTGAGATTTCGCCCTGGAATCAAGGTTGCGCGAACCATCGGGCGAGGCCGTAGCGGCAGCGGAAGAAGTGCAACGTTTCGGACGATTCCCTAAATCATCGGAAATCGACGACGCAGAACTGTGTCGGCCACCCGTCCACGGGTGACCGAACGATCATGCTGCGCGCGTGAGCGGTGAGACTTGCCGGATACCGAGCGATGCCAGCGACTGCGCAATTGCCATGGCGACGTTGCGCATTTCGTTGTCGTCGACGGCGCCAATGCAGCCGACGCGAAAGGTGTCGATCTGCGTGAGCTTGCCCGGATAGAGGACGTAGCCGCGCTCGCGCACCGCCGCGTAGAAGGCCTTGAAGTCGTACTTGCTATCGGTTGGCGCATGGAACGTTACGATCACGTGAGACTGGACTTCCGGCGCGAGGAACGGTCTGAAGCCGAGCGATGCCATTGCGTCGAGCAACGTTCGGCAGTTCTTTTGGTAACGTTCGCCGCGTGCGGCTTGCCCGCCTTCCGTAAGGAACTGATCGACGGCGGCACGCAGCGCAGCCACGACGTGCGTCGGTGGCGTGAAGCGCCATTGAGTGGTCTTCTGCAGGTAGGTGTACTGATCGTGCAGATCCATCGCCAGCGAATGGCTGTTGGCGGCGCTCGCTTCGAGTACCGACTTCTTCGCAATGACGAAGCCCATGCCCGGCACGCCTTCGAGACATTTGCCGCTCGCGGCGATCAGGGCGTCGAACGGCATCGACCGCACATCGATTTCCACCGCACCGAACGAGCTCATGGCATCGACGATGAGTCCCTTGCCATGCTTTTGGCAGACCTGCGCGATATCGGCGAGCGGATTGAGCACGCCCGCGCTGGTTTCCAGATGCACCTGCGCCACATGTGTGATGGAAGGATCGCGTGCGAGCGCTTCATCGATGGCGGCAGCGCTGACCGCCTGATCTTCCGGCACGGGCAGGGCGATGGCGTCGCGCCCGAGATAGCGGCAGATCTTCAGAGTGCGCTGACAATACGCGCCGTTATCCGGCACGAGAATGCGCGCGCCGCGCGGCGTGAGCGTGCCGATGGCCGCTTCGACCGAGAATGTGCCCGAGCCTTGCAACGGCACGCAGACATACGCGTCGCCGCCATGCACGATGTCCACGAGATCACGGCACAACGACGCGGTCATATCGTTGAACCGGGCGTCCCACGAGCCCCAGTCGCGCAGCATGGCCTGCCGCGTTGCCGGCGACGTCGTGAGCGGGCCGGGGGTGAGCAGTATCGGTTCCTGTCCGAGAATCATGGGCGCCTCCTATCCGGCGGGAAAACACGTGAGCAAGCGAGAAAGACGAACGCGTCATCGACCCTGTCGACGTGACGGTGGATGCCTTCCTCAGAACCATATTTTGCATATTATTGGCAATTTATGTCATTTTATTGACATCGGAAATCGCTTGTCATCTGCTCGTCAAATACTCGAAATAGTATTGAAGTATTTGATTTTCATGGTTTTTATTTCTCGCTTGTGCCCGAGAATTCGGAGATGTTGCGAAGCTTCCCCATAACGTCGAAGTTTATTTGTTGACAATCTACAAATCACCGTGCTTGAATATCGAAAAGCACAAATAAGCGCTTGATGCCACAAATTGCCACGGATGCGCGTCTAAGCCATGACGTCATGAGCGAGCACCCGCGCACAACGACAAGGAAGACCGGCATGACCCCGAAGCCCATATCGCCCTCGGCGATCGAGTTGTTGCAGAGTCAGTCGCTCACCACGCTCGTCCAGCACGAGATCGAGCGCCAGATCGTCACGGGCATGCTCACGCCCGGCACCAAGCTCAACGAGATTGAAGTGGCCGGCCGGCTGGGCGTGTCGCGCGGTCCGGTGCGCGAGGCGTTTCGTGCGCTTGAAGAGGCGGGCCTGCTGCGCACCGAGAAGAATCGCGGGGTGTTCGTGCGCGTCATCTCGCTTGAGGAAGCCGAAGAGATCTACACACTGCGCGGCGTGCTGGACGAATACGTGGCACGCACATTGGCCGAGACAATCACGTCGGCGCAGCTCACGCGCTTGCGCGAATCCGTCGAGGCAATGCACCGCGCCGTGACGGCGGGCGACAGCGAGGCGTACTACCAGCTCAATCTGGCGTTTCACGACGCGCTCGTCGAGATGGTCGACAACCGCAAGCTGCTCGAAACCTATCGGCGGCTGGTCAAGGAACTGAGCCTGTTCCGTCACGAAGCGCTGACGGGCGACACGTCCGCGCCGCCGAAGTCGGAGCGCGAGCACCGCGACATCGTGAGCGCGATTGCATCGCGCGATCCCGAGCGTGCGGTGCAAGTCACGCGCGAGCACTTGTCGCGAGGCCGTACGCGCATTCGCGACGCGCTTGCGCGCGCACCCGGCACCCCAGCGCAGGCGAAAGCCGGCTGAAGGCATGTCGATGTTGTCATGCGAATGACCCGGCCGCCGGTTGGATGTCGCCTCGCAGGCGATGCCATCGGCGGTCAACCGAGTTGCTATCAAGGAGACCCGACGTGAACCCGCCCGTACAGATTCAGGTGAACGGCCGCCAATATCGGCTGCCGCAACAGCCGACCGTCATCGTATGCGTCGATGGCTGTCAGTTCGAGTATCTCGAAGCCGCCGCCGCCGCAGGCGTCGCGCCCTATCTGAAGCATTTGCTTGCCGATGGCGCAGTCTTCCAGGGCGATTGCGTCGTGCCGTCGTTCACCAACCCGAACAATCTCTCGATCGTGACCGGCGCGCCGCCTGCCGTGCATGGGATCTGCGGCAACTACTTCTTCGACGCGGCGGCCGATGGCGGCCGCGGCGCGGAAGTCATGATGAACGATCCCGCCTATCTGCGCGCGGGCACCGTGCTCGCGGCGGCGGCCGATGCGGGCGCGAGCGTTGCTGTCGTGACGGCGAAGGACAAGCTGCGCAAGCTGCTCGGCCATGGCATGAAGGGCATTTGCTTCTCGTCGGAGAAGGCCGATCAGGTCACGCTCGCCGAGAACGGCATCGACGATGTGCTCGGCCTCGTCGGCATGCCCGTGCCGGACGTCTACAGCGCCGCACTCTCGGAGTTCGTGTTCGCCAGCGGCGTGCGACTGCTCGAGACACGTCCCATCGACCTGATGTATCTCTCGACGACCGACTACGTCCAGCACAAGTGGGCGCCCGGCACGCAGGGCGCGAATGCCTTCTACGCGATGATGGACGGATACCTGAGTCGCATGGACGCGTTGGGCGCGATCATCGGCCTGACGGCGGACCACGGCATGAATGCCAAGCACGATCCCCAGACCGGTCGGCCCAACGTCATTTATCTGCAAGATCTTCTCGACGACTGGCTCGGCAGGGGCGTGCAAGCGGGTGGGGCGCGTGTGATTCTGCCGATTACCGATCCGTACGTCGTGCATCACGGCGCGCTGGGCTCGTTTGCCACGATCTATCTGCCGCATGACGTGGACCGCGTCGCCCTGCGTCGGCGCATTGCCGCCCTGCCGGGCATCGAGGTGGTGCTGAGCAACGCCGAGGCGTGCGCACGCTTCGAGCTGCCGCCCGATCGCGTAGGCGATCTGGTCGTCGTGAGCGATCAGTCGGTCGTATTGGGCACGAGCGCGAGCCGTCACGATCTGAGCGGGCTTACCGTGCCGCTGCGCTCACACGGCGGCATCTCGGAGCAGACGGTGCCGCTGCTGTTCAACCGCAAGACCGAGGGCATTCCGGGCAAGGCGCGATTGCGCAACTTCGACATTCTCGACGTGGCGCTCAATCACGTCTGACACCGCATCGCCAGGATTTGCCATGAGAACCAACGGCACGCAACCCCCTGAACGGTTGCATCGCCGGCCCCCTGTCCAGTGGGATACGCTGTGGAGAACCCCATGAACGCGCCGCACAAGCTGCACCCCGAGTTCCGCGCCGAAGCGCTTCGCATCGGTGGCGAGAAAGTGACCCGCGAACGGATCATCGAAGTCTTCAATCCTTACTCGGGCGATCTGGTCGGCACGGTGCCGAAAGCATCGCTCGACGACGTGCGCCGCGCGTTCTCGATTGCCAAACAGTACCGCTCGACGCTCACCCGCTTCGAGCGCGCCAATATCCTCGAGAAGGCCGCTGCGCTGCTGCGCGAGCGTACCGCCGAAGCGGCCGCAATCATCACGATGGAGTCGGGGCTGTGCAAGAAAGACGCCGTCTACGAAATCGGCCGGGTGGCCGACGTGCTCGGCTTCGCCGCCGGCGAGACCCTCAAGGACGACGGGCAGGCTTTCTCGTGCGACCTCACGCCGCATGGCAAGCGGCGCCGTGTGGTGACGCAGCGCGAGCCGCTGCTCGGGGCGATCTCGGCCATCACGCCGTTCAACCACCCCATGAATCAGGTGGCGCACAAGGTGGCGCCGTCGATTGCGACCAACAACCGCATGGTGCTCAAGCCATCGGAAAAGGTACCGCTCTCGGCCTACTACCTGGCTGACACGTTATACGAAGCCGGGCTGCCGCCAGAGATGCTGCAGGTCGTGACGGGCGACCCGATGGAGATTGCCGACGAACTCATCACGAACGAGAACATCGACATGATTACGTTCACGGGCGGTGTGTCGATCGGCAAATACATTGCTTCGAAGGCGGGCTATCGTCGCATCGTGCTGGAGCTCGGCGGTAACGATCCGTTGATCGTGATGGAGGACGCAGACCTCGATCGCGCGTCCGACTTGGCGGTGCAAGGCTCCTACAAGAATTCCGGCCAACGCTGCACGGCCGTCAAGCGGATGCTCGTGCATCGTGACATCGCGGCGCAGTTCACCGACCTCGTGGTGGAGAAGACCCGTGCGTGGAAGTACGGCGACCCGGCCGACGATACGAACGACATGGGCACCGTCATCGACGAGGCGGCGGCCCGTCTGTTCGAGGCGCGCGTCAACGAGGCGGTGTCGCAAGGCGCACGCTTGCTCGTGGGCAACCGGCGCGAAGGTGCGCTGTATTCCCCGACCGTCATCGACCGCGTCGATCCGACGATGACCGTCGTTCGCGAGGAGACCTTCGGGCCGGTGTCGCCGATCCTGACGTTCGGCAGCATCGACGAAGCCATCGCCCTATCCAACGGTACGGCGTTCGGTCTATCGTCCGGCGTGTGCACGAACCGCCTCGACTACGTGACGCGCTTCACCAACGAACTTCAGGTCGGGACGGTCAACGTCTGGGAAGTGCCGGGCTATCGTATCGAACTGACGCCGTTTGGCGGCATCAAGGATTCCGGCCTGGGCTACAAGGAAGGGGTGCAGGAGGCGATGAAGAGCTTCACCAATACCAAAACCTTCACCTTGCCATGGGGCGTCTGAGGTCGATTCGCTGACGTGGATGGGGGGGGGGCGGCAGAGCGGCAAAATCGGCCGGCAGGCGGCATGCCGTCGCCGGTTGAACGGGGCTGTCACCCTTACGCAACAAGGCTGAGCGGAATCCTGGCAAAAATTGTGACAAATTCATGACACGATTGTTGCGCGGGTCGTTTTGGTGTACGGTGTACCGATTGGGGATACGCATGACGCGTGAACTTCATACGCATCCCGACGCCAGTGTTGGACTGACGCGGGATGCCGGTTTGGCAAACCAGTGGGCGCGTCATGTGGGCGGCGCAGGGCGCTGCCCGTCCCGTCGACAACAAGATCACGGAACACTGGCATGCTGACTCTGCTCAACCTTCTCTCCGGCGTGGCGATGCTGATCTGGGGCACGCACATCGTGCGTACCGGGGTCCTGCGCGTCTATGGCGCCGATCTGCGGCGCATTCTGTCGCACAGCATTTCGAATCGCTTCCTTGCGTTCGCGGCCGGGGTACTCGTCACGGGGCTCGTGCAGAGCAGCAATGCGACGGCGCTCATCGTTTCGTCGTTCGGCGCGCAGGGCCTGATCGCGCTCGCGCCCGCGCTGTCGATCATGCTGGGGGCGGATGTCGGTACGGCGCTCATGGCGCGAATTCTGACATTCGACCTGCACTGGCTCTCGCCGTTGCTGATCTTCTTCGGGGTGATCTTCTTCCTGTCGCGCAAGCAGACGCGGGCTGGCCAGCTCGGCCGCGTGGCCATCGGGCTGGGGCTGATCGTGCTGGCGTTGCAACTGATCGTGAGCGCGACCACGCCGATGACCGAAGCGGCCGGCGTCAAGGTGCTGTTCGGCTCGTTGACCGGCGACGTGATGCTGGACACGCTGATCGGCGCGCTCTTCGCGATGGTGTCGTACTCGAGTCTCGCGGCGGTATTGCTTACGGCGACGCTGGCGTCGTCGGGCGTAATCTCGCTCAAGGTGGCGCTGTGCCTCGTGATCGGCGCGAATCTGGGCAGCGGCATGCTTGCCATGCTGACGTCGGCCGGGCAGAACGCGGCGGGCCGTCGCGTGGTCTTCGGCAGCCTCATCTTCAAGTTGGTCGGCTGCCTGGTCGTGCTGCCGTTCATCGACTATGCGCCGAGGCTTGTGAGCTGGCTCTCGGACGCACCCGCGCAAGCCGTCGTCAATTTCCACGTGCTCTACAACCTGGTTCGCTGCCTGGTGTTCCTCGCATTCACGCAGCCGATGGCGCGCCTGTGCGTTCGGCTGCTCGCGGAAAAGCCCGAGGCCGACGGCGTCACGCGTCCCCGCCACCTGGACGAGAGCGCGTTGGAGATGCCGTCAGTTGCGCTGGCCAACGCGACGCGCGAAACGCTGCGCATGGGCGACCTCGTCGAGCAGATGCTCAACGGTTTGCTCGACGTCATTCGCAGCAACGACGTGGCGCGGGCGCGCGAGACGCGCCGGATGGACGACGACGTCGACCATCTCTACACGGCGGTGAAGATGTATCTGACACGCGTATCTCGTGAAAACCTGAGCGAGCAGGACAGTCGCCGCTGGACGGACATCATTTCTCTTACGATCAATCTCGAGCATGCGGGCGATATCATCGAGCGCATGGTGACGGAGGTCGAGGAGAAGAAGATCTCGCACAAACTGTCGTTCTCCGAGGCGGGACTGCAGGAGATCTGCGATATGCACGCGCGGCTGGTGACGAACCTGCAACTGGGGCTTTCGGTGTTCCTGAACACCGACCTCAAGAGCGCGCAACGGCTCATGGCCGAGAAGGAGAGTTTCCGCGATCTGGAGCGCGCCTATTCGTACACGCACCTGAACCGTCTGGCGGGCCAGTCGGTGCAGAGTATCGAGACGAGCTCGCTGCATCTGGACATCATCAGCGACATGAAGCGTCTGAATTCGCTGTTCTGCTCAACGGCGTACCCGGTGCTCGACGACGCGGGAGCGCTGCGCAAGAGCCGTATGCGAGACAAGCCGAAGGACGGCAAGGAAGGCAAGGACATCAAGACGCCCAAGGAAACAAAGGTGTCGAAACTGGTGGCGTTTGCCGATGCCGCGACGGCCGCCACCGCAAGCATTCGCGACGACAACGAGAGTTCACACGATGGCCCTGAGCCTTCCGGACATCCGCACCCTGTTCGATAAATTCGGCTCGCTTGCCTACAGCGGCGAGCCCGTGACCCAATTGGAGCACGCGCTGCAAAGCGGCGCGCTCGCCGAGCGCGACGGGGCCGACGAGGCGCTCGTGGCCGCCAGTTTCCTCCACGATCTCGGCCATCTGCTCAATCTGCAGGGGGAGACGCCCACCGAGCGTGGCATCGACGATCTGCACCAATACTTCGCGCTGCCGTTCCTGCGACCGTTGTTCAGCGACGCGGTGCTCGATCCGATTCGCCTGCATGTGGACGCCAAGCGCTGCCTGTGCGCCATCGATGCCGAGTACTACGGCAAGCTCTCGCCCGATTCGATACGCAGTCTGGCGTTGCAGGGCGGGGTGTTCAGCGATGAAGAGGTGAAGTCGTTCCTCGCGCGCGCGCATGCCGACGCAGCGCTACGGCTGCGTCGCTGGGACGACCGCGCGAAGGTCGCCGGCATGCCGACGCCTTCGCTCGATCATTACATGAAGGTGCTGGAACGCGTGTCGCTTCAGTGAGGCAGGCGTGCGCGCCAGCTTGCGGGGAGCTGTTTCAGTACCCGTGCGCGCGCCGGCTGCCAGAATGCCGACAGCAGCAAGAGCGTGCTGCCGACAGCGACGGCGACAACGGCTAACGCGTGCGTGTCTTGCGACGTCACCAGCAGGTTGAGAATCGCGACGATCACATAGAGCAGCGACGACATCATGAGCGCACGACGGTCGATCGCAAGCGATATTCCGGTCAGCAGCACGAAGACGGCGATGGCTGCGACGGGATGCGCCGGCATCAGCATCCAGAAGATCGGGTGCGTGACCATGCATGCCGCGAGCAGATGCAGCCAGAACGCGACGTCCGAGCGGAAGGTGGTGCGCTGCGTGTCAGCGGCATCCCAGCGCAGTGCCCAGACGAAGATCGCGAGCCCGCCGACGATGCTCACGACGCTCATTGCGCCAATGAGGTTCTCACCGACAATCACGACGAAGAGCCAGGTCAGGCAGACCGCGCCGCCGATGCCCATCGCGATTGTGACGGGTACCCGGAAGCGTCGCCAGTACATCACCGTGCCGATGCCGATGCCGATGTAACTCGCGATGAGCGAAAAGAAGATTTGAGCGCCGAGCGCAAGCCCGTGCGCCTCGGCAGGAATCTGCGTCGTGTCGCTGAGTCCGTGCACCCCTTGAATGCTGATGAAGCCAATACTGGCGAACGCAGCGATAAAGCCAAAGCTATAGCACAGCGCGGGCAGCGCCATGCGGCGGCGGCGAACGAAGATCTCGGAGAGTCCCCAGACGACGGCTGCATAAAGCAGTGCGGAAACCCACGGCGGGAGCGCGCGGGTCAGCCACACCGTGCCGAACGTGAGCAGCGCCGACGCGACAACGACGAAGACGTCGTTGAAGCTGGTGATCAGGCGCATCGGCTCGTCATCGACGCGCGTTTGCTGCGCCGGATTGGAGATATCGCTTTGCAGGGCTTCGGGCGACGCTGACACACCCAAGGTGGGCGTGGGATCGGCGGAAGCTTGCGGAGAAACAGGTGGCGTCGTCATGGGCAATCGGAATGGACCGGCGCCGAGCGCCGCGAACACGCATGCTGCTGCGGTACGGGGCAGACGCCAGTCTTTCAAAAGACCCCAGAGTAGCGAGGTTTGCGGGAGATGGCTACGCACGGGCGGCTTCTTTTGCCTATGTGCGCTGACTTTTGGGAAATTGTCCGGCAAATAGCCGCGATATGCGCCCTTTTTTGAGGGCATCGCGGCATATTGGGGCGACGCCCCCGCACCAGGGCGCTGGCAAACGACACGCCAACCGTCAGCCGGCCAACGCCGTCGCCTCGACCTCTACCGCCACGCCATGACTGAGCGCGGGGACGGGCACAACCGCGCGAGCCGGTTTCGCGTTGCCCGCCCAGGCGGTGTAGACCTCGTTGAATGGCCCCCAATCGTCGACGTTCGTGATGTACACGCGCACTTGCACCAATCGGTCGATGCGCGTGCCGCACGCGGCAAGAATTGCGGCGACGTTATCCAGCGCCTGCTTCGCCTGCACGGCGAACGGGGCGCCCACGAGGCGTTCGCCTTCGGGCGTGATTGGCAACTGGCCCGACACGAAGACGAATCCTCCGGCACAGACGCCGTGCGAATAGTGGCCGCGCGGCGGCTGCAATGTCGCTACGTCGACCCCTTTGATGTCCTGTTCCTGCCCGCTCATACGGCTTCCCCCAGAATCAGCTTGGCGAAGCGTGTCATATCGACGTTGCCGCCCGACAGAATGACGCCCACGCGTTTGCCACGAATATCGACCTTGCCCTGCAGCGCCGCTGCGGCTGCAAGGCAGCCGGTCGGCTCTACCACGATCTTCATGCGGCTCGCGAAGAACTGCATGGTCTGCACGAGCTCGTCGTCGGTCACGGTCACGATGTCGTCGACAAGGGCGCGGATCACTGGGAACGTGAGTTCGCCGAGATGCTGGGTTTGCGCGCCGTCGGCAATCGTGCGCGGCGTGTCGATGTGCACAATCTTGCCGGTGCGAAAGCTCTGCTGCCCATCGTTGCCGGCCGCCGGCTCTACGCCGTAGATCTCGATCTCCGGGTTCAGCGCCCGTGCCGCGACGGCGCAGCCCGAGAGGAGACCGCCGCCGCCTAGACATACCAGGAGGGTGTCGAGTTCGCCCGCGTCTTCGATCAACTCCTTGGTTGCCGTGCCCTGGCCCGCCATCACATGCGGATGGTCATAGGGCGGAATCAGCGTCATGCCGCGCTCGTGCGCGAGGCGCTTGGAAAGCGCTTCGCGATCTTCCTTGTAGCGGTCGAACAGAATGACTTCCGCGCCGTAGCCGCGCGTAGCGTCGATCTTCATCTGCGGCGCGTCCTGGGGCATCAGAATGACTGCCGGCACGCCGAGTTCGCGTGCGGAGAGCGCAATCGCCTGCGCGTGGTTGCCCGACGAGAACGCCAGCACGCCGCCGCGCTTTTGCTCGGCCGTGAACTGCGAGATCGCGTTGTAGGCCCCACGGAACTTGAAGGCCCCCATGCGCTGGAAATTCTCCGCCTTGAAGAACAGCGTGGCGCCGGTCATGGCGTCGGCCGTGCGAGACGTCAGGACGGGCGTGCGATGCGCGGCTTCGCGAATTCGGTCGTGGGCGGCGACGACGTCGCCATAGGTAATCGCCAGCGGGGGAGTTGTCATGAGGTGCCTTTCGGGTCGCAGAGGTAGGTGTAGACGGTCGAGCGCGCGATCCCCAACACGCGCGCAATTTCAGCATGGGCGTGACGCAGGTCGAGCAGGCCGCGTGCCTCGATGAGGCGGATCGCTTCACGGCGTTGCGTGAGCGTCAGGCCCTGCGGCGTGGTGTTGCGCTGCGCGGCAAAGTCGGTGATGAGCGAGACGATGTCGTCGAGACGGCGGGGCGCGAGCGTTTCACGCACGGGCGTCGGCGCATCGCTCGACACGCTCACCAGTTGTTGCACGCTCGCGGCGGCCGCGGCGAGCATCGAGATGTCCATGTTCAGGCAGATGGCGGCGACATACTCGCCGCGGCTGTTCTTCAGTCCAATGGACGTACTCTTCGCCGGACGTCCGTCGGGAAAGCGGTTCGCGTAGTTCGCAATGACTTCGGGAAACGTCGGGTCCGCGATGCGCGCGAGGCCCATCTCCGTGACGGCGTCGCCGGGCTTGCGTCCGGACAAACGGTTGGCGATCGCCACGATGGCGTGATCGGGATCGGTCAGGTCATGCAGCACCACTTCCACGAGCGGCGCGAACGTCTGGCCTAACGCCTCGACGATCTTGCGTCCTTCACGCAACAGCAAGGTGTTTTCGTTGAGCTTGCCCGCAGGCGGAGATTGGATCGATTTCATGATTTGACATTATGTCACTGGGTGACGAAATGTCAAATCGCATCTAAAAAATAGGCCCGGCGCGGGCACCGTCCGATGGGGACCCCATGGGCGGTGCGAGGCGGTCGGGCAATGGGTCGGGCAATAGGTCGGGCAATGGGTCGAGCAATGGGTCGAGCAACGGGTCGGGCAACGGTCGAGACTCAGACGAGTTGCTTGTCGGCCAGTTCGCCCTTGAGATAGCCGTAATAGATGGGCGCGGCGACGAGTCCGGGCAGTCCGAACGCGGCTTCCATCACGATCATGGCGAGCAGCAGTTCCCAGGCGCGCGACTGGATCTGCGTGCCGACGATGCGGGCGTTCAGGAAGTATTCGAGCTTGTGAATCACGATCAGGAAAGCCAGCGCGGCGATGGCCACATACAGCGAGACGGACAGGCCAAGCACCACGATGAACGTGTTCGAGATCAGATTGCCCACGACGGGCAGCAGTCCGACGACGAACGTCACCACGATCATGGTCTTGCGCAGCGGCAAGTGCACGTCGAACAGCGGCAACACGCCGAGCAGGAAGATCGCGGTAAAGGCGGTGTTGATCGCCGAAATCTTGACCTGCGCGAATACGATACGGCGGAAGGCGTCGCCGAACAGCGTGACGCGGCGGGCGAGCGCGGCCGCGAGTGGGCGCATGCTGTGAACGGGCCGGATCGACGAGAGGGCGACGAGGGCGCCAAGTACCAGGCCCACCACGATATGCACCATCGCGTTGAGCGCTTCCTTGCCAACGAGCGACATCTCCTGCGTATGGTCTTTCAGGTAGCCGGTGATCGTCTGATGCATGTCGTCACTGCCGACGGGCAGGCGTGCTGTGATCCACGCGGGCAATTGCGCACGCGCCTGCTCGATGACTTCCATCATTCGGCCGTTGAGGCGCTCCAGATGTCCTGCGTCGCTGCGAAAGAAGGTGATGATGCCGAAGATGAGCGCCGTCATCAATGCAACGATGACCGCCGACAGGAGGGCAACGGCAACCAGCCGGGCGCGCTCGCTCGAGATGCGCAGTTGCAGGCGTGGGCCGAGCATGTGCACGAGTTGATAGACGATCATCCCGGCGAGCACCACCGAGAGCAGACGAACGTGGAGAATCAGCCAGAGCGCCAAGGCGGCCAGGACATAGCTCGCCAGTTCGATCCAGAGATCCCGATCCGGATTCCAGCCAGAGCGCGGTTCCATGCAACGACGTCTCCTTCCAAAGGGATTACGCAGTGACGACACGAGCGGCGCGTCCAAGACGCCCAAGACGCACGCGCGTGCGTGGCGTGGGCAATGCGCTCACTCCACTCACTTCAGTCACTTCACTCGTGCGAGCAACGGTGCGAGGTACTTGCCGGTGAAGCTCGCCTTGTTCGCCGCCACTTGCTCGGGCGTGCCCTGGGCGATGATCTGCCCGCCGCCGGCCCCGCCTTCGGGCCCGAGATCGATCACCCAATCCGACGTTTTGATGACGTCGAGATTGTGTTCGATGATGACGACGGTATTGCCCTGATCGCGCAGCCGGTGAATCACCGTAAGCAGCAACTCGATATCGTGAAAGTGCAGCCCGGTCGTGGGTTCGTCAAGAATGTACAGCGTTCGGCCGGTGTCGCGCTTGGAGAGTTCGAGCGAGAGCTTCACACGCTGCGCCTCACCGCCCGAGAGCGTGGTGGCCGACTGACCGAGGCGGATATAGCCCAGGCCCACGTCGAGCAGGGTTTTGAGCTTGCGCGCCACGACCGGCACGGGCTTGAAGAACTCGTGCGCTTGCTCGACCGTCATGTCGAGCACCTCGGAGATGTTGCGTCCCTTGTACTGGACTTCGAGCGTCTCGCGGTTGTAGCGCTTGCCGTGGCAGACATCGCAAGGCACATACACGTCTGGCAGGAAATGCATCTCGACCTTGATGACGCCGTCGCCCTGGCAGGCTTCGCAGCGTCCGCCCTTCACGTTGAACGAGAAACGCCCCGGATCGTAGCCGCGTTCCTTGGCCGCAGGCACGCCGGCGAAGAGTTCCCGGATCGGCGTGAACAGGCCCGTGTACGTCGCCGGGTTGGAGCGCGGTGTGCGTCCGATGGGGGACTGGTCGACATTGATGACCTTGTCGAAGTGTTCCAGCCCTTCGATCTGGTCATACGGCGCTGGCTCGGCGGAGGAGCCGTACAGGTGCCGCGCGACGGCGTGATACAGCGTGTCGTTGATCAGCGTCGACTTGCCCGAACCGGACACGCCTGTCACGCAGGTCAGCAAACCGACCGGCAGGTCCAGATTGGCGTTCTTGAGGTTGTTGCCCGTCGCGTCGAGAATGCGCAGCCGGTCGTCGCCAGGCGCGTGGCGCTCGGCGGGGACTTCGATACGCCGTGCTCCCGACAGGTACTGCCCGGTCAGCGATTCCGGTGACTGCTCGATCTGCTCGGGGCTGCCTTGCGCGATGATCCTGCCGCCGTGAATACCAGCACCGAGCCCCATGTCGACGACGTAGTCGCTGGCGAGAATCATGTCCTCGTCGTGCTCGACCACGATCACCGAGTTGCCGAGATCGCGCAGATGCTTGAGCGTGCCGATCAGGCGATCGTTGTCGCGCTGGTGCAGGCCGATGGAGGGTTCGTCGAGCACGTACATCACGCCGGTGAGGCCGGAGCCGATTTGCGAGGCCAGACGGATGCGCTGCGCTTCGCCTCCGGAGAGCGTATCGGCGCTGCGCTCCAGCGAGAGGTAGTCGAGACCGACGTTGTTCAGAAACGTGAGGCGCGCGACGATTTCCTTCACGATCTTGTCGGCGATCTCACGCTTGGCGCCGTGCAGCACCAGTTCGTGGAAGTAGCCGAGCGCCGCGCGCAGCGGCAGGTTGCCGATCTCGTAGATGGCTCGCGCCTGCTGGCCTTCCCCCACTTTGACGAAGCGCGCTTCGCGGCGCAGCCGGCTGCCTTCGCAATCGGGGCACGCGCGATTGTTCTGGTACTTGGCGAGTTCTTCGCGTACGGCAACGGAGTCGGTTTCGCGATAACGCCGCTCCAGATTCGGGATGATGCCTTCGAAGGCATGTTCGCGCACCGACGTACGGCCCTTCTCGTTCACATAAGTGAAGGGAATGGTTTGTTCGCCGGAGCCATAAAGCACGATTTTCTGCGTGGCTTCCGGCAGGTCCTCGAAGGGCGTGTCGACGTCGAAGTCGTAGAACGCCGCGAGGCTTTGCAGCATTTGGAAATAGAACTGGTTGCGGCGATCCCACCCTTTGATCGCGCCCGAGGCGAGCGAGAGCGCCGGGAAGGCGACGACGCGCTTCGGGTCGAAGAACGTCATCTGACCCAGCCCGTCGCAGGTGGGGCACGCGCCCATCGGATTGTTGAACGAGAACAGACGCGGCTCGAGTTCCTGAAGCGAGTACGAGCAGACCGGGCACGCGAACTTCGAGCTGAACACGTGTTCCTTGTCGGTGTCCATTTCCAGCGCAATGGCGCGGCCGTCAGCCAGGCGCAGTGCCGTCTCGAACGATTCCGCGAGACGCTGCTTCAGATCGGCGCGAACCTTCACGCGGTCGACGACGACGTCGATCGAGTGTTTCTCCGTCTTCTTGAGCTTGGGCAAGGCTTCGATGTCGTAGACGCGTGCCGTGCCTTCGTTGGCCGCGCCGCCCCCCGAGCGAATGCGAAAGCGCACGAAACCCTGGGCCTGCATCGACTCGAAGAGATCGGCGTGCTCGCCTTTGCGATCGACGACGATCGGCGCGAGGATCATGAGCTTGGTGTCTTCGGGCAGCGCGAGCACCGCGTCGACCATCTGCGAGACGCTTTGCGATTCGAGCGGCAAGCCGTGGTCGGGGCAATAGGGCGTACCCACGCGGGCGTAGAGCAGACGCAGGTAGTCGTGGATTTCGGTGACCGTGCCAACCGTCGAGCGCGGGTTGTGCGATGTGGCCTTTTGTTCGATGGAGATCGCGGGCGAGAGGCCCTCGATCAGATCGACGTCGGGCTTTTCCATCAGTTGCAGGAACTGGCGGGCATACGCCGACAGGCTCTCGACATAGCGACGCTGGCCCTCCGCATAGAGCGTGTCGAACGCGAGCGACGATTTGCCGGAGCCGGACAGGCCGGTGATCACCACGAGTTGGTGACGCGGCAAGTCGAGATTGACGTTCTTGAGGTTGTGGGTACGAGCCCCACGAATACGAATGGTTTCCATTGACGGTTCCGGGTCGTCGCCGAGGAATCCGCGCGGCGAATTGTCGCGGGGCGGTTTCCGGCCCCCAAGAGACCGAGTTTCCCGGCACGTCGCGTCGCGCCGGCGCGACGTTGGCCGGGCGTCGATGCAGTTGGCGGCGGGAGCGGTCGGGCGGGCCGCTGGGGGGAAATCAGGGCGGCTAAACCTGCTAATATACCTAAGTTTGATGGCTGGGGCTGATCCGGCTGACGGGGCTGTCTTGGGCGATACGCCGGCCTGACGCATAGGTGGGGGCAAAGCGTCCGCTTTCCAGGGGGTGCCCGGCCGAAATCCGGATGCCATCGACGCGCCCACCGGGGGGCTGACCTGCCGCGCGAGCGGGCTGTCATCATCAGACGATTCCGAGGCAGAATGATGCCGCGCACGTTTTTTCCATCTCTCACGACGTAATGTCCACCGATTCCGTGACTTCCGCTTCCCCTGCCACGACCGGCGGCCGAGGTGGCCGCATGACCCCGCTAGAAGTGCGCGCGAGTGCATCGCTTGCAGGGATTTTTGCGCTGCGCATGCTGGGCCTGTTTCTGATCATGCCGGTCTTCTCGGTGTTCGCCCAGACGATTCCGGGCGGCAACAATACCTTTCTTGTCGGACTGGCGATCGGCATCTATGGGCTGACGCAGTCGCTGCTCTATATTCCGTATGGATGGGCGTCGGATCGGCTGGGGCGCAAGCCGGTCATTGTGTTCGGTCTGATCGTGTTTGCGATCGGCTCGCTTGTCGCGGCGCTGGCGCATGATTTGACGTGGATCATCGTTGGCCGGGCGATTCAGGGCGCCGGGGCGATTTCTTCGGCCGTGATGGCGTGCGTGGCGGATTTGACGAGCGACGCGAACCGCACGAAGGCGATGGCGATGATCGGGGGCAGCATTGGCGTGTCGTTCGCGGTGGCGATTGTGTGTGCGCCGTTCCTGTACCACTGGCTGGGCATGAGCGGGTTGTTCTCGGCGATTGGCATTCTGGCTGTGCTGGCGATCTTCGTGGTGGTGTGGGTCGTGCCGACGCCGCCTGTGCATCCCAAGGCTGGGCCGGCTCCGTTCTCTGAGGTGCTGCACAACCCGGAGTTGCTGCGTTTGAACTTCGGCGTGTTCGTGCTGCATGCGACGCAGACGGCGCTCTTCGTCGCGATGCCCCGCATGCTGGTGGCGGCGGGGCTGCCGGTGACGCAGCACTGGGAGGTGTATCTGCCGGTGATGGGGTTGTCGTTCGTGGCGATGGTGCCGGCGATCATCGCGGCTGAGAAGCGGGGCAAGATGAAGGCGGTGTTGCTCTCGGCGATTGCGCTGGTGGCGTTGGCGCAGGCGGCGCTGGGCGGATTGCCGCCGACGGTGAGCGTGATTGCGGTGGTGCTGTTTGTGTACTTCCTGGGCTTCAATGTGCTCGAGGCGTCGCAGCCGTCGCTGGTGTCGAAGCTGGCGCCGGGGCAGCGCAAGGGCGCGGCGGTGGGTGTCTACAATACGACGCAGGCACTTGGGCTGTTCTGCGGCGGGGCACTAGGGGGTTATCTGATGACTCACTACGGTCAAAACGCAATATTCGTGACATGTGCCGTCGGCGCTTTCGTGTGGCTTATAATCGCCGCACCGATGAGGACGCCAGCGCCTCGTCAATCCTGATCGGATTTCAGCAATACCGGAGAGAGTTTTATGGCATCAGTCAACAAAGTGATCCTGGTCGGCAACCTGGGTGCCGATCCCGAAGTCCGCTACATGCCGAGCGGCGATGCGGTCGCGAACATTCGTCTGGCGACGACCGACCGTTACAAGGACAAGCAGTCTGGCGAGTTCAAGGAGCTGACGGAATGGCACCGTGTGTCGTTCTTCGGCCGTCTTGCCGAGATCGTCAACGAGTACCTGAAGAAGGGCTCATCGGTGTATATCGAAGGTCGTATCCGCACGCGCAAGTATCAGGCGCAGGACGGCACGGACCGTTACAGCACGGAAATCGTGGCGGATCAGATGCAGATGCTCGGCGGCCGTAGCGGTGGTGAAGGCGGCGGCGGTGGCGGCGGTGGCGGTTACTCGCGCGGCGCCGGCGACGAAGGCGGTGCCGGCGGTGGTGGCTATTCGCGTGGCGGTGGTGGTGGTGGTGGTGGTGGTGCCCGTCAGCAAGCGCCGGCCAAGCAGCCGGGCGGCGGCTTTGACGACATGGATGACGATATCCCGTTCTGACGCGAGCTTCTCTGTCAGGCGAGACCGAAAACCCCGGAGACCGACGGTCATCGGGGTTTTTTTGTATCGGAAGACGCGGGCGGCCCCGACCCTATCGCAGCGCCCAGTTCGATCAGGCCGGCCAACATGACCGCCCATCCGGCGCCGATCAGCGCGTACGTTCGCCAGATGTCGATGAACTCGACGGCCCCCAATGCCGATCCCGCGCGAAACGACAGCGGACCGCCCACCGCACCCAGCAACGCACATAACACGCGGCGATGGCGCAACGACGAGAAGACGGGGTTGACCTGCAATGCGAACAAGGCCCATAGCCCGGCCATCCAATACGGTGCGTAGCCGCGGACGATCACACCATTGGGGTAGGCAATCCAGCCGGTACGAAAAACGAAGGACTCCCATCCGAAACCAAGCACGGTGACGACGATGAGGAACCCGGCCTCGCGAAGCGGCCGCCGGACCAGGCGCAGATGACCCGCCGCCATGGCGGCTACAAGCGCGACGCCTATCCATGCGTCTCCCTTGGCGGCACTGAGCACGCACGTGAACCATCCCACCTGGCCGAGCACAACGTAAAGCAGGCCATGGTAACGACCGGAAAGCGCTGGGCTGCGTCGTCGCGATACCACGGCCGCTCAGGGGCCTTCGCCCAGCAAGCGTTTGCGAAGCGAGGGCGCCCGCGTGTTCGGGTCGAGCCAGATGCCGAAGAATGCCCGGGCAAACGCCAGGTCGGGAACGTCGGCCTTCAACGTCCCGTTCGTATAGAAACGCGCCCCGCGCCCAGGCAGATAGACCCCGCAAAGCTCGTCTCCGCGCGACACGTCGCCGAACGCGCGCCGCATGTCGCGGCGCCATGCGTTTAGCGTTTCGTTCGCGATCGGACGCGGTGCCAGGCGCTGCATTTCGTCGATGCCGGTCGAGACGATCCGCTCCCCACTGACGCTTCGTTCATAGGTGAGGACAAGTGCAAAGGGCGTGTCGGCCGAGACGGGGGGCTGCGTCGACCAAAGCTCCGCCTTGTACAAGCAGAAGCCCAGGATGCAGAATTCGCCCGCGCCAATGCGATGGGCCGTTGTCAATGCGTCGCGGCATCCCGACCACGCGGGCAAGGTGGTGAGCGTGCCGGCCAGACACACGATCACGCTTGCCATCAGGCTCGTTCTCATTCGCGCTGCCCCGGCGTGGCGAAGCCCGGTTGCCCCAGTTGCCCGGGAACCTGGGGGACGCGCCGGAAGCGCGTGGTGTCGTAACCCATCGCCTCGAAGCGGGACAGCATGGCCCGGTAGGTCGCGTCGTCCATTACCGGCTCGCGCGAAAACACCCAGCCCAACGATTTATCGGGGTAGCCGAGCAGCGTGTAACGGTAGTCGGGATCGACGTACACCGTGAGCTGTGAGACGTAGATAGGCCAGAACAGCCGAACCCGCCAGTGCCCGCCGCCGCTGCCCGGGACCACGCTATCGAGGAACTGGTAGTGGCTCTCGGGTTGGTCGAACCCATTCTTACGGCCATAGAAGTGATCGTCGATCTTGCCATCGGCGCGCAAAATCCACTCGGCGCGGCTGGCGACAAAGTCGCGTTCGGCGAAGTAGGGAATGTTCGCGATCACGTACCACGTGCCCATGTACCGCGCCAGATCGACAGGCACCGTCTGAAGCGGGACGTCCGCGCGCGGATTGGGGTTGGGCGGCGCGCCGGAGCAGCCCGCCAAGAGCAGGGTTGCGCCGGTAGTCAGTGCGACCGCAACGTTTCGAGCGCGTCTGCCGGCGCCGTATACGTACCATCGACGACGCCTTGCGGCGTGAAGCGCGAGCGTTAGTCCAGCAACTGCAATGACGGCGGCAATCATCATGCGGGCTCCGAGGCGGGGGGAACTCTGTAGGTACGTATACGAGGGGCGCGAACTTGCGGATGCAGCAAAAAACAAAAAATCGTCAGACTTCGCGTTCGAATTGCATCCGCTCGGCGATCGCGCGCGTATTCACGAAAGCGAACATTCGGTGGGTCCGCCCTATCCGTGCTCGTTTCGCGTGATCAGACGAATCGAACCTCCTCCCCAATCGACAGGAAAGACTATGGTGAATGTCTCGCTCGGCGCGATGTTGGCGCTCGCGCTAACCTGCGTAACGTTGTGCGCATGTAGTCCCGTCACGCTCGTGAATGCGCTTACGCCGCGGGCGACTTATCGCGACGTAACAGATCTCGCGTACGGTACGTCCGAGCGGCAGCGGCTTGACGTCTATTTGCCGGTGGGCCATGACGCAACCGGTCGCGACATGCCGGTGGTGGTGTTCTTCTATGGCGGCAGTTGGCAGAACGGCCAGCGTGAGGACTACCGCTTTGTCGGCGAGGCGCTTGCCTCGCGCGGATTCATGGCGATCTTGCCGGACTATCGGACTTATCCCGAGGTGACCTTCCCGGCTTTCATGGACGATGCCGCGATGGCGGTGCGCTGGGCCCGAGATCGTGCGCCCGAATTCGGCGGAGATCCTGCAAGGCTGTTTCTCATGGGCCATTCCGCAGGCGCGCAGATCGCGGCGCTTCTCGCCACCGATGCCCGCTATTTGCAGGTCGACGGACTGGGAAAGTGCGATATCGCTGGCGTGATCGGACTTGCCGGGCCCTATGACTTTCTGCCGCTGCAAAGCGACGTGCTGCGCCGGATCTTTCCCGAGCCGACGCGACGTGCGAGCCAGCCGATTCATTTCGTGACGGGACGGGAGCCACCGATGTGGCTGGCCGTCGGCGATGCGGACACGGTGGTCGACCCCGGCAACACCGAGCGCTTTGCCCAGCGATTGCGAACGATGAACGACCAGGTTGAAGTCCGCCACTACGACCTGGGACACGCGATGCTCCTGGGAACGCTCAGCGCACCGCTCAGACGATACGCGCCAGTGCTGGACGACATCGCGACTTACGTAAATTCATTTCCGAAACATGCATCCGCGCGTCCGGTCTGTCCGTAATTACAAGGGCTTCCGCTTTGCGAAGCGCCATCAATGGGGTGAATAAATGAAGACTCGATACGCAACCGGATTTCTGCCGGTCCTCGTGGCAACGTGCTGTGTGTTCGGATGGCAAGTCAGCGCGTCCGCCGCGCCCATGGACAGCGGGGAGAAGACGGTCATGGTCGGCGGTGCGGCGATGTACCCTTCGAAGAACATCATCGAGAACGCGGTGAACTCAAAGGACCATACGACCCTCGTCGCGGCAGTGAAGGCTGCCGGGCTTGTCGAAACGCTCTCCGGTCCCGGCCCGTTCACCGTGTTTGCGCCCACGAACGAAGCCTTTGCGGCGTTACCGGCAGGCACCGTTGACACGCTGCTGAAGCCGGAAAGCAAACCGACGCTCGTCAAGGTGCTCACGTATCACGTGGTGCCGGGCCGTCTCACCGCACACGACTTGATGAAAGCGGTCGAGCACGCGGGCGGCAAGGCCATGTTGAAGACCGTCGAAGGCGATTCGTTGACCGTGACGCAAAACGGCGGTCATCTGATGGTGACGGATGACAAGGGCGGCGTGGCGCACATTTCCATCAGCAACGTGATGCAATCAAATGGCGTGATTCACGTCGTGGACAAAGTGCTGATGCCCTGACGTTTCCCCGATCGTTCGCCAAGCGCGTTGCACTCAGGCGAGCGATCGAGGATAGGGCTGTGCGATTGGATGGGCCGGGCACCTGCGAGGGTGCCGGGTGTCGACGCGAACCGCGTGCGGGCCGTCGGTTGGCGACGGGCGAACCCCGGAGACCGTAAGGGCTCCGGGGTTTGTCAGGGTTTGTCATATACGCGGCCAGCGATGGCGCGCGCCGGATCGGTAAAATCGCAGACGTTCCTATCGTCAATGTCCTCTTCGCCATGCTGCAACAAGCCTTCAGCCCTTATGAGAAAACGATTGCTGCCGTGCTGCAGACGCTCAACGTCGCGCGACAGGCGGGCCGCGACGACAAAAGCGAAGGAGATGGCGGCGATGACAGCGATGACAGCGATGACGGCGCGCATGACAGATCGCATCTGATTCGCGTGTGGACGCTGGTGAAGGACATTGCAACGAACGAGACGGCCGTCGATCTCGAAATGCTCGCCGTCGCCACGCTGCTTCACGATTGTGTGCCGGTGGAGAAGACCGACCCGCGACGTGCGCAGGCGTCGCGCCTTTCCGCCGACAAGGCGAGCGGCATATTGCAGGCGTTGGGGTGGCCCGATGCGCGCGTCCGGGCCGCCGCGCATGTCATCGAAGCGCATAGCTTCTCTGCGGGCATCCCCCCCAGATCGCTCGAAGCCTGCATACTGCGCGATGCCGATCGGCTCGACGCCATTGGCGCCATCGGCATCGCACGCACGTTCTACGTTGCTGGCCGTATGGGGTCCCGCCTGTACGATCACGCCGACCCGTTCGCCGAACGGCGTGCGCTCGACGACCGCCGTTTCTCGCTCGACCACTTCGAGACGAAGCTCTTTCGTCTGGTCGACGGACTCACGACACCGGCCGGCAAGGCGATAGGCGAGCGGCGCGTTGCGACGATGCGTGCCTTTCTCGAGGTGCTGCGCGCAGAGATTTCGATGTCGTCGTGATCGCTGCGTTCGTTGACTTCGCGAACGGCAGCGCGCCGCTCGCGCGCCGCAGATCCCGATGGCCGTGGGTCTAGCCAAGGGTGCCGTGCCCTCAACACCTCAACCGAAACGAGTGCTTCGCCTCATGCCCGATAAGAACACCGCTGCTGCCCTTCGATTGAATGGCCTCGTCCTGTTGCAGCAACTGCGTGAGTTGGGCGAGATCGGCGCCGATCCCGTCGCGGGCGGACGAACCCGTGTCGCCCTCACCGACGCCGAGAAGGCCGGTCGCGACCGGCTCGTCGCGTGGATGCGCGAACTCGATCTCGACGTGCAGATCGATCGCATCGGCAATATCTTCGGCACGCTTTCGCCCGCCGTGGCAGACGCTCCGGGCAAGCCGTCGCGTCCGCTCATGATGGGCTCGCACATCGACACCGTGGTCAACGCGGGCGCGCTCGACGGCTGTTACGGCGTGCTCGCCGGTCTGGCCGTCGTGCGGGCGTTTCGCGATGCGGGCCGGACGCCGTTGCGACCGATGACCGTCGCCGCGTTCACCAACGAGGAGGGCGCGCGTTTTCATCCGGACATGATGGGCTCGCTGGTTCACGCGGGGGGCTTGCCGTTGGACGAGGCACTCGATGCCATCGGCACCGACGGTGCACGTCTGGGCGACGAACTCGCGCGCATCGGCTACGCCGGGGCGATGCACCCGGGCACACTCGTGCCCCACGAGTATCTCGAACTGCACATCGAGCAGGGGCCGATTCTCGAGGCAGAAGGCCTGGAGATCGGCATCGTGGAAAGCCTTCAGGGCATCTCCTGGCAGCAGGTCACCGTGCAAGGCAACGCCAATCATGCGGGCACCACGCCCACGCGTCTGCGTCACGATGCCGCCTACGCCGCCGCAGCAGCGGTCGCCGAACTGCGCCGCATCGCCGTCGACTCGGGCACAACGCTCGCGACCGTCGGCACGATGCGCATCGAGCCGGGCGTCATCAACGTGATTGCGCGCAAGGCCGTGTTCACGGTCGATATGCGCGACCCGGACGAACAACGCCTGGTCGCAGGCGAGGCGCGATTCGCGCGCTTCCTGACGAAGCTGGCGCACGACGAGGGGGTGCGCATTTCGACCGAACGTCTCGCGCGCTTCTCGCCGGTGGTCTTCAACGCCGAGTTGACCGACGCCATCGAGGCGAGCGTCAAGCGGCTGGGCCTGTCATACAAGCGCATGACGTCGGGCGCGGGCCACGACGCGCAAATGATCGCGCGCATTGCCCCGGCGGCGATGATCTTCGTGCCAAGCCGCGGCGGCATCAGCCACAATCCGCGCGAGCATACCGATGACGATCAACTGGTGCGTGGCGCCGAAGTGTTGCTCGACGTCGTGGCGCAGCGCCTGGGCGCGACGCGATAAGCTCGCCGCGTTACCGGGAATTGACGACGGCTTCGGGCAGTTCGCGTACGGCTTCAAGCGTCTTGCGAATGTGCGCCGCGAGCAGGGCCGACGCCTTGTCGGCATCGCGCGCCAGGCAGGCCTCGAAGAGGGCTTGATGTTCTGCGTGGACATCGCGCGGCACCGGCTGGTGCGTGATCGACAAACGCCGGTAGCGCTCGGACTGGCGATACAGAATCGCCAGAAAGTGGTGCAGCCAGCGCGACGGGCACGCCCGGATCAGCGTTTCATGAAACGCGCGATTGCGCGCCTCCCATTGGGCAAACTGGCCGCCGTCTCCGCGCGGCCCGTCTCCCAGCCGCTCCTCGGCGAGCGCGAGCAGGTGAAACGCGCTCGTCAGATCGGCTTCCCAGGCGTCGTCGCCCAGCGCGATGGACTGACGTAACGCCGCCGTCTCCAACTGCACACGCGTCTCGGTGATGTCGACGAAGTCGGCGAGCGAGATGGACGTCACCCGAAATCCGCGATGCCCGTGCTGAACGACGAGGGCGTCGGCCACCAGTAGCGCCAACGCCTCACGCAGCGTTCCCGCACCGACCTCGTAACGATCCTTCAGATGCTCGACGCGCAGCTTCTCTCCCGGCGCGAGCCGCCCCTCGACGATGTCGCTGCGCAGGCGCATGTACGCGCTTTGCGCCAGCGTGGTGTCGCCAGCCTGAGGGGAAGTCTGGATGGAAGTCTGGACGGAAGACGGGGTCGGACGATGCATGCGCGGCGGGAATCGAGGGAAGTGCCGAGATTATAAGCAGCTTCGTTTCGATTTTCGCAAAATCGATAAAATATCGAGATAAATAAAAATTCTCGAGAAAAAGTTGACGAGAACGCGGAAGCGGATTTATCGTGTGCTTCATGCCGCTGTCCCCGGAACACGGGGTATGCCGAGTGACGCTGCACGCGCCCCGGCCTGGCAGCCCCATCCCGAAGCAACCGACAGAACGAGAGAGATATGAAGGAATTCCAGAACTTCATCGACGGTGAGTGGGTGTCGAGCCCGCGCACCTTCGAGAACCGCAACCCGGTCGACAACAGCGTGATCGGCCGCGTGCATGAAGCCGGTCGCGCCGAGGTCGATGCCGCCGTGCGTGCGGCCCACGCCGCGTTGCAAGGCCCCTGGGGCAAGATGACGGTCGCGCAGCGCGTGGCGTTGCTGCATGCCGTGGCCGACGGCATCAACCGCCGTTTCGACGACTTCCTTGCCGCTGAGATCGCGGACACGGGCAAGCCGCACGGTCTGGCCAGCCATCTGGACATTCCACGCGGCGCCGCGAACTTCAAGGTGTTCGCGGACATGATCAAGAACGTGCCGACGGAGTCGTTCGCGATGACCACCCCCGACGGTGGCAACGCGCTGAACTACGGTGTGCGCACGCCGCGCGGCGTGATTGCGGTGGTGTGCCCGTGGAACCTGCCGCTGTTGCTGATGACGTGGAAGGTCGGCCCGGCGTTGGCGTTCGGCAACACGGTGGTGGTGAAGCCCTCGGAAGAGACGCCCGCCACGGCCACGCTGCTGGGCGAGGTCATGAACGAAGTCGGCGTGCCGCCGGGCGTCTACAACGTGGTGCACGGCTTCGGCCCGGGGTCTGCGGGCGCGTTTCTGACCGAGCATCCAGGGGTGAACGGCATCACATTCACGGGTGAGACGCGCACGGGCGAAGCGATCATGAAGGCGGCCGCGAATGGCGTGCGTCCGGTGTCGTTCGAACTGGGCGGCAAGAATCCCGGCATCGTATTTGCGGATGCAGATTTCGATCAGGCCGTCGCAGGCATCGCGCGTTCGAGCTTCGATAACAGCGGTCAGGTGTGTCTCGGCACGGAGCGTGTGTATGTGCAACGCCCGATCTTCGAGCGCTTCGTGGCGGCGCTCAAGGCGCGTGCCGAGTCGCTGAAGCTGGGCGATCCGTACGCGCAAGGAACGAACTTCGGCCCGCTCGTCTCGCAGGTGCATCGCGAGAAGGTGCTGTCGTATTACGCCAAGGCGCGCGAAGAAGGCGCGACGGTCGTCACTGGCGGTGGCGTGCCCGAGATGCCGCCGTCGATGAAGGACGGTGCGTGGGTGCAGCCGACGATTTGGACTGGCCTGCCGGAGACCGCTTCGGTCATCCGCGAAGAAATCTTCGGGCCGTGTTGCCACATCGCGCCGTTCGACACGGAGGAGGAAGTCGTCGCAATGGCCAACGCCACGCCGTACGGCCTGGCCGCAACCGTCTGGACGTCGGATGTCGGTCGCGCGCATCGCATGGGCGCCGCGCTGGAGGTCGGCATCTGTTGGATCAACGCGTGGTTCCTGCGCGATCTGCGCACGGCGTTCGGCGGCGCCAAGCAATCGGGCATCGGTCGCGAAGGCGGGGTTCACTCGCTCGAGTTCTATACCGAATTGCGCAACGTTTGCGTGAAGCTCTGAGCGCAGACGCCAAACGCCAAGGGCCGCGATGTCCATCCCTCCGGGGATGACCCTCGCGGCCCTCGCCGTCATCCTGCTATCCCTTTGCTATCGCCGCGATATTGCTTCGGATCGCTTCGGATCGCCATCGAAATAGCGTCGAAATAGCTTCGATGTCGTTTGCGTCTGGCGACTGCCCGGTCGCTGCGTGACTACCCCACCGACGTGCCGGTCGCGTCCAATGCGCGCGCCAGTCGTGTCACGCCTTCCTCAATCGCCGTGACGTTCGGTGCGGCAAACGATAAACGTAGCGTTGCCTCGTCCGCGTTCTCGGCAAAGAAGGCTGTGCCGGGTACGAACAACACCTTCTCGGCAATCGCGTGCGGCAGCAGCGCGCTCGTCTTCACCGCTGCGAGACGCGCCCACACGAACATCCCGCCCTGCGGTGCGTGGAACTCGATGGCATCGCCCAACTTGTCGCGCAGCGCGCCGCACATCGTTTCGCATTTGTGGCGATAAGCCTCGGTGATGGTTGGCAGATTCCGCGTCAACGCGCCGTCCGCGAGATACTCGGCCGCTACGGCTTGGGTCCACGGCACGCTGCACAGATCGACGGTTTGCTTTGCGACGACACATCGGCGCGCGATCTCCGGCGGCGCAACCGTCCAACCCACACGCAACCCCGGCGCGACGATCTTCGACAGGCTCGAGAAGTGCACCACCCAGTCGCGCGATCCGGGTACCTCGGCCGTCAGGGCGAGCAAGGTCGGCACCGCTTCGCCTGCGAAGCGCAAGTCGCCGTACGGGTCGTCTTCAACGATGATGAAGCGGTACGCCACCGCCAGCTTGAGCAGGGCAATGCGCCGCTCGCGCGAGAGCGTGGCGCCGGTCGGATTGGCAAACGTCGGCACGGTGTACAGCAGCTTCGGCACGGCGATCTGGCCGTCGTGCAGCCTTGCCGCCAGATGCTCGACATTCAGGCCGTGCGCATCGACAGGCACCGTGACGATCTTCGCCTGCTGGAGTCGCAGCGCCTGCAACGTTGCCGGATAGGCCGGCTGCTCGGTCACGACGACATCGCCCGGCGCAACCATCACGCGCAGCAGCAAGTCCAGCCCTTGTTGCGAGCCTGTCGTCACCACGAGTTCGTCGGCGCTGCATGTCGCGCCACGCGACGACATCAGTGCGACGACCTGGGCCTTGAGTTCCGCCAGGCCGTCGGTCGGGCCATATTGCAGGCAGCGCGTTGGTTGGGCGAAGGCGCGCGCCTGGGCCGCCGCAAGACCGTCGACGTCGAACAGGTCGCTTGCGGGATATCCGCCCGCGAACGAGATCATGCCCGGCTCCGACAGGTATTTGAAGAGTTCGCGAATCGGCGAGCCGGCCGGATTGGCGAACGGGGAAGTGAATGCGTACATGGAGGCCTCGCTACAAAAAGCGCGACGGATTTCGGCGACTTCGGGAGGAGGCGCCGAACGCATCTGCCCTGTTGGCACGATGCGTCCGGCGCTGACAGACGTTGCAGCAGTCTCCGGGGCGTGGCGCATTGGAATGTGCGACGCCGGGGTCTGCCTGCGCGACTTCACTCGATCGAGAAGTCGATACCTTGCGCGAGCGGCAGGGCGGAAGAGTAGTTGACGGTGTTGGTCGCACGGCGCATGTAGCCCTTCCACGCGTCGGAGCCCGACTCGCGGCCACCCCCCGTTTCCTTCTCGCCGCCGAATGCACCGCCGATTTCCGCGCCGCTCGGACCGATATTGACGTTGGCGATGCCGCAGTCGCTGCCCGACGAGGACGTGAAGCGCTCGGCTTCGCGCAGATCGGTGGTGAACACACACGACGACAGGCCGTGCGAGGCGGCGTTGTTGGCGTCGATGGCGTCGGAGAAGTCGCGGTACTTCAGCACGTACAGGATCGGCGCGAACGTCTCAGTGAGCACGATCTCCGTCTGCGACGGCATTTCGACGATGGCAGGGCTCACGTAGAAGCCGTTCTCTGCGCCCGCGACGGCACGACGCTCGCCGCCGGTGACCTTGCCGCCCTGTGCGCGCGCCTTGTCGAGGGCGTCCTGCATGCGCTTGAACGCGCCTTCGTCGATCAGCGGACCCATGAGGGTGCCGCGTTCGAGCGGGTTGCCGATGGCCACCTTGCCGTACAACGTCTTCAGACGCTCGACCGTCTTGTCGTACACGTTCTCATGCACGAACAGCCGGCGCAGCGTAGTGCAACGTTGACCGGCGGTGCCTACCGCCGAGAACAGAATGCCGCGCGGGGCGAGTTCCATGTCGGCGCTCGCGGTCACGATGCCCGCATTGTTGCCGCCCAGTTCCAGGATCGAGCGGCCAAAGCGGCGCGCGACTTCCACGCCGACCTTGCGGCCCATTTCCGTGCTGCCCGTCGCGCTCACAATGGCCGAGCGCGGATCGGCAACGAGTGCCTCGCCCACGTCGCGACCCCCGACGACGAGGGCGGTGAGGCCTTGCGGCGCATCGCCGAATTCGGCGATCGCCTCTTCCATCAGCTTGTTGACGGCGAGCGCGCTCAGCGGAGTCTTCTCCGACGGCTTCCACACGACGGCATTACCGCACACGAGCGCGAGCGCAGCGTTCCAGGCCCATACGGCCACCGGGAAGTTGAAGGCGGAGATGACGGTGCACACGCCCATCGGGTGCCACGTCTCGGCCATGCGGTGGCCCGGACGCTCCGACGCGATGGTCAGGCCGTACAACTGACGCGACAGGCCGACGGCGAAGTCGCAGATGTCGATCATTTCCTGCACTTCGCCCAAGCCCTCTTGCAGGATCTTGCCGGCTTCGAGCGTGACGAGCGCGCCCAGCGCCTGCTTGCGCTCGCGCAGCTTTTCGCCGAGCAGGCGCACCAGCTCGCCGCGACGCGGTGCGGGCACGTTGCGCCATGCGGTAAACGCGGTCTGGGCGCGGGCGAGTGTGGCTTGGGCATCGGCCACCGAGGCGCTGGCCACGCGACCGATCAATGCGCCGTCGATGGGCGAATGCACGGCGATGTCGCCAGCGTCGGCCAGTCGGGCAATGCCCAGTTCGTTGAGGATGGAAGTTGCGTTCACGTTGGTACCCCTATGGAATTCAGTGTTGGCCGCCGGTACCGTTCACCGGCGTCGGCAGGTGAGGACGCAGCCTTGGGCGCACAGGCGTATTGTGCGCCGAGGCTGCGCAGGCGCGTTTACTTGGCGTTGGCCGTCATTTTGAAAATACCCTGCGCGTTGCCGGCATCGAACCGCAGGTCGGTCTTCCAGCGGCGCTCGACCGTGTCGAATTCACGATGTCGCGTGATGAATTCGTAAAACGAACCGGGCACCTCGCGGGTCACGAGCTCGCCGTCCTTACCGCGGAACTCGCGGCGCACGGTGTCGGCGCGGTAAGCCGTCTGGAACACGCGGCCCGAGCGCGAACGCTCCACCTCGGGCTTCATCGGGCGGCCCTTGGCCTTCTCGGCGTCGGACAGCGCGAACACATCGTCGACGCGGTCGGTCGCATGGTTGAACGCATTGCCCTCGGTTGCGATCCAGGCCATTTCTGCGGATTCTGCCAGCAGCAGTTCGTAATCGGCTTCGTCGGGGATGTCGTGCTGACGTGCAAACGCGCCGACGATCACCGGCAGCAGGGCTTGCGCGCTTTCGAGCGGCAGCGTGCCATCACGCTCCAGTTCCCAGAGCTGAGCGACGGCCGCAGGCGTGAGCGGATCTTTCGATGTACCGACGACACGCGACACGGCGTGCTGAAACGTCTCGGAGAAACGCTCCGGATGCAGCTCGCTCACGAAGAATTGCGAAATCTCCTCGGGGGCGTCTTCGTGCGCGTAGGCTCGGCCGGTCATGCCGAGACGATCGAGCGGATAGCGCCCGTTCAGGCGGAAGCCCAGCGGACGCAGAATGCGCGTGAAGGCGGCTTCTCCCGGCGGCAACGCGCCATTGCGCTCCCAGCGCACGGTGCGCAGCGCGCCGTGATCGAAATACACGCTGCCGCCGCTGGCAATCGCTTCTTCCGTGTAGGTGCGCCCGTTCGGCGAGCGCGACAGCAGCCCTTCGAACAACGCCATGTTCATCGCTTGCGCCAACTCGGCGCGGGTCACGCGCCCCGGCTCGCAGTCCGCCAGGATCGACGGCGAATTGAGCGTGGCGAAGAGCGCGTCGGCGCGCGCTTGCCCGATCAGGGAGACCAGCAGGGACAGCACATTGGCATTACGCATCGGATCGTCTCGCGAAGAGGATGCCGTCTCCGACAGCATCGCAGGGGGGGCAGGGCATGGCTCGGAGCGCCTCACCCCGTGCCTTCTTGCAGTGACAGCATTATTGGAACGGATCGCGCTGACGTAAAGCGAGATAAAATTGCCACTTGATGCGTTTTTGGAATCAACATGCGCAAATTCAAGACCCCTGGAACGGCGGCGCTGCTGGCCTTCGAGGCCGCCGCCCGGCATGAGAGCTTTACCCATGCGGCGCGCGAGCTGTTCCTGACGGAGAGTGCCGTGTCGCGCCAGATCGCCACGTTGGAGGCGCAGCTTGGTGTGCGGCTGTTCGTGCGCGCCAAACAGCGGGTGGTGCTCACGCGCGCCGGACGCCTGTATGGCACGCAAGTGCGCCGCACGCTGGAGCAACTGGATCGCGATACGCTCTCGATCATGGCGCACGGTAGCGGTGGCGGGTATTTGGAGCTGGCGGTGCTGCCAACGTTCGCTTCGGAGTGGTTGATTCCGAGAATGAAGGACTTCGATGAGCGCTACCCGGACGTGCGCGTGAACATGGGCGTGCACACCGACCTCTTCACGTTCGACGACACGCACTTCGAAGCGGCCATTCACTTCGGGCAGCCCACGTGGCCGGGCACCTCGTCGGACTATCTGTTCGGTGAGGCGGTGGTGCCGGTGTGCCGACCGTCGTTACTGAACGGACCGGTGCGCACGGCCGCCGAGCTGCTGACGTATCCGTTATTGCACTCGACGACTCGCCCGAACGCGTGGACGCAATGGTTTGCCGAGCAACGCATCGAGGACAACCGCACCGTGCAGGGCGTTCGCTATGAACTCCACACGATGCTCATCGCGGGCGCGGCCGCCGGGCTGGGTATCGCGCTGGTGCCGAAGTTTTTCGTCGAAGGTCAGTTGGCGACGCTTGGCCTGACAATTCCGTTCGACGTGCAGAGCGTGGTCGAATCGGCCTACTACCTCGTGTATCCGACGGAGCTCACGCACGGCCGGCCGCTGAGCGTGTTCCGTGCATGGCTGTTGGCGCAGGCGAGTGCCTATCGGCCGGCGGGACTGGACGGTCCGGCCGGCGCGGCTCAACGTCCGGTGTAGCGGCCCGGTCGGTGCCACGCGACTACCATGGCGCTCATGGCCACCGCCGAGAGCCCGGACCACGCGACGCGTGCGACCGGGAGGGTGGTGAGTGAGGCGAGCAGAATCGTCGCGTCGATACACACCTGGGTGATGCCCGCGTTGATGCCGCGCTCCCGTTGCAACCACAGCGTGACGATACCCGTGCCGCCCACGCCTGCCCCGTGGCGCGCGAGCGCCAGAATGCCCATGCCGCACAGTGTGCCGCCGACGAACGCAGCGAACAGCGGATTGACAAAGGCGACGTTGAACGTCTGGGGCATGGCCGCGAGGGCAAAAGTGATGCCGACGCTCGCGACCGTGGACTTGAGCGCGAAGCGCGGGCCCATGGTGAAGTATGCGAACAGGAAAAACGGGATGTTCACCAGGGTGAAGATGGTGCCCACCGAGAGAGGCAAGACATAGGAGGCGAGCAGCGCAATGCCGGCCACGCCCCCGGTGACGAGTCCAGCCGCTTTGAGCAGCACCAGACCGACCACCACAAATGCCATGCCGATGACCATCGCATAGATGTCTTCGAGCACGGAGTGCGGGACGCCGATTGTGTCGGTTGCCGCAATGGCGCTGCGAGTGCTGCTCGCGATTGCGCCCGAATGATGTTCCATGATCTTCACGTCAAGTACAACAAGACGGCGCGCCCGACTCTCCTGGTGTCGCGGCGCGCCGCCGATGGTTTCCCGCGTCGCTGTCTCGGGCGACGCGCAGCTTTACAGCTTGTTATGTCGACAACCTCGTCGAATTCAACGTGCGATTACGCAACGTGGTGCACCCAGCCGAACGGATCGGCGACCTTGCCGCGTTGAATGCCCGTGAGTTGATCGCGAATGCGCTTGGTGACCGGGCCTTCGCCACCGTCGCCAATGGTGAATTCGCCGTTGGCGTGACGCACCTGACCGATGGCTGTCACGACCGCTGCCGTACCGCATGCGAACGTTTCCTTCACACGGCCGCTGGCGGCGTCGGCTTGCCACTGCGCAAACTCGTACGGCGTTTCGTTGACGCGCAAGCCTTCACGCTTGGCCAGTTCGATGATCGACGCACGCGTGATGCCCGGCAGGATGGTGCCGGAGAGCGGCGGCGTCTGGAGCGAGCCGTCGTCCATCACGAAGAAGACGTTCATGCCGCCCAGCTCTTCGATCCAGCGATGCTGCGCGGCGTCGAGGAACACGACCTGGTCGCAGCCCTTGGCGCTCGCTTCGGTCTGCGCGATCAGGCTCGCGGCGTAGTTGCCGCCGCACTTCGCCGCGCCGGTGCCGCCCGGGGCGGCGCGCGTGTACTGGTCCGACACCCACACGGTCACGGCGGACTTGCCGGGCTTGAAGTACGGGCCCACCGGGCAAGCGATCACGCAGAAGATGTATTCATGTGCGGCGCGCACGCCCAGGAAGCTCTCCGAGGCGAACATGAACGGACGGATGTAGAGGCTGCTGCCTTCTGCGCCCGGGATCCATGCGCGATCGATGTCGACGAGCCGTTCCACGGCTTCGAGGAACACGGCTTCCGGCAACTCGGCCATCGACATGCGCTGCGCCGACTCGCGGAAGCGCCGGGCATTGGCTTGCGGGCGAAACAGCGAGATCTTGCCGTCTTCGCCACGATAGGCCTTCATGCCTTCGAAGATCTCCTGCGCGTAGTGCAGCACGGCGCACGCGGGGTCGATCTCGAACGCACGGCGGGCCTCGACCTTCGCGTCATGCCAGCCCGTGCCCTCGGTCCAGCGAATCGTGACCATGTGATCCGTGAAGACGCGGCCAAATACCGGGTTCGCCAACTTGGCGGCGATCTGGTCGGCAGGGGTGAGGTTGGCGTGCGGCTCCACGACAAAACGCAATTGATTATCGGCGCTCATGTTTCTTCAATGTCTCGGCAGAGGGGGCTTCAGTCGTCAGTGCCGTTAACGTAAACGGCAAGGTGGCGATATTTTCCTCCTTTCGGCCCCTGCCTGTCGACTGAATTCACTGATCGGGCCGCATCCGCCGGCTTTACGCGGCGATTGCGCCGAAAAACATCGGAATTTGGCTGATTTTCGCAAGAAACGTGCGAGATTTCGCTGCCAAGGCCGCCTGATGCGGTGCGGCGCAATGGGGGTGTAACGGCGTGTAAAAAAAACGTTTCCGTTCACAGGTCGGCCGGTGCTCGACATTTAACATTGGAAGCGGATGATGTCGGAAACACCGCAGATTCGCCGACTGTGCGCCCCCATTGGGGGGGCTTCGGAATTGCGGAAATGCTCGCTCAGCGAGTGCAAAGGAAGCGCAGACAGATGAAATCGTCAACCATTCGGATGTTGCGCGCGTACCTGCTCGTGGTCTCGCTGGGGGCTGCCTGCATCGACGCGTGTCTGGTGATCGCCATGTTCGTGTTCGACGTGCCCGAGCGCATCTTCACCACCGCCGACTTCCGTATCGCGATGGCGGCATCACTGCTGCTGCTGATTCTCGCGTCGCGCTCGCTGGCGGCCGCTGCGTATCAGGCGGCGATCGCCAGCCGCCATGCGGCGGTGGATGCAACGCAGGGCCGGTGCAGGGTCGCATTGCGCGACGACTGTCCGAACCGTCTGCTTGTGCTGCTTCACATCCGCATCCACAGGCAACGGCTGGCGATCGTGGCCGCCTGAGGCGCGTCACGGCTCAGGCGGCTTCCTTGGCGCCGGTCGCATCGCCCGGACGCGGCGGGCGCGTCATGGCCAGCCATTCCTGCACCGCGGGGCGGGCGAATTGACGGCGCGCATACTCGGCCAGCGCGGGTGGCACCACGTCGTCGTTGTACACAAGCCGGTTGAGCATCAGCGCAAGCTCGACGTCTGCGACACACCACTTGTCGAAGAGCGACATACGGCCGTCGGGCAGCAGGTTCAGGGCAATGGCGATCAGCTTGCTCGCGGCCGTGTAGCCCGCGTCCGAGAGCGGCGTGTCCACCGGCCGATAGAAGATCACTTCCGTAGAGCGCTCCTCGCGCAACGCGCCCAGATCGCTGCGCAGCCACGCCTGCACCTGACGCGCGCGAGCCCGGTCGCGCACCTCCGTCGGATACACGGGCGCCTCGGGTGAAATTGCATCGAGATACTCGGTGATGGCCGACGATTCGGACAGCGTGAAGCCGTCGTGCACGAGCGTGGGGACGCGCCGCGTGAGCGAGAGGTCCGCGTAGCGGGTCTCGAACTGTGCACCCTGCACGAGATCGACGGTGCGCAGTTCGAACGGAAGACCTTTCTCTCGCAGCGTGACGAAGACCGACAGTGCATAGGGGCTCGTGAATCGAGCGTCCACATAGAGCATGAGCGAGGCGGGGGCAGCGGCTGACACGATGGACTCCTGGAATGGAAAGCGCGGGCCGCGCCGATGTGCGATGAATGCCCATCCGACGTCGGCGCAACGGCCCGCAAGCCCTTATGTTGCCGCACGCGGACGGTGATAAGCTACTGCACAAATCGCGGGTGAGCCGTGCGTTCGGTTCACACCTGCCGCCCCGTCTTCGCGCCTATTGCTTCGCGCCTATCGCTTCGACCCTACCTATGAACAGTCTGCACCGTGCCCGCCCGCCGCTGGCCAACCTCGAGACGGTCTGCCTCGTTGCGCGTCACGGCTCGTTCACGGCGGCGGCGGCCGCGAGCGGCCTCACGCACGGTGCCATCAGCCGCCGGGTCGGGGCGGTGGAAAACTGGCTCGGCTGCGCGCTCTTCGAGCGGCACGGCCGGGGCGTGAGCCTCACGTGCGACGGCCAGCGCTTTCTCGGGCGCATCGAGCATGCGTTCGACGTGATCGATGCGGCTGCCGACCAGTGGCATCAGGCGCGCAAGGCCCCGGCCGTGCGTCTGAGTGTCGTGCCGTCCTTCGCCAAACTCTGGTTGCTCGAGCGGTTGCGCTCGCTCGAGGCGGGCCAGCCGTTCATCGATATCCACGTCACGACCGAACACCGCAATGCCGACGTGGGTGCGGGAGAAGTCGACATCGCGCTGCGCTATGGTCGCGGCGGCTGGGCAAGTGTCGACGCCGAGCCGCTGATGTCCGAGATGCTGTACCCGATCGCATCGCCCGAGATCGCGCATCGGCTTGAGGGGGCGAGCATATCCGACCTGCTCGCGATGCCGCTGCTGCACGACTCCGATCTGACGGGGTGGCGCGCGTGGTGCGGCGTGCACGGTGCTTCGCTGCGGCCGCGTGCGCGCGACCGGCGCTTCGAAGACTACACGGTGGTACTCGCAGCGGCGGAAGCCGGGCTGGGCATTGCATTGGCCCGCGCGCCGCTGGCCGACGACTGTATCGCGCGCAGTCGTCTCAAGCGCCTGTCGGACGTTGAAGTCGACTCGCCGTTGCGTTACCACATCGTGACGGCCAAGCGGGAAAAGCGTCCGGAAGTGCTCGAAGTCATCGCGCGCTTGCACGCGGCGGCGCGTGCGGGGGCGCACCCGTGAATATCACGAACGCGACGCCGCGCGTGGCCGGGGTTTCCCGCACTGCGCACGGGGTCGGACGTTGCCTAGAATGCGGGGCAGTCCCGGCGGCGCGATGCGGGTCCACGTCGTCGCGTGCCTACGAAGAAACGCGACAAGACGTTCGTGCGTCCCGGGTTTGCGGCGCGCCAACCGGGGTGCGCTCACCCTTGCGCTCGTAACGCTTCTTGCAGGATGGCTCGGCTGGGGATGAACTTACGCTCGCTCGATTTGAATCTGTTACCCGTGTTTGAGTCGTTGCTGCGCACGCGCAGCACGACGGTCACGGCCGAGGAATTGAACCTCACGCAATCGGCGGTGAGCAACGCGCTCAAACGTCTGCGCCTGGCCTTTGGCGACCCGCTGTTCGTCAAGACGCCGCAGGGCATGTTGCCGACCGACCTCGCGCGCTCGCTGGCGTCTGCGGTCACCGAGGGACTCGGTCTGATCCGCAGTGCCGTGGAAGCACCGCAGGACTTCGTGCCCGCCAATGCACAGCGCACCTTCCGGCTGTACCTGAGCGACATCGGCCAGTTGATTTTCATCCCGAAGCTGATGGCGACACTCGCGGTGGAAGCGCCGGGCGTGCGCATCGTCACGGTCGACACCACGCCGCGCGAGGCCCAGAACGCCATGGCGATGGGCGACATCGATCTCACTCTGGGTCTCTTCACCCGCTTCTCGTCGGGCTTTCATCAGCAACGCCTCTTTCGCGAACACTACGTCGCGCTCGTACGCGACGAGCATCCCACGATTCGCGGACAACTGAGCGCCGACGCATTCCTCAATGCCGCGCACGCGGTGTATCGTCCGACGGCGGGCAATCACGATCTCTTCGAGACGGCCGTCGAGCACTGGTTCGCACAGTCGGGGCGTCAGCGTCATGTCGCGCTGCGCATGGCGCATTCGATGGGCCTGTCGGCGCTCATCGCCGCGAGCGATCTCGTGGTTTGCGTGCCCACCCGGCTCGGACGCGCGCTCAAGGCCGCCGCCGATCTGCGCACTTATGCGTTGCCATTCGACGGCCCCGAGTTCGACATCTCGCAGCTCTGGCACGAACGCTTTCACACCGACGCCGGCCATCGCTGGTTGCGCAGCACCCTCTTTCGTCTGTTCCACGGCGAAGACTGACCCGGGCGTCTCTCGTGCGCGCATGACACGCCGCCGTGCGAGGCGGCGGCATCGTGACGCGCGCATGCTGCACCCCCAATTCACGTCGTAAATACCGCGCATTTACGCAATTTGTTGGCGTCATGCGGCGTCGATCCTTATCGTATCCCTCACGAGATTGCCGTCATCGGGCGCAGGCCCGAGGCAAAAAAAATATCCGCAGGAGACAAGAGGTGATCAATCTGCACGACATTCGTTACGTGCGGCTGGGCACGCGCGACCTTGAAGGTGCCACACGTTACGCGCGCACCATTCTCGGGTTGCAGGAAGTGCGTCGAGAGGCCGGCCATGTTTTTCTTCGCAGCGACAGCCGCGACCACTCGGTGTGCTACTTCGAGGGCGATCCCACCGACCACACGGTTGCGTTCGACATTGCGAGCGACGCACATTTCGATGCTGCCGCCGCGCAGCTCGATGCCATGCGCATTGGGTTTCGCCGGGGCACGCGCGACGAGGCCGACCTGCGCCGAGTGGCCGAGGTACTGACGTTTCTCGACCCCAGCGGCAACCGGATCGAGCTGGTGTTGCGCGCGGCTCAGACGGGCCGGCGCTATCACGGCGAACGCGATGCGGGCATCGACGCCTTCAGTCACGTTGGACTGTGCACGACCGACGCGCGTCGCGACGAAGCGTTCTGGACGAGTGTTTGCAACGCGCGTGTCTCGGATCGCATTGGCGACGCACCGCTGCTGCGCATCGACGAGGTGCATCACAAGATTGCGCTGTTCCCGGCGACGCGCGCGGGTATCCAGCATGTGAACTTCCAGGTGAACGCCATCGACGACCTCATGCGCTCCTGGTATTTCCTTCGCGAGCAGGGGGTGCCGATTCGCTTCGGGCCCGGACGTCACCCAACGTCGCACGCCATGTTCCTGTACTTCGCGGGGCCGGACGGCATGGTCTACGAGTACTCGACGGGGGTGCGCACGATTACACCGCAGGACGAGGCGACCTACGTGCCGCGCCAGTTTCCGTTCGATCCGACCGGGTTCTGCATGTGGGGCGCGACGCCCGAGATTCCCGAATTTTCGGCCTGACGCATCGCGTCGATCTTGCTTGTGGCGATATCGCCAGGTTTCTCATGACACCCCATGGATTCGATCCCGCATACCTCGCCGAGCGCAACCGCGCGGTGCGTGTGGCGGCCCGCACGCTGGCCCGCGCAGGGCTGGTCCACGCTTACGGGCATTGCAGTGTGCGTCTCGACGCCGATCGCTTCCTCGTGTGTGCGGCGCGCCCGATGGGCCTCATCGGCGTGGGCGAAGCGGGCACGGTGGTGCCCGTCGACGGCGCGCTGCCCGAGGGTGTGCTTGGCGAGGTTCGTCTGCATCAGACGATCTATCGCCGCCGTCCGGAGATCGGGGCCGTGGCGCGCACGATGCCGCCCAAGACCTTGTCGCTCTCGACCCTGCGTCGCACGCCGCGCGCGTTGCACGGTCCGGGGACTTACTTCGCCCCTGGCGTACCGCTCTGGGACGACCCGCAACTGATTCGCGCCGACGCGCAGGCCGACGCGGTCATCGCCACGATGGGCTCGAACGCCGCCGTGGTCATGCGCGGCAACGGCGCCGTGGTCGCGGCCGACACGCTCGAAGCGACGGTGGCGCTCACGTGGTACCTCGAAGACGCGGCGCGCGTCGACCTTGACGTACTCGCGCTTGAAGCCACGCACCCCGCTGCGGTACTCGCGCTCGACGAATGCCTCGCTCGTGCTACACGCTCGGGCCGAATCATCGAACGCATGTGGGAATACCTCTCGGCGGGCGATCCGGAGCTGCACGACGTAGCTGTGTCGCACGCTGCGCGATCGTGTGCCGGGTCACCCGATTCGACATGCACAACGTTGTGACGTAATCGCCCCCAACCGGCTGCGTGGCTCTTACAGAGCGTCGTCGACAGACGCCACGGCCCGCCGCCCAGTCTGCGGTCACTACCGCACAGGAGACAGACATGGAAATATCCGCTTTGATGGACCGCAGAGGCATCACGCCATTTCAATGGCGCGTGATTGCACTGTGCTTTCTGATCGTCACCTTGGACGGCTTCGACACGGCCGCCATCGGCTATCTCGCCCCGGCCATCCGGAGTGAGTGGGCCATGGCGACGACGAGCCTTGGCACGGTCTTCGGTGCAGGGCTGGGCGGTCTGATGCTCGGCTGCTTTATCTTCGGCCCGCTGGCCGACCGCATCGGCCGCAAGCGCGTGCTGATTCTGTCGGTCATCCTGTTCTCGCTCGGCAGCATGGCGTCGGCGTACGTTCATAGCCCGACCGAGCTTGCCGTCATGCGCTTCCTCACGGGCATCGGCCTGGGCGGCGCCATGCCCAACGCCATCACCCTCAGCTCGGAATACTGCGCACAACGCATGCGCTCGCTGCTCGTCACGGCCACGTTCTGCGGCTTCACGCTGGGCTTTGCCATCGGCGGCGAGATCGTCGCTCAGACACTCCCGCACATCGGCTGGCGCGGGGTGCTCATCGCCGGCGGTGTGGTGCCGCTTGCGATCGTGCCGGTGCTTGTCCGCTGGTTGCCCGAGTCGATGCGCTACCTTGCGGCGCGCGGCGATCGCGCCGAGCAGGTGCTCGCGATCGCAAGGTGCATCGACCCGCAGGTCACGCGCATCGATCCGGAGGTCGCGCCTGCCGGGGCGCCCAATTCGGCCGTGGGTGGATTGTTCGCGCGCCAATACGTCGTGGGCACGATGCTGCTTTGGGCGACGTACTTCTGCACGCTGTGCGCGTTCTATCTGCTCACGAGCTGGCTACCGCTGATCGTCAAGGACTCGGGATACACGCTGTCGGAGGCCGCTCGCATCGGTGCGATGCTGCCGCTTGGCGGCACGGTCGGCGCAGTGCTGATCGGCTTCGCGATGGATCGCACCAGCCCGTATCGGGTGCTGGCCGCCTCGTATGTCATGGCCGGCATCGCGCTATGCGTGCTCGGCTCGGTGACCCATCAGACCGGATGGTTGATGGCGGTGGTGTTTCTCGCGGGCTTCGGCGTGGCGGGGTCGCAGACGGGGGCCAACGCGCTGACGGCCGCGTACTACCCGACGGCCTCGCGTGCGACCGGAGTGGCCTGGGCGCTCGGCGTGGGGCGTCTCGGCTCGATTCTCGGTTCGGGCCTCGGCGGCGTGCTGATCGCCACGGCGTCGAGCACGGCGCAGGCGTTCCAGATCGTCGCCATCCCCGCGTTCGTGGCGGCGGCGCTCATGCTCGTGATGCGTCGCCGTGCGAGCCGCACAGGCGCGCTCGCGGCGGGGGCCGGTAAGCCCGCAGCCCGCGCAGTCTGATGCGTGTGCCGGGCGGACGCCCGGCAGCGCCCACTCGCGTAGTACCCGCCGCGTGCGCGTCTTCCGACGCCCGCGCGGCATTGCGGGCATCTGCCCGTATTCATCCGCAACCGGCCGGCACAGGCCGGATCGTTACACGCTTGAATGGAGACATCACCGTGACCCACAAGGGACTGCCTGCGCTCGCGCTGGCTGCCAGCCTCGCGTTGGCCTACACATCCGCGTCGGCCCAGAGCGTAACGCTCTACGGCATTCTCGACACCGGTATCGAATACCTCTCGCACGCCGGTGCCAACAACAGCGCGCTCATGCGCATGCCGGCCAACACTGGCTCGCTGCCGTCGCGCTGGGGCCTGCGTGGCGACGAGGATCTTGGTGGCGGCCTGCATGCCGTGTTCGCGCTCGAGAGCGGCTTCAACGTTCGCGCGGGCGACCTCAATCAGGGCGGGCGGCTGTTGGGTCGTCAGGCATGGGTGGGGCTGTCGAATCGGTACGGCACGCTGTCGTTCGGGCGTCAGTACTCGATGACGTTCTGGGTCATGAGCGACGCCGACATTCTCGGCCCGGACCTCTACGGCAGCGGATCGCTCGACAGCTACATCCCGAACGCGCGCAGCGACAACACCATCGCCTACAAGGGCGTGTTTCAAGGGTTGACGGTGGGCGCGACCTACTCGTTCGGCCGCGACAACGGTGGCACCGGCAACTCGCCGGGGCAGGGCACATGCGCCGGGCAGACGGCGGGACAGATGACGTCTTGCCGCCAGATCTCGGCGATGCTCAAGTACGACACGGCATGGTTCGGTGTGGCCGGGGCGTGGGACGAGCAGCGCGGCGGCCCCGGTGCCGCCGCAAACTTCTTCAACGGCGTGGCGAGCGTTGCGCTCACGAGCGCGTCCGACAAGGACACCCGCTGGCAGTTGAACGGCTATGTGAAAGGGAGCAAGTGGAAGGCGGGGGCGGGCTGGCTTGGACGCCGCGTGCAAACGGCGTCCGCTGCGGTGACCGACGTGAATGCCGATATGTTCTATGTCGGCGCGATGTACCAGTTCACACCGGCCTTCGCGGTGGACGGCGAAGTATTCCGCATGTTGAACGCGCGCCAGAACACGCGGGCGACGATGGCGACGCTGCGCGGGACGTACTTCCTCTCGAAGCGCACGGCCGTCTACACACAAGTGGCGTGGCTGGGGAACAGTGCGCACGCGGCGTATTCGGTGAGCTCGGGCGGGGCGGGCGGTGCGCCTGGGACGGGCGCGAGTCAGCTCGGTGTGAACGTCGGCATGCGCCACACGTTCTGATGACGACGCATCGCGCGCGTTGCCAACGGGCAGTGGGTTGCCGCGATGAAACGACGGCGCACCGCTTTCACGGTGCGCCGCGCCTCGATGACGGCGCATTAGCGCCGGTTAGTGTAGTGCGGTTGGCGCGGCCCTTGCGCTAGGTGCGGTTAGGTTGCTGAATGCGAATTGGCCGTTGGGCAGTTTGGCCGTTTGGCGCAGACCGAAGCCAATTCACGTAACTCACCACGTCTCAGAGCAGACCGGCTTCGGCGAGTTGTGCGCGGCGCGGGTCGCCTTGGCGCGAGAGCATCCAGCCCGGATACTCGCTCGGCAGTGCGCTGGCCGCGTCGAGGGCGGACAGTTCGCGCGCGCTGAGCGTGACACGCGTCGCCGCGATGTTGTCGTCGAGCTGATCGGCGCGCTTGGCGCCGATGATGACCGTCGAGACAACCGGCTGAGCGAGCAACCAGGCGAGCGCGATCTGCGCGACCGACACACCCTTCTCGGCGGCAATGCCGCGCATGACATCGATGGCGTCGTAGGCCCGTTCCACGTTGACCGGGGGGAAGTCGAAGCTTTGGCGGCGGCTGCCGGCTTCGGTCTGGCCGTCACGCGTGTACTTGCCCGAGAGCAAGCCACCGGCAAGCGGGCTCCATACCATCAAGCCGACGTTCTCGCTGCGCAGCATCGGGACGATCTCGCGCTCCAGATCGCGGCCGGCGACGGTGTAGTACGCCTGCAGCGACGCGAAGCTCGCGAGATTGCGCCGCGCCGAGATGCCCAACGCCTTGGCGATCTGCCACGCGGCCCAGTTCGAGACGCCGATGTAGCGAACGTGCCCTTGACGCACCAGGTCGTCGAGTGCGCCGAGCGTTTCTTCGATGGGCGTGACCGGATCGAAGCCGTGCACCTGATACAGATCGATGTGATCGAGTTGCAGGCGTTTGAGGCTGGCTTTGATGCCGTCCATGATGTGATAGCGCGACAGGCCGCGCGAGTTAGCGCCTTGTGCGCCCGTCGCGCCAAAGACCTTGGTGGCGACCACGACGTTATCGCGCGGCACCTTGAGATTGCGCAGCGCCTGCCCGGTGAGGACTTCCGACTGACCTTCCGAATAGACGTCGGCGGTGTCGATGAAGTTGATACCTGCGTCGAGCGCACGGCCCACGAGTGTGTCGACATCGTTCTGCTGCAAATGGCCGATCTTGCTCCACAGTTCGCCCTGTCCGCCGAAGGTCATGGTGCCCAGACACAGTTCCGAGACGAAGAGGCCGGTGTTGCCGAGTTTCCTTTGTCGCATTGCATCGCTCCGTTGAAATTGCCGCCCGTCGCAGATGGCCGTCGGAACTCGGACGGCTTGCACGGGATGGGATGCATTATGCGTCGCGGGGCATCAGGCAAGCAGTACCTGTTCCTGCACATTTCCTGCCTGATTCTGCAAGGGGCTGCTTTCATGCATCGCCATGGGGCATGGCGCGGCCGAAAAGCATTGCCGAATATGGCGGGAAGTCGACGTGCGTCCGCGCCGCGACGAGGCGATCGGCCAGTGCGGATGTCCGGAATTTGCCGAATTCTCCGAAATTTTTGCCCGATCGTGGGTATTCGGAGGCAGAGGATCAGGCAAGTTCCTGCGGCAGGCGTATGCTGTGCCTCATTGCGGCCGTCGCGTCGGTGACGGTCGATTCGGAATGAGGACATCGTCATGCATCTGGTCAAGATCGCGCCTCGCGGGGCGGCGCAGCGCGAGTTCGCGGACGATCCGTCGCACACCGCCCGCAACGAACTGGTGCGACTGCTCGATCGAGCCACGCACGGCCTGGAGGGCACGGCGCCGACGGCCGTGGACGGTCTGTTCGTGCATCGTATCTCGCACCCGGGCGGGCCGAAGCCAGCGTTGCAGCAGCCGGCGTTCGCGGTAATCGCGCAAGGCGAGAAGCGCTTGCAGATCGGCGAGGCGCAATACGCCTACGATCCGATGCATTACATGGTCTCGTCGGTGCATTTGCCGGTGGTGGCGCAGGTGTCGGGGGCGAGCGAGCCATCACCCTATCTCGGGTTGCGGCTCAATCTGGTGGCAGAGGACGTGACGTCGCTCATTGGCGACGAGCATCTGCCACCCCCGGCACCTGCGGCGAGCGGTCGGGGCATGTACGTTCATCGGCTGGACGCGGCGCTGCTCGACGCCGTATTGCGCCTGCTTCGCCTGCTGGAAGCGCCGCGAGACATTCCGATCCTGGCGCCGATGATCAAGCGCGAGATTGTCTATCGATTGCTCATGAACGGGCAGGGCGTGCTGTTACGGCAGATGGCGTTGCAGGATAGTCAGATGAATCGCATCGCGCGCGCCGTGCGCTGGTTACGCGAGCACTATGCGCAGCCGTTGCGGGTAGAAACGTTGGCGCAGGAAGTGCATATGAGCGTTTCGTCGCTGCATCACCATTTCAAGCTGGTGACGGCGATGAGTCCGGTGCAGTACCAAAAGCAGTTGCGCCTGCAGGAAGCGCGCCGGCTGATCTTTGCGGCGGATATCGCCGTGGCGGCGGCAGCGCAAGCCGTGGGATACGAGAGTGCTTCGCAATTCAGCCGCGAATACGCGCGCGTATTCGGCGAGGCGCCGCTGCGCGATAAACGCCGCTGGTTGCAGGATGGCGAGGCAGGCGGCACGCGAGGCTAATTGTCGCGACGCCGGGGGGCTGGGGCGCTGGAGCGCGTCACGCCGACGATCGGCGCGTGTCGACCCGCTGCGGACTCAATCCCCCAGCCGATCCAACACCCCTTTTGTCACGCGCTGCAACTCGGCCTTGTCGTAGCCGGCCCACGGGTCCTGCTTCAGTGCACGCAGCCGTTCGACGGCATTGCGCACGTTCCACGCATCCGCGCCGGGTAAATCGGGCAACTCTTCCCAGTGCACCGGCATCGAGACGGCCATCCCTTCGCGGGCGCGGGCCGAGTATGCGCACACCGTTGTCGCGCCACGGTAATTGCGCAGATAGTCGATGAAGCACTTCCCGACACGGTGCGTCGGTCCCATGGTCGCGGTAAAGCGATCGGGGAACACGCGCGCCATGTGGCTGGCGACGGCTTGCGCGAAGCCTTTGGCGACGTCCCACGCATGCCGGCGTGCCAGCGGCGTCACCACATGCAGTCCCTTGCCGCCGCTCGTCTTCACGAATGTCGTCAGGCCAAGCTCGTCAAGCAATCCGCGAATCAGTTGCGCGTCTTCCACGATGCGCGCGAACGGCACGTCGTCGCCGGGGTCCAGATCGAAGATCACCCGGTCAGGACGCTCGATCCGATCACTGCGCGCATTCCACGTGTGGAATTCCACCGTCCCCATCTGTACCGCGCCGACGAGACCGCGAACGTGATCGATCTGCATGAGCGGCGCGTGGTCCGGATCCAGCGATGGGTCGAGCGCGCGTACGCCCTGTATCGTCTTCGCCGCATGCTTCTGAAAGAACATTTCGCCACCAATACCTTCGGGGGCACGCAACACCGCCACCGGCCGATCGGCCAGATGCGGCAGCATCCACGGGCTGACGGCGTCGTAATACGCCGCGAGTTCGGCTTTCGTGACGCCGGAATGTATGTCCATGACGCGCTCGCCGTGCGTGATCTTCACGGGCAAGGCGGACATTCCCGGACTCGGTTGGGCGGTGCGCGGCATGGATGGCGTCTCGCTGTGTGGGTTGACGATGGCGGCCCCGGTGCGATGGACATTCGCGTGGAATGCCCTTCACCGATTCTCTCGCAGGGATTGTCGCATTGCACGCGACGCACCGGACCGCCATCCAACGACTGGCGTAGAATCGGTGGCGTTGCCTACAGGAGGCCCACCATGCTGTCGATCCATACCGGTTTCGTCGTTTGTCCCACCTGTAACGCGCGTTTTCCCGTCGCGGCCAGTGAGCCGACCGTGCAGGCGCTCCACGACTATCTCCATTCGGATGCCGAAGTGAAGTGCCCGACCTGCGAGACCGTCTTCACCACGGCCAGCGCTAAGAGCAGCATCGAGTTTGAGCCGGTCAACGACGGCGTCACCCTTTCATCGTCGCCGGAGCGCAGCATCGACGGGTTGGACAATCACTGAGGCGTCTCGCCACTCACAGCGGTGTCAACAGCGGCTCGCCCGACTGATAACGACGGGCGTTTTCGAGAAACAGGGCGAGCGTGGCGGCTTCGGCCTCGGGCGAGCGGCCCGCCACATGGGGACTCAACACCACGTTCTGCAAGTCGATGAGCGCGGCAGGCGGTGACGGCTCGCCTTCGTAGACGTCCAGCCCGGCACCGGCGATGGTGCCATTGCGCAAGGCGTCGGCAAGGGCGGCGGTGTCGACGATGCTGCCGCGTCCCAGGTTGACGAGAAAGCCGTGTTTGCCGAGCGCGCGCAGCACCTGCGCGTTCACCAGATGATGGGACGCCGCGCCACCCGGGGCCGTCACGACGAGATAGTCGGCCCATTCGGCCAGCGCCAGCACGCTGTCGAAATATTCGTAGTGCGCCGGCACATCGTCGCGGCGGTGGCGGTTCCGGTAGCCGATCTGCATGTCGAAGCCTTCGCCGCGTTTGGCGAATTGACGGCCGACGGCCCCCAACCCAACGATGCCCAATTTCTTGCCCGACACGCCCGGTTGCATCGGCAGCGCATCGCGCCATATGCCGTTGCGGCACGCGGCGTCGTATTCCGGAATGCGACGCACGGCGGCGAGCAGCAGCGCGAAACCCTGATCGGCCACGGTCGGTGCATTCGCGCCGGCGCCGTTTACGGCCACGATATTGCGCGCGCGCATCGCGGCAATCTCCAGATTCTCGTACCCGGCACCCAAAGCACTGACCAATTCCACGTTCGGAAGGTGGGCCAATTCGACGGCGCTCAGACCGCGTGCGCCGTTGGTCAGCACGAAGCGCGCGCGAGCGCCCTCGGCGCCCCAACCGTCCGGCACGGGGTGATGACTCGGGCGGTAGATCACATCGAAGCGGGCTTGCAGTTCGAGCAACTGCTTGGGATGCATCGGAATAACGACCAGCAGGGGGGGCAACGACACCGTCAGTCTCCGCAGGGGAAGTGGATTTCGAAAGGGGGCTTCGCGGCGCAGCGTCGCAATGACGCGGGTGCCGAACGCACACCTCGAACGCGCCGCCAGTCGACACTTTATTCCTATCCGCATCGATTTGCGCGGTGCAACCCGCTCCGGTGCACCTGCCAGCGTTATCCCTTTGCCCGACAGGCCTGCGGGCGTCATCGCGCACTGCGAACGACGCCCGCGCGAAGCGCTCGGCCTGCGGTATGTCTGGCGAAAGTCTGGCGAAACGTCTGACGAAGCGCCTACGCCGTGGCTTCGAGTGCAACCGTGGCCTGACGGTGGCGCAGACGTCCCAGGGTGAGCATCGTCAGGCCGGCGAGCACGGCTGGCACGCCGATGGCGGCGAAGAGGGCTGGCATCGACCACCCCATGGCGAGCATCGAAGCACCGCCGACCGAACCGACCACCGAGCCCAGACGCCCGACACCGTTGGCCCAACTGACGCCGGTGGCGCGGCAGTCCGTCGGATAGAACCCGGCGGACAACGCGTTCGCGCCGACCTGGCCGCCCGACACGCAGAAGCCGGCCCAGAACACGGCCACCGATGCGAGTACCGGTGAACTGGCGAACGGACCGACGGCCGCCACGCAAATGCCCGCCAGCACGTAAGCGGTGGCGAGCACGTAGTGCGGATTGATGCGGTCCATCAGCGCGCCGAGCACAATGGCGCCCAGCGTGCCGCCGACCTGAAACATGGCGGTGACGATGGCGGCATCGCGCAGCGTCAGGCCGTTGGTGCGAAGCAGTGTCGGCAACCAGCTCGAGAGCAGGTAGATCACGAGCAGACTCATGAAGAAGGTGACCCAGAAGAGCAGGGTGCCGCGCAGCAATTCGGGCTTGAACAGATGCCGCACCGGCGACGTGGCCGACGGCTTCGTTGCGATATCGAACGTCGCGCCGCGCAAGTCTTCTTGCGGCGCAATGCGTTGCAGCGATGCCGCGATCCGCTCGGGCGATTTGCCCGCCATCACGAGGTAGCGCACCGATTCGGGCAGCGCGCGCACCAGAATCGCCCCGAGCACGAGGGGCATGACGCCACCGACGATCAGCACGGCACGCCAACCGAAGGCGTCGATCAAGCCAGCCGACGCAAGACCGCCCAGCGCCGAGCCGAGCGTGAAACCGCAGAACATGGTCGTCACGAGGAACGAACGGCGTGAGTCGGGGCAATACTCCGACGTCAACGTGATCGCGTTGGGCATCGCGCCGCCGAGGCCCAGGCCCGTCAGGAAGCGTAAGGCGATGAGATGCCACACGTCCGTCGACCAGGCCGACGCGAGACTCGCCAACCCGAAGAACATCACGGAGAAGATGAGGATGGTCTTGCGGCCGAATTTGTCCGCGAGCGGCCCGAACAGGAACGCGCCAGCCATCAGGCCCGCCAGCCCCGCGCCGAAAATCGGCGCGAGATGCGCGGGCGTGAGCGACCACTCGGCGCGAATGGCGGGCGCGATGAAGCCGATGGCGGCCGTGTCGAAGCCGTCGATGGCGACGATCAGGAAGCACAGGACGACGATCATCATCTGGAACGGCGAGATGCGATGCCGGTCGATGAATGTCGTCACGTTGATGGGCGTGGCTGGCATAGGTTGTCTCCTCGAAGGTGCCAGAAGCGGCGCGGCAGGGGGCCTGCGTCGCCGGAGTGCATTGCATTGCAGTGCAGTGTTTGTTGTTATGCGTGCTGCAAATCCAACGCTCGCCATACGCGCAGCGATGGTGTGCAGCGCGACGGCGGGTGGCCGTTGCGCTGCGGAACGACCTGACGTCAGGCCGTGGGGCTTGTGATGCCGCGTGGTCTCGTCCGGGCTTATGCGTCGGCCAGCCAGGGGGTTTGCGACAGGCAGTGCTCGGCGCGCCAGCCGTGCAGCCATTGCAGGGCGTCGTAGAACTGCGTCTGGGTGCGCCCCTTCCACAGCGAGTTGCGCACCCAGCGATCCACGCCCTTGGCGTGGTACACCCGGCCCATGTCGCGCGCGCCATAGAGCACACGGGCAGTGCGGGGAATGCGCGCGTGTTCGTAGCGGCGGAAGGCGTCGACGAAATCGCCGTTCGCCGCCGCGTAGGCGGCGCCCAGCGTGACGGCGTCTTCCAGGGCCTGGCACGCCCCCTGTGCGATGTACTGCGTCATCGGGTGCGCGGCGTCGCCCAGGAGCGTGGCACGGCCGAAGCTCCACTGCGCGACCGGATCGCGGTCGGCGGTGGCCCAGCGACGCCACGAGGTCGGACGGTCGAGCATCTGGTGGGGCAGCGCGTCGATGCCCTCGAAGTACGACAGCACTTCGTCCTTGCTGCCGTCACGCACGCCCCAGACTTCTGGCTCCCGGCTGTGGAACGTCACCACGAGGTTGTATTGCTTGCCGCCGCGCAACGGGTAATGCACGAGATGGCAATTCGGCCCTGCCCAGACCACGGGCGCGTTGACCTGCAAGTCCTTGGGCATGTTCTCGACGTCGACCACCGCGCGGTACACCACATGCCCGGTCACGCGCGGCGCGTCGCCGATGAGCACCTCGCGCACGGCCGACTTCACGCCGTCGCAGCCGATCACGGCGTTGGCCGTGTGACGTTCGCCGTGCTGGTCGACGACGCTCACGCCGGTGTCGTCCTGCGTCAGCGTGACGACGCGCGTCGCGGTCCGGAACTGAATCAGCGGGTTGCGCTGAACCGCTTCGAGAATCGAGAGATGGATATCGGCGCGGTGAATCACGGCGTACGGATTGCCGAAGCGCTCGCGATACGGCGCGCCGACATCGACTTCCGCGATGACGCTGCGGTCGACGGCATCGCGCAGGGTGATATGGTCAGTGAAGACCGAGCGGGCGCGGGCGGCTTCACCGACACCGAGTGCGTCGAGCGCCGCGAAAGCATTGGCCGCGAGCTGGATGCCCGCGCCGATCTCGCCGACGGTCTCGGCCTGTTCCAGCAGTTCGATGCGCACCCCCTGATTGGCGAGGGCGAGCGCTGCGGCCAGGCCGCCGATTCCGCCGCCCACAACGAGGGCTTTGGGTTGGGACGTTTGATTCATGGTTGTCTCCTGCGGCTTGTCCAGCCGTTCCGGATGTCCTGATGTCCTGATGTCGATCACGCCGTGTAGTCCGGCTGACGGTCGGGCGCCGCCGCGACGAATGCCGGGTGCGTCGCCGCTTGCGCGTACACCGCCATGGCGCGCGGGTACGCCGACAAGTCGCAGCCCATCCGTTGCGCATTGGCGATTTGCGGAATCAGGCAAACGTCGGCGAGCGTTGGCGCCTCGCCGAAGCACCATGCGCCGTGGCCATGCTTGTCGAGCAAGCGCTCCACGCCCGCCATTCCCTCGGCGACCCAGTGGCGGTACCACGCGTCTTTCTGCGCTGCGCTGAGGCCCAACGGGCCTTGCAGATATTTCAGAATGCGCAGGTTGTTCACCGGATGGATGTCGCAACTGACGAGCATCGCCAGTTCGAGCACGCGCGCGCGGGCTTCGATGTTCTGCGGAACCAGACGCGGTTCGGGATACTTCGCGTCGAGATAATCGAGAATGGCGAGCGACTGGCCCAGCGCGACATCGCCGTCGACGAGCGCAGGCACGGTGGCCGACGCATTGACTTCGTCGACATACGCGTCGGCGCGATGCTCGCCGGCGCGAATGTTGACCGCAATGGTGTCGAACGCCAGCCCCTTGAGCGCGAGCGCGATGCGCACCCGGTACGAGGTCGAGCTGTTGAAGAAGCTATAGAGCTGCATGGCGATGCCTCAGACCACGCGCACCGTGATCTCGCCGAGCCCCTCGACGGCCGTCACCATCGTCTCGCCCGCCTTGACCGGACCGACGCCTTCAGGCGTGCCGGTGTAGATCAGATCGCCCGGTTCGAGGCGGAAGAACTGCGAGAGATACGAGACGGTCTCCGCGACCGACCAGATCAGGTGCGTGATGTCGCTTTTCTGCTTCTGCACGCCGTCGAGCGTCAGTGAAATGGCTGCCTTTTCGATGTGACCGACGCTCGACACCGGATGGATCGGGCCGATGGGCGCCGACGCGTCGAACGCCTTGCCGATTTCCCACGGACGCCCCATCTCGCGCATCTTCATCTGCAGATCGCGGCGCGTCATGTCCAGACCCACGGCGTAGCCCCACACATGATCGAGCGCCTGATCGAGCGCGATATCCGAGCCGGCCTTGCCGATCGCGGCGACCAGCTCGGCCTCGTAGTGATAGTTGGACGTCTGCGCGGGATACTTCAGTTCCAGCGTCTCGCCGTAGGCCACGGGCAGCACGGCATCGGCCGGCTTGCAAAAGAAGAACGGCGGCTCGCGGTCGGGATCGAAGCCCATTTCGCGCGCGTGGGCGGCGTAGTTGCGGCCAACGCAATACACACGACGCACGGCGAACTGATCGTTGCTGCCGACGACGGGAATGGCGACGGTGGCGGGTGGAGCGAAGACGAAGGACATGGTGTTGACTCGACGAATTAAGGAAAAGACGGTGGCAACGCGCGTCGCTCAGGCAGATGCCTCACGCACGAGGCCGATGTGCAAACGTTGGGCCGGGTGTACCTGGCTCAGGTGCGCGATTCGCGCAGCAGGTTCAGGGCGGCGAGCACGGGGCGATCCGAGTAGCTGAACAGCACGGTGTCGTCGAGCGCGGCAAGCTGGACCGGCGCCCATGAGGGCACGACGAAGTGATCGCGAGGCTCGAACTGGAAAACATCGTCGCCAATGCGCACCGTGCCGCGGCCTTCGACCACTGAGAAGACCGTCGCGTCGGTGCTGCGATAGGTCTTGCCCTGGAAGCCGGCAGGCAGGTATTGCATGAAGGTCGCCATCGTCGGCATCGGCCAGCCGCCGGTCGCCGGGTTGACGTAGCGCAGCTTGATGCCGTCCCACGGATCGAGTTCGCCGTTGCGATACAGCGTTTCGAGCGCCTCGCGCGAGCGAGCGTACGGGTAGCAGAAGATGGGGGAAGTCGGGTCGCTGACCTTGTGGTGCACGGGCAGCATGTTGTAGCCATAGCGCGCGAAGCTGTCGCCTTCCGGGCGTTGCACGGGCTGTTGCGATTCGGGGTAGTTCTCGGCAAAGCCCGCGTCGAAGTACTGCACCAGCGGAATGTCGAGACCGTCGAGCCATACGACTGGCTCGCCGTCCACCGGATTGCCGTGGTCGTGCCAGGTCCACGAGGGCGTGATGATGAAGTCGCCCGGATGCATCGTGGTGCGCTCGCCGTTCACGGCCGTCCACGCCCCGCGACCCTCCACGATGAAGCGCAAGGCCGATTGTGTATGGCGATGGCTTGGCGCGATCTCGCCCGGCAGAATCAGTTGCAGCCCCGCGTAGAGCGAGCCGGTGATGCTCGACGAGCCCGGCGTTCCCGGATTCTGCAAGATCAGCACACGGCGCACGGCTTCTTCGGCACTGATGACGCGTCCCGCTTCCATCACCAGCGGGCGCACTTCGTTGTATTTCCAGAGGGCGGGCACAACGCGCGGGCGCGGCTGCGGCGGCACGAGGCTGTGCAGCGACTCCCACAGCGGGGCCATGTGGTTGCGGCCAACGTGTTCGTAATAGGCAGCGCGTTCGGCGCTGGGGGCGCGTTCGGACATGGGTGTCTCCGTGTCGGGGTGGGCCCGGTCTGCTCGTCGAACACATGCAGCCGACGAGGTCTTGCGGGTCTATGGATAGCGTTATACTCGGCGAGACATATTATTTGAAATGAATAAATCATCGGATCCATACGAAAAACCGTATGGCTTGGGTGATTTTGAGGGCACTCCCTGGGTGCCCGGAGACTGCGCATGGACTGGACCCATCGCCTGCGTCTGCGCAATCTGCAGATGCTGCTGACCCTCGCGGAGACTGGCAACATGAGTCAATCCGCGGCATTGCTCAATACGACGCAGCCCGGATTGTCGAAGTGGCTCAAGGATCTGGAGGACGATATCGGCCTGCCGCTGTTCGAGCGTCGGGCGCGTGGACTGCGCCCGACGGCCTACGGGGAAGCCCTGATTCAACACGCCCGGCGCATCGAGGCGCAGCTCGACACGGCGCGCGACGATCTCGACGCCATGCGCGAGGGCGGCAGCGGGCTGGTGGCGATCGGCACCTCGGGCGCGTCGTCGGCGGACACGGTGCCGCTCGCGATGCTGCTGCTGTTGCAGCGCATGCCGCGCGTGCAGGCGCGCGTGATCGAGAACACGATGGACCGGCTGATGAGCCAGCTCGCGCACAGCGAAATCGATATCGTTGTCGGGCGTTCGGCGCCTGAACTCCAGGACCGCAACGTTCGCACCGAAGCGCTGTATCTGGAGCCGCTGCATTTCGTTGCCCGCGCGCGCCATCCGGTTTTCTCGCTTGCCGCGCTCGACTGGCCCGACGTGCAGCGCTATCGGTGGGTGGTCTGGCCGCGCGGCACGCCGATTCGCAACGCGCTGGAGACGGCGCTCGCGGAGGCGGGGTATCCGCTGCCGAACGATACGGTTGAATCGAATTCCACGATCCTCAACCTCACGTTGCTCAACAACAGCGACATGATCGGCCTGGCGTCGCACCGCACGGCGAGCCGCTTGCAGGCGCTCGGTGCGTTGCGCATCGTGCCGCTGCGGCTGGCGGGGTTCGGTGCGATCTCGATGTATTGGCGCGACGACGGTGCGAATCGCGCGGCGGTCACGGCAATGCTCGACTGCCTGCGCAGCGCAGCACGGCGCTCGACGGGCGACGCCATGGCCGGCATCGAAGGGCAGGGGTGAGCACGCCGATCGGGCACACGCGCTGCCGTTTGCTACACTTGCCGCCTGTCGAAGTCACTCACTCGGGGCGTCAATGATTGGCCGCATCTCCGGTACGTTGCTGGAAAAGAATCCGCCACACATCCTGGTCGATTGTCAGGGCGTGGGCTATGAAATCTCGGTGCCGATGAGCACCTTCTTCAACTTGCCGAACCTGGGCGAGCGTGTGACGCTGCTCACGCAGTTCATCGTGCGCGAAGACGCGCAACTGCTCTTCGGATTCGGCTCGCCCGACGAGCGCAACACCTTCCGTGAACTGCTCAAGATCTCCGGCGTCGGTGCGCGCACGGCGCTTGCGATTCTCTCGGGCATGAGCGTCGCGGATATCGCGCAGGCCGTCACCCTGCAGGAGGCGGGGCGTCTGACCAAGATCCCGGGCATCGGCAAGAAGACGGCCGAGCGTCTGCTGCTCGAACTCAAGGGAAAGCTGGGCGCCGAACTGGGCACGGTGCCTGGCGCGCTCACGCCGCACGATCACAAGAGCGACGTCGTCAACGCGCTGCTCGCGCTGGGATATTCCGACAAGGAGGCGCTCGCTGCGGTGAAGTCCGTGCCGGAAGGCACGAGCGTGTCCGACGGGATCAAGCACGCGCTCAAGGCCCTCTCCAAGGCCTGAGCACCCCACGAACCGGCCGACGGATGCGCGCGTGAGGAGAGGGCATGCAACTGCGATGGCTTGAAGACTTCGTCGAACTGGCACGCACGCGCAGTTTTACGCGAGCGGCGGAGAACCGCTTCGTCACGCACCCGGCCTTCGGGCGACGCATTCGTGCGCTGGAGGCATGGGTGGGCACGCAACTCGTCGAGCGCAGCAAGCCGCTCGAACTCACCGCTGCCGGCACGGTGTTCCTCGACGCCGCCACCAATGCGCTCGACATACTTCACGGCGCGCGCACGCAGTTGCAGGACGCCGCGCCCACGCTCGAAAACAATCTGAAGATTGCGACCGGCCGGACGCTGGCTGCGACTTACTTTCCTGACTGGTACGACGAGACGGTCTCGCGCATCGGCTTTTTCACCGCGACCCTCTCCACGGGCGGGGCAGAGGAAGCCATTCTGCGGCTGGCGGCCGGCGAGGTCGATCTGCTCATCGTGTATTCGAGCGCGCACACGCGACTGCTCATCGATCAGGCGCGCTACGACTGGTTGAGCGTCGCGCGCGAACGACTGGTGCCGGTGAGCGCGCTCGACGTCAAAGGCCGCGCGAAGTATCGGTTGGCCGCCGGGCCGTCACCCATTCCCTGGCTGGCGTTCGCCCGGACGTTGACGCTGCGTGCCGTGCTCGCCCGCCATCTTGCCGAGATGGCGACCCGGCCCACGCTCAAGCCCGTCTATCAGGCCGACTCTTATGAGGCGATTCTGGCGATGGCGCGGCGTGGCGCCGGCATCGCGTGGTTGCCGCAACGGCTGGTCGCCGACGATATTGCGCGTGGCACGCTCGCCATCGTCGGCGGCAAGGAATGGCAGATCGGCTTCGATATCGCGCTTTACCGGCGGCGGCACCAGCCGCACCCCGTGCTCGACGCGATCTGGCAGAATGCGCGCCAGGCGTCGGGAGACGACGCCTGAGTCTTCCGGCGGGGGCGACGCAGGGTGCCCACGCGATGCGCGATAAAGCGCAAGCGGCGCAGGCGATGCGTTGCAACGCTCACCCGCGCCTGTGCGATCACTGCTCGTGCTGCAGGTACTTTGCCTGGCGAGGCAGGCGCAGGCTGACGAGGAACGCCAAGACCATCATGCCGGTGACGTACCAGTAGAACGTCGGCTCCATGCCGGCCTTCTTGAGGCCGAGCGCCACGTATTCGGCCGAGCCGCCGAAGATGGCGTTGGCCACCGCATAGGCCAGGCCGACGCCCAGCGCGCGCACTTCGATCGGGAACATTTCGGCCTTCACGATACCGCTGATCGACGTATAGAAGCTCACGATGGCGAGCGCCAGGCAGATCAGGAGGAACGCTGCGGTCGGGCTCTGCACGGTCTTGAGCGTGGTGAGGATGGGGACCGTGGCGATCGCGCCGAGCGCGCTGAAGAGCAGCATGTTGTTGCGGCGACCGATCCTGTCGGAGAGCATGCCGAAGATGGGCTGCATGCACATATAGACGAACAGGCAGCCCGTCATGATGTAGCTGGCGGTCTTGATCGGCATGCCGGCGGTGTTCACCAGATACTTTTGCATGTAAGTGGTGAAGGTATAGAAGATCAGCGAGCCGCCGGCCGTGTAGCCGAGCACCGTGAAGAAGGCCGCCTTGTGATGGCGGAACAACCCGGCGATCGAGCCTGCATCGCGATTGTTACGGCTTGCGCTCGTCGATGTCTCTTGCAACGTGCGACGCAGCAACAGCGCAACGACGGCGGTGATCGCGCCGACCACGAACGGAATGCGCCAGCCCCAGGCCTTGAGTTCGGCCTCGCTGAGCAGTTGCTGGAGGATCACGACCACGAGGACGGCGAGGAGCTGACCGCCAATGAGCGTCACGTACTGGAACGACGAGAAGAACCCGCGGCGCCCCTTGAGCGCCACTTCACTCATGTAAGTTGCCGTCGTGCCGTACTCGCCGCCGACCGACAGGCCCTGCAGCAAACGCGCAACCAACAGCAGCGCCGGGGCCCAGTTACCAATGCTGGCGTACGTGGGCAGTGCGGCGATCAGCAGCGAGCCGAAGCACATCATGATCACCGAGATGACCATCGAGTTCTTGCGGCCGTTGCGGTCGGCGATTCGACCGAAGATCCAGCCGCCGATGGGCCGCATCAGGAAGCCCGCCGCGAATACGCCCGCGGTGTTGAGCAACTGTGCCGTAGGGTCGGCGCTCGGGAAGAATGCCGGCGCGAAGTAGATCGCGCAGAACGCATAGATGTAAAAGTCGAACCATTCGACCAGATTCCCGGACGATGCCGCGACGATCGCGAACACGCGCTTGCGGATTTCCTCGGGGGTAGGCGGCTGGGTAGCCATGGCGGGGTGGGTAGTCGCTGTGTCTCTCATTTTTACTGGCGATGGAGGCATCGCATCAATAACTGCGTTTGCAACATGACGCTCACGCGCTCTCCTCACCGATATCTCATGGACCGGGAATCAAACGCCTGTCGCGTCGCGGGGGCGGGGCCACTATAGCGGGAGTCGGCACGGACAGACAATGCCTGCGTGCCAAATCGATTATTGTGAATATAGAAACAATCGGCTGGATTGTTGCGTCGCAACATGGTGATGGTGCCCGCCGGGCGCTGGTTTGCGCGAACGCGGCGAGCGTTTTGATGGGCGAGAATTGCCGTCGGAAATTGCGAAAATTTTTTCTGACTCGCGCCGATGCCGGACCGCGTGGCGGGTTCGTGAGTCTCCGGCGCGACTAACGCGGTATCGACGCCGTGGCATGAGGGGCTGAGCCGCGACCGGGCAGCGTCGCGACGGGGCATCTCGCGAATCGCCCTCGGCACCGCTGATGCCGAGGGCGCACCATCGCCGGTCAGTCATTGCATTTCGCCGGCACGGGTGCGACGTCAGAAACGGCGCTTGACGTAGACCGTTGCACCGAGTTCGCGCGAGCGCAAGAGCGGCACGCGTGCGCTTGCCGAGACGGTCCAGTCCTCGGTTTTCAGCGACAATCCGCGCTTTGGCTCGGAGCCAAGCTTATCGTTGTTGTTGGACCATTGAACGAGAGACAGTTGCGGCGCCGTGGAAGGTCCGATGACCAGGTAGCTTCGCTCCGCTCGTTCGACAGGTTCCTCGCTCGACGTGTTGATCCAGTCGACATGTCGGTTGTCCTCGGTCGGCACGGCATGGTTGATCGCGTCGATGCGCGTGTAGAGGAAGGCGTCGTCGTCGGCTCGTTCGGTCGTGTCGGGACCTTCGCGACCGAACGGATACAACGTGACGGGAACGGCCGGGACCGCAGCGACGGACACGGGCGCAGGGGGCTGCGGAACCTGTATAGGGAGCGGCGCTGGGCCAACGTTGGCCAATATCATCTGTTCGGATGAACCCGAGTCGGCGCCATCCGCAATCGCCACGCCACTCAGCGTGAGGACACATGCGCCGATCATCCATTTGCTTAGGCACGTCATGGACATGCCTCCCGTGAAGGAATGGAAACGCTACGTCGCCAGCCCCATTTTTGCCGCCGCGCCACGACCTTCGCATAACGAACCGTCTTTCACGGTTTGTGCGTGCCGTATGCATTTAGGAAGTGTAGTCAGTCATTTGCGCTGCGCTACCCCAATTTGTACCGAGGTTGACCCGCGTCAGATGGCCGACACCGGCCCAAGCCCGCCGGGCGTGCCGCTCGCGTTTGGTGACGTCAACGTGGCTCCGGGTTTGTCCCGACGCCAGCGCGCGCGTGCCGATGCAGCGCGTTGCATACGATCCGACGCGATATCCCTTCCTCTTCCGGTGACGCGAGCGCTCCGCGCGATCCGGGCAACCCGGGCGACGGCTGACCTGCGACGGGCGACACAGCACCGCGCCTTCTTTCTGCGCCCGTTCAATCAGCACCCGCGCGTGCCGAATCGGCACGAAGGCATTTTTTGTGCTGCCTACACTCCGCTTCCTGAGACTGGCAGGTGACCCGGCGCGCGCTGTTGGCGTTTCGCGGGGCCGCCACACACTTACCTCCAACGCCAGCGATCCACAGGAGCAGGGCATGACCCATAACGCCAAACCTCACAATCCGTGGCGCGAGATCTGCGCTGCGAGCATCGGCAACGCACTCGAGTTCTATGATCTGCTGATCTACGGCTACTTCGCCATCGTGATCGGCCAGTTGTTCTTCCCCACGCACGACGCGACAACGTCGTTGTTGCTCTCCGTCGGGACTTTCGGTATCTCGTTCGTCACGCGCCCGCTTGGCTCGATCATTCTCGGCAGCTACGCCGATCGCGCCGGCCGCAAAGCGTCGCTCACGCTGTCCATCGCCCTGATGATGCTCGGCACCGCCATGATTGCGTTCGCACCGACCTACGCGCAGATCGGGGTTTTCTCGCCGCTACTGATTATCGTCGCGCGCATGTTGCAGGGCTTCTCGACGGGCGGCGAGTTCGGCGCCGCAACCGCCTTCATGGTCGAGCACGCCGACGCAAAACGCCGGGGCTTCTTCGCGAGTTGGCAGATGTCCACGCAAGGCCTCGCCACGGTGCTTGCCGCCGGGGTTTCGGCGCTGCTGAGCCTGTTGCTCACGCCCGATCAACTGAGCGCATGGGGATGGCGCATCGCCTTTGCCGTGGGCTTGCTCATCGGCCCGGTCGGCCTCTACATTCGTCGCAATATCGACGAAACCGCCGACTTCAAGAAGCTCGGCAAAGATCAGCGCGAGACGTCGCCGCTGCGCGAGGTCTTCGGCCGCGATCGCGCCAACATGCTGCTCGGCGCCGGTGTTGTCGCCGCAGCCACTGCGTTCAACTACGTCCATAAGCTCTACATGCCGACCTATGCAGTCAAGCAGTTGCATATTCCGGCGACGTCGTCGTTCATCGGTGCGGTCGTCACCGGCGTGATGCTCATGATCGCCGCACCCGTCGTGGGGCATCTCTCGGATCGCTTCGGTCGCATTCGTGTGATGCTCTGGGCCCTGATCCTCGTGGGCGTGACGACATACCCGCTGTTCGTGCTGCTCAACAAGTATCCGACGTTCCAGACGCTGCTCATGGTTCAGGCGCTTGTCGGTCTGCTCATCGCGGTGAGTCTTGCGCCGCTGCCGGCGCTGCTGGCTGACATCTTCCCGACGCGCACGCGGGGCACGGGGCTGGCGCTGTCGTACAACTTCTCGGTGACGCTGTTCGGCGGCTTCGCGCCGCTCATCGTGACCTGGCTCATCGATGCGACGCACAACAAGCTTGCACCGAGCTTTTACGTGATGGCGACTGCCGTGCTCAGTGTCACGGCGGTGATCGCGCTTGGCCGCCGCGTGCGCGCCGGCAAGATCGTCGGCGTGACGCACGGTTCACCCCGCGCTTCAAAGGCCTAGTGTCAAAGGCCTAGTTTCAGAGGCCTGATTTCAAAGGCTTGATGTCCAAGACCTGATCGACGCATCGCCCGATCGGCACGCGCGGTGCTTCGTCACCGTCCGATCGACGAATTTCCGCCGCAACGACGACGTCCGCTGTCCCTACAGCGGCGGCGTCATCCGTTTCGGCATCCCCTGAGGAGTATGCTCATGACCGCCCTCGAAGCGATCCGCGCCGCCCTGCCGGCGTACCCCATCGAAGTCTCGTTCCCCGACATTGCCCGTTGGCGCGACAGCAATACCGGTATCGACTATCTGCATTCGTTCGACAGTGGCAAGCCGGGCAAGCACGTGATGATTCTGGCGCTCACGCATGGCAACGAAGTGAGCGGCGCCATTGCCGTGGATACGCTGCTTGCCGCCGGAGTGCGCCCCACGTCGGGACGCGTGTCGCTCGGCTTCGGCAATATCGATGCGTATGAGCGATTCAGCGCCGAGAACGCCGACGCCACGCGCTTTCTGGACGAAGACATGAACCGTGTCTGGACACCATCGACGCTCGACGGCGAGCGCCAGAGCCGCGAGTTGACGCGCGCCCGTGCAATGCGTTCGTTGATCGACACGGTGGACCTGCTGCTCGACATTCACTCGATGCACGAGGCGTGTGCACCGCTGATGATGACCGGCCCGCTGGAGAAGGCGATCGCACTCGCGGCCGAACTGGGTACGCCGGAACACGTCATCATCGACCAGGGTCATGCCAACGGCACGCGCATGCGCGATTACGGCGGCTTCGGCGATGCGGCCAGCCCGAAGAACGCGCTGCTCATCGAAACCGGTCAGCACTTCGCCCGGAGCGCGCGCGATGTGGCACTCGACAGCGCGGCGCGCTTTCTGCTTCACGCGGGTGTCGTGGAGCAAGCCGACATGGCGCCGTTCCTCACGCAGACGCTGCCGGCTCGTCAGAAGTTCGTGGAAATCACGCAGCCGGTCGTAGCGCGCTCGATGGCGTTCCGCTTCTCGCAGCCGTTCACGGGGCTTGAGGTGATCGAGAAGGCCGGGACCGAGATTGCCCGCGACGGCGACACGGTTATCGTCACCCCCTATGACAACTGCGTGATCGTGCAGCCGTCGATGCGCCACCTTGGCGTGAATGTCACGATGATGCGGCTTGGCCGTTTGCTCGAGCGTTGATGGCCCGGTGCGGGCGTCGGCGCGGCGGATCGATCGCCACAAATCGGCAATTCGCGCGCCCGACCGGGTTGCGTCAGACGGCGCGCGGTACCTTTGCGGCGTCGGGCGCGCCTTCCGTGAGCGTGTCTTCGCCCGCCTGCGGACGCTTGCCGCGGCGCAGGCTCAGTTGGGCGAGCACATCGGCATGTTGATTGCCCCAACGGTAGAGCATCTCGATCGGCTCGATGAACAACTCGCCCAGCGGCGTTAGCGAATACTCCACTTTGGGCGGCACGACGGCGTAGACCTCGCGATGAATCAGGCCGTCGTGCTCGAGTTCGCGCAATGTCTGCGTGAGCATCTTCTTGGAAATGCCCGGCAAGCGGCGCTGCAATTCGCCCGTGCGCGTGGTGCCGCACTGCAATGCGTACAGCACCATGCTCGTCCACTTCACGCTGAAGAGCTCCAGCACGCGGCGCGGCACACAGGTCTCTTCGAAAACGAAGGGTTCGCGTCGACTCATGGTAACTAAAAGGTAACTATTGGACTGAAAGGTGCCTACTGGGGATTTCGACCCTTCGTCACTATACTTTGTGGCGATGGTGCGCGTCATCCTGGGTGACGAACCTCGGGGTCCTCGAGCGGGAATGCCGGGTTGGCGTGCGCACGATATTGGAGACGTTCATGAGCAGTTTGTCGAAGACGGCGATCTCGATGCTGGATCTGGTGCCGGTGCGCGCTGGCGGCACGGTGGCCGAAGCGCTGAAGCAATCCACCGAACTGGCGCAACACGTCGAGCGCCTGGGCTTTACCCGCTTCTGGCTGGCGGAGCATCACAACATGGATGGCATCGCGAGTTCGGCGACGGCATTGTTGATCGGCCACATCGCCGACAAGACGTCGCGCATTCGCGTGGGCTCGGGCGGTGTCATGCTGCCGAATCATCCCCCGCTGGTGGTTGCCGAGAACTTCGGCACGTTAGCCGCGCTGTATCCGGGGCGCATTGATCTGGGACTGGGCCGCGCGCCCGGCGCCGATCAGGCGACGATGCGCGCGCTGCGTCGCGACCGGTTGTCCGACGGCGACGACTTCCCCGAGCAGGTGGCCGAGTTGCGCGCGTTGCTCGCACCGGCGCAGCCGGGGCAACGCCTTGTCGCGACGCCGGGCGCGGGCAGCGATATTCCTGTGTGGTTGCTGGGCTCGTCGTTGTTTTCGGCGCAGCTCGCGGCGCATCTGGGGCTGCCGTACGCGTTCGCGTCGCACTTTGCGCCGCGATTCCTGTTCGACGCGCTGCGTCTGTACCGTGAGAACTTCCGGCCGTCGGCCGCATTGGACAAACCCTACGTGATGGTGGGCGTGCCGGTCGTGGCAGCGCCCACCGATACCGAGGCGGCGTTCCTTGCGACGTCGGCGCAGCAGAAGATTCTGGCGCTCATGCGCGGGCAAAGCCTGAAGTTGCAGCCCCCGGTGGGCGACATGGACGAGCGTTGGAATCCGGCCGAACAGCAGTCGGTCGAGGCGTTCCTGGGCGTGTCGGTCGTGGGAGGCCCCGAGCGAGTGAAGGCCGGCCTGTCCGACCTGGTCGAGCGCACTCAGGCCGACGAGTTGATGCTGGTCACGGACATCTACGATCCCGCATTACGACTTCGCTCGTGCGATATCGTCGCGTCCGTCTGCAAGTCCTGACGATTCACATCGCACCGCTCGCCGCTTACCGCTCACCGCTTACCGCTTACCGCTTACCGCTTACCGCTTACCGCTTACCGCTTACCCGCGCATCGCGTGCATGCGCGGGTAAGCGCGGGTAAGCGGACGAGCGGACGAGCGAACGAACGGCTAGCGAGTGAGCGCACACGACGTTTGCGTTTCTCGCATTGAAGTCGCTCGTCAGCGAAAGCGTCCGATGGCAAACGGCGAGAGGTCGATGGCAGGTGACTCGCCGGCCACCAGTGCGGCAATGGTGCGTCCCGTGGTGGCGGCGGCGGTCAGGCCCACGTGACCGTGACCGAATGCATAAAAGGCGTTCGGCACCTTCGACGCCGCGCCCAGCACGGGCAGCGAATCGGGCGTACTGGGGCGGAACCCCTGCCAGCGCGCGTCGTCGACCGATTGTGTCGGCTTCGTGCCTTTCACCGCACCGGGAAACATTCTGTGCAACTGCTTGAGCAGCAGATCGGCGCGTCGCCAGTTCGGCGGCGCTTGCAGACCCGCCAGCTCGACGGTGCCCGCGCCGCGAAGACGGCCATTCATCGGCGTGGCAAACAGCTTGCCTTCGGCCCACATGACGGGGCGTGACGGCATTTCTTCCGGCGTTGGAATTTCCACGTGATAGCCGCGCTCCGTGTCGAAGACGATGCGGTCGCCCAGTTGTCGCACGAACGGTGCGGACCATGCGCCGGCCGCGACCACCACCGCGCAGGCGGCTTCGCGCCCCTTGTCGGTGTGCACGGCGACCGCTTGCGCGCCGTTGGTCTCGATGGCGGTGGCGGCGGCATCGACGATACGCCCGCCGCGCGCGACCACTTGCGCGCTCAGGCGTGCCAGCAGCGCGCCCGGATCCCGCGTATGGCCCGTCTCGCCGATGTAGCGCGCACCGACGAAATCATGCGAGAGCGTCGGCTCGAACGCGCGCAGAGCGCCCGCATCCAGCGTTTCGACGTGCACGCCGTTCTCGCGGCGCAATGCCATTCCGCCCTCGTCGCCCGCCATGCCTTTTTGGCTGGAGTATGCGATGAGATAGCCGCGTCGCGTGACGAGATCGTTTGCGCCTGCATCGTCGAGCAGCGGTTGATAGGCCTCCAGTGCCGGACCGAGCAGCGCGCGCAACGCGCGCGCCTGTGCGGCGACGCGTGCGGGTTGGCTTGCCGCGACAAAGCGCATCAGCCACGGCACCATGCGAGGCAGGTAGCGCCAACGCAGTACCAACGGGCCGTCGGGTTGCATCAACCAGCCGGGCACCTGCCAGAGCACCCCGGGCATGGCGATGGGGACGACCGACGAGCCGTTGATACAGCCCGCATTACCGAGCGATGCGGCCTGACGTGACGATTGCCGGTCGACGATCACCACCGCATGACCGGCGCGCTGAAGATAGGCGGCGGTACACACGCCGACCAAGCCGCCCCCGATAACGACAACGGGACGCGAATCGTTCATTTAGCCGTCCTGCAAAAACACGAAAGCGCCTAGTGTACTGCGTCGGCCAGGGACGGCCGGACACCTTCAAAATTCATCCGCGCTTTCAGATCATCTCCAGCGGATACTTTCGAGCCGGCGGCTCGAAATGATGATCGAGCAGCGCCAGTTCGTCGGGCGTCAGATCGATGTCATGCGCGGCGCGATTGGCGCGCACGTGAGCCTGCGTGCCCGCTTTCGGAATGGCGATGACGCCCGGCTGGCTCAGCACCCAGGCAAGCGCAATCTGCAGGGGTTCGACATGGCGCGTACGGGCGATGTCGCCCAGTATCCCGTGCTTCGGCAGACGTCCCTGTTCGATGGGCGAGTACGCCATCATCGGCAGATCGTGTGCGGCGAGCCAAGGCGCGAGGTCATATTCCGGGCCGCGCCGTGCAAGGTTGTACAACACCTGATCGGTCACGCACGCATCTGCGCCCGGCACTTCGAACAACGCGTCCATGTCGTCCGTATCGAAGTTGCTCACGCCCCAATGCCGAATCTTGCCGGCCTGCCGCAACGCCTCGAAACCGGCAATGGTTTCCTCGAGCGGCACCGCCCCTCGCCAGTGCAAAAGGTAAAGATCGAGACGATCGGTGCGCAGGCGCGCCAGGCTGCGCTCGCAGGCGGCGATCACACCGCGTCGCGATGCATTGTGCGGGTAGACCTTGCTCACGAGAAACACCTGGTCTCGCAGGCCGTCGAGCGCCTCGCCGACCAGCCGTTCGGTCGCGCCTTCGCCATACATCTCCGCCGTATCGATGAGCGTCATGCCCAGCGAGACGCCAAGCCGCAACGCGGCGATCTCCTCGTGACGCCGCTCGGGCTTCTCCCCCATCATCCATGTGCCTTGGCCGAGCACCGGCACGACGTCGCCTCCAGGCAAAGCGATGTTCCGCATGGTCCGTCCTCCGTCATTTTGGTCACCATTATCGGCCCGCACGCCGAGCGATGACCAGTGCCGTGAGGGCTTCACGCAACATTTCGAGGTGCTGTCCTAGCTTTCGGGCCGGATTCGCCCTAAGCGCCGCTCGGAAATTGCCGCTATCGCATTCGTGTGCTCATTCTCTCGGATTGTTCACAGACCTTCGTCGGCACTGTCGAGATAAGCTGATTTCACCGATGCACATGGCGATTGTTGCTCCGCAGCGAGACGGCTCGGTGACGGCTCCGGCCGTGTGTATCGGACCTGTGTCGCTGGGAAGGGGGGGAGATTCTTCGAGCGGGAAAAAAAGAAAGCCCCGCGAGCGGGGCTTAAAGGCCGACCGGACGAGCGTCGGCCAAGGAGGTCTTTGGATGGGCGCGCACATGCCATGTGTGGGCGCTCGAGACGTATTGTCGGCATAGTCGGCCATCCATTGGGAAGGAGGAATCCGAATAGCGGGAGAGAATTTGGCGTAACAACTGTGACGATTTGCGGCCTTTTCATCCGAGGGTACGAACGCGATAATGGGGTCACCCCAACAATTGAGGAGTTACCCCCAGATGGATAACGCGATCAAGTTCCGTTCGCGCGGTTCGCCGCGCCTGCCTGGCGAGCGATATGCGCCGCCTTCGGTCTTCTTGCACTGGGTGATCGCATTGTTGATCGCGATCGCCTATGCGGCCGTCATTACGAAGGGGTATTTGCCACGAGGCAGCGCCGAGCGCGCGTTGTCGCTGACGCTCCATGAGTGGACTGGCGTCGCGGTCTTGGTGCTGGTGGTGCCGCGTCTGCTTTGGCGATTGATCAAGGGGGCACCGGCGGCGTTGCCCGGTCAGGGATGGCTGGTGCGAACCGCGTCGTCGGCGACGCATCTGCTGCTCTATCTGTTCATGTTTGCGCAGCCGATTCTGGGGTATCTGACGCTCAATGCCGGGGGCCATGTGCTCACGATTCCAGGGCTGGATATTGCGTTGCCGCAGTTCGTCGGAAAGGACGATGAACTGCGCCGGTCGATCAAGGAGATTCACGAAACGGTCGGCAACGCGTTTTATTGGGTGATCGGCTTTCACGCGCTTGCCGCGCTTTGGCACCACTACTTCCGTCGCGACGATACATTGCGCCGCATGCTTTGAGGCGAGCCGGGCACACGACGGTGCTGCTGCCGGGGAGCGCGCGACGCCTTCGCAGGCGCCGCGCACGCGAGTCAAGCCGAGCCGAGTCGAGTCGAGTCGGTCAGGCGAAGGCGGGTATCAGAACGCGAAGCGCACGCCGGCGAACACGCTGCGCCCGTCACCCGGGTAGAACACGGCGGTGTTGGCCGTGCGGGCATCGGTGACGGTGCTGAAGTCAGAGACGTAGCGCTTGTCGGTCAGATTGCGCGCGTCGACGTAGAACGTGACACCGCGCTCAATCCGATACGACGCCTGCAAGCCGAGCAGTGTGTAGCCGGGCACCCGCATCGTGTTGGCGTAATCGACCCAGGCGCCGGTCGGCACCCAGTCGAGCGATGCCGCGATCTGGAAGCGATTCGACCATGTGTAACCCAGGGTCGTGCGCAGCACGTGGGTCGGCACACCGGCGATGCGGTTATTGCCGTACTGCGGATCGTCGCGGAAGCGGAAGTCGCTGTAGTTCCAGATCTGCGACAGCGTCACGCGATCGCCGGTCGCCACCACGTTCTTGAACATATCGACCGATGCGCCGACTTCCAAGCCTTGCAGCACGGTCTTGTTCGCGTTGAAGGTCGACGCGGGAATGTCGGACGACGTCGTGTACTGAAGCAACTGATCGCGCACGAGCGAACGGTAGGCGGTCAGGTCCCAGGCCACGCGGTCGAGCTTGCCGCGCGTGCCGGCTTCAATCGTCCAGGCGTGCTGCGACGCCAGCGGCACGAAGCGCGATGTGGCGCCGAAGGTCTGTGACAGATCGCTGAAATCGGGCACGTCTGCACTACGCGTGACGTCGACGAACGCCTGCACGTTCTCGCGCGGCTCCCACAGCAAACCGATTTTCGGATTGACGCCCGCATAGGCGGCGCGCGTGGATCGGTCGTTGAGGTCGCCCGGTACACCGCCGTCATCGAAATACTGACGTACATCGCGGTAAGCCTTTGCGCCGACCATCAGGCCAAGCGTCGGCAAGAAGAACAGACGGTTCTCGAAGTAGGCCTCGTAGTTGTAGGCGCTTTGCCGTGCGCCGAGCGTCTGCGCGCCACGATTGCCGTTCACGTTGACATATTGGTCGGCGCGCGTGTTTCCGCCGAAGAAGCGCGCCCCCGCAATCAGGTCGTTGCGCATGCCGGCGAGCGTCAGGTTGGCGGTGTAGCGCGGTGCCACGCCGTACGTCCAGCCGTCCTGATCGATCACCTGAAAGATCGGGTGATACAGGCTTTTGTGGATGACCCAGGAAGCGATGTCGAGTTGACCGACGTCGAACCGGACGGTCGTCAGGTTGCCCAGACGCTCGGTGCGTGTGTTGCGCGCTTGATCGCCCGAGACAGCCGAGGTCGACGCCTTCGTCGGATGGTTGAGCGCATCGAACAGCGAAAGCGTGCCCGGCAACTGCTGATCGACGATGTACGCGCCAAAGAAGAAACGGGTTTCAACGCGAGGCGAGAATTTGTAGCCGACGTTAGCGTTGATCTGGGCATAGTTGCCCTTGTCGTGGTCGCGATAACCGTCGGCGCGATTGAGGGTGACGGTCGCAAGCGCGTCCAGGGGGCCGAAGATGCGCGACATCTGGGCACTGGCCCGAACGGTGCCAAAACTGCCGCCCTCGAGGCGGAACTGATTGGGCGCGTCGGCCGTGTAGGCGGTGGGCGTGACGAAGTTCAAGGCGCCGCCGAGGGTGGTCGCGCCGTACGTCAGACCGTTGCCGCCCTTATAGATTTCGGTCGAGCGCAAGCCCATGGGATCGATCTGGTAGTAATCGCCGCTGCCATCGGCCGAGTTGGTCGGAATGCCGTCCTGCAGGATTTCGAGTCCGCGCACGTGGTACCCGCGTGCAATGCCCGAGCCGCGAATCGACACTCGCAGCTCCTGGCCGTAGCGGTTCTGGACGTACACGCCTGGACTGTCCTTGAGCACGTCGCGCAAATTGAACGCGTAGGTGTTCTGATACGTATCGGCGTCGACGAAGCCCACGGAGCCCGCCGTCTGAAAGAGGTCGGCTTTTTGTTCGGCCACGCTTGGGGACGTGAGCGATTCGGCCGGCGCGTTAACGGTCGTGACGGGCAGCGTTGCCGTCGGTGCCTTTGTAGCGGAAGCATCGGACGTGTCGGATGCAGTGGATGCGGTCGACGTGCCGGATGCAGCGGAAGTGCCGACCGGGGCCGGCGCTTGCGCCAATATCAGCGCGGTGCCGGTGGCTGTGGACGGCGTCGTCAACGACGCTGAGGCATCGGCCCTCGCAGGGTCAGCGTTGTGTGTCGCCGCGTGCGTGGCTTCGATCGCAACGCGCAGGCCGGTCGTGGCGGGGTCGGTCGTGAGTGCGTGTGCTGTGCCGCCCAGCGAGGCGAGGGCGAGTGCAATGGCCGTTTGCAACGGCTTCTGCGTCTTGGAACGTGACATGAATGTCTCTCTCGCGACCGCGTGGCGGCCGCCTGAAGATCGCGTGGTGCCGAACGCGCGCCGCGGAGCCGCGCGAGCGGCGCGATCGGTCCACTCGCCCTATTCGCGGCGCACGCCGCAAATGGGGAGATCGACGATCCGCGCCCGCGAAGGTCGGTGCGTTCGGCAAGGACTTCCGTTATCGAGCGGAAGTTGGAAGGATCAGGCGGTGGGAGCGGGTGGCGCGCGCGCGAGGGCGGGCGAGAAGCGGGGGCGCGGAGTGTAGGGCACCAGCACCCGAGGGGCGATGGCGATGCCGGCTTGCGCGGCAGGCGCAGGCGAGAGAATGTCGGTGGTGACGAGCGGCTGATGCGTCCAAAGCGTGCAGTAACCGCACTTCTCCCAATGATCGGCAGACGCAAGCGAGTGATCGGCACCGCCGTGGCTGCTGTGCTGACCGGTAGCTCGTGGTTGCGCGGGCGGTGCTTGCGCGTCGTCGTGCCCGGTGTGTCCGTCGTGCGCGGGTTCGTGCTGGGCCTCGGCGCGTGGCGTAGTGTTCGAGCCAAGCGCGGCCTGCGTGCCTTGCGCTGTGCAGTAGACCGCAAACGGGTCCTGTTGCATCGCGGCGCGCCATTGTGCGATCGCCGGCATGAGCGCTGCCAGCAGGATCGCCATCAAGGCGATCCCGATAGCGGCGCGATGCTGACGGAGCTTACGCATGCTTGGACCGGGTTACGTGGAGCGCAGGTTCAGGGAACCAAGCATTGTAGGTGTTGTCCGCGCGCGGCGTAAACGCTTTGCGTTCTCATGTAGAGAAGGCGCGACAATTTGCCGCATCGCGCGCCGGGTGCTGAAAAAAGGGAGCGCCACGGCCCCCCAAGGCCGGGTCGGCGCTCCGCCCCGGCAATCAGAACTTCATGCCCACCCCCACACCGACGATCAACGGATCGATGTGCAGCGTGCCCAGGTCAGTGCCTGCGAGCGAGGTATCGGTCTTCATCCAGACTTTCTTGACGTCGATGTTGAAGAACAGACGCTTGGATATCTGAATGTCCACCCCCGCTTGCAGTGCAGGGCCGACGCTATGATTCTTGATCGAGATCGGTGTGCCGCCCGCGTTGAGGCTGCTGTTCCAGAAGCGCGTGTAGTTGATGCCGGCTCCGACGTACGGCCGCACTTTGCCCGCGTGATTGAAGTGGTATTGCAACAGCAGCGTTGGTGGCAACACGTTCACGCCGCCGAGATGTCCGAGGTTGGACGTGAGCTGATGACGCGACATGCCGAGAATCAGCTCGACGCCGACGTTATCGAGAATCATGTACGTGAAGTCGAGCTCCGGCACGATCGCGTTATTCACGCTCACACCCAGCGACGGCAGCACACTGCCGCTCGCATGCGAGTCCGGCAGAATGCCGATGGCGCGCACGCGTGCGAGGATATCGCCGGCATAGATGCCCTGCGAGCTGTCCTTGATGAAGCCAAAGGTGGCCGCCGCCCCGGGGCGGGCGTCATCTGTGGAGGGTGAGGAGTCTTGCGAATTCGCTTGTGCGCAAGCGAACGGGCTGAAGAAGGCGGCACCGGTGACAAGCGCGGCTGCGACGGCCGCAGCGCCGAGGGAGTGCTTCATGATGGTTTCCAAAGTCGTGAGTGAGCACGGCCGATGGTAGAAGCAGGTCCCTGCGGCGAACTTGATGCGCATCAAGCGCGAGAAAACGCGGGTGCTTTGTGCGACAAACTGTCGCGCGCCCATGACGGACTTCGTGGCATTCAGTCGCGGGGCAGCAACACGACCGTGAGCGAACGCACCCCCTGCGCCCCCTGGATGAGTATGCCCTCGATATCGGCTGTGGCCGATGGGCCGGTGACCAGCACCGCGTAGCGCACCGACGCGAAGTCGGGCAGGCGATAGATGTCCTGCAGGCCGTCGACGATGTCGTTCGGGTCGAGCAATACCACGAGATGCTGCACGAGGTAGCCGAGTGCGTTGACACCATACTCCTGCTCGGAGAGCCAGACCGAGCCGGTCTCGGCAATGCCGAATCGGGCCCGTACGATGCCGACGTCGACATCGTGCAGCGACGCAGGCGCGCGCCTGCGCTCGAGCGGTGCGGCCGAGGTGGCTTCCGGCGTTGCCGTGACGGGGGTCACGCCGGGAAAGCGTTCGGCGAGCCACGCGGGCAATGCCTGCGCGCTGCCCAGCGACGCGAGCTTGCCGCCCATCGCGATGAGGTTGTCGCCAAAGCGTTCGCGCCGGTCACCGGCAGGTGTCTCGAAAACCGGCAGCTCGGGCAAAGGAAACCGCTCGCGCGTGCCATCGGCGGGACGCTCGTCGTCGCGTAACGTCACACGCTGCGCGGCGCGCACGCGCACGAGAAATTCTTCGCGGGAAGTGCTCATGATTTTTCCTTGCGCGCGGCGTCGTTCGATCCCCGGTGGGCGTCATACCAGTCCCGGAACGTCTGTGTGGGGGCCTCCGGCAGATCGCGGCCCTTGCCCCACGTGTTGAGCGGGTTGTAGAGCACCAGGTTGGGCAAACGGTGCAGCGCGGTATTCATCGATTTGACCGACGCGCGATACAGCACCGGGTTGGCGAGCAGCTTGCCGGCGACCTTGATAAGGCTGCGTTTGACGCGCGGCAATTCGCCTTCCTCGGCCACGATCTGACGCCACTTGTAGAGCTGCTCGTGAATGTTGATCCGTACCGGACAGACGTTGGTGCAACTGCCGTTCATCGTCGACGCGAACGGCAGCGCGCTGTAGCGCTTGAGGTCGTAGGCCGGATTGAGAATGGCGCCGATCGGCCCGGCGTAAGTGCTGCCGTACGACAAACCGCCGCTGCGCCGGTAGACCGGGCAGGTGTTCATGCAGGCACCGCAGCGAATGCACTTGAGCGAGTACCAGAAGTCGTCCATGGCGAGACGCGCCGAACGGCCGTTGTCCACGATGACGAAATGCATCTCCGTGCCCGGGCGCGGCGCACGAAAGTGCGACGTGTATTGGGTAATTGGCGACCCAAGTGCGCTGCGTGAGAGCAAACGCACGAACACGCCGAGATCGGCCATGCGCGGAATCAGCTTCTCGATGCCGATGGACACAATGTGCACCGGCGGTACATTCGCCGACAGGTCGGCATTGCCCTCGTTGGTGCACACCACGACCGTTCCCGTTTCCGCGACGGCAAAGTTGCACCCGGTCATGCCGGCGCCCGCTTCGAGAAACGCCGGACGCGTTGTCTGGCGTTGACTCTCCGCCAGATAGTGCACGTCGTCATTGGCCGGGTCGGTGCCGAGCGTGCGGCCGAACAACTGTGCAACGTCACCCCGTAGCTTGTGCACAGCGGGCACGACTACGTGCGACGGCGGCTGCTTGTCGAGCTGCTGAATGCGCTCGCCGAGATCGGTCTCCATGACATGGATGCCGCGTGGCTCGAGATACTCGCGCAACTCGCATTCGTCGGTGAGCATCGACTTGCTCTTGACCAGTGTCCTGACGTCGTGCGCTGCGAGAATGCCGTGCACGATGGCATTGTGCGCAGCGGCGTCGAGCGCCCAATGCACCTTCACGCCGTTGGCTTCGGCCTGCGTGGCGAACTGGTCGAGATAGTCTCCCAGCCGTGAGAGCGTGTGTTCCTTGATCTGCGAGGCGAGCGTACGCAGTGCCTCCCATTCGCCGATGGACGCCGCCTGCGCGTCGCGCTTCATGCGCAGATCCCACAGACGCTTGTCGTGAAATGCCACGTGCTTGGTCTTCGCGAGAAATGCCTCGGCGTTCTTTGCGTGATCGACGCGTGCGTCCGTGCTCATGCCGTGGCCTCGTCATTGGCCGTGAACGAAAGCGAACTGACGTCCACGCCGTTGAGGACCTGGGCGATGTGCAGAAAGCGCATCGGCGTGTGCGTGCGCGCCGCGCAACCTTGCTGATGCATCAGACACGACATGTCGGCGGAGACGATGAATTGTGCGCCGGCGTCGAGATGATCGTGCACCTTGTCCTGCCCCATCTTGACGGAGATGGCTTGTTCGGACACGGAGAACGTGCCGCCGAAACCGCAGCACTCGTCAGGACGGCGAGGGGCGGCGAAGCGGATACCGCGCACGCCCTCAAGCAGCGTGCGTGCCTTCGACCATGGCGCGCCAGGAATCTCGCTCGCCGACGCCGCGTGCAGGTGACGAATGGCGCTGCAACTGTTATGCAGCCCAACGGTGTGCGCAAACGTTGCCCACGGAAAATCGCGAACCTTCAGCACATCGTGCAGGAATTCCGTGAGTTCGTACGTATTGGCGCGAACGGCGGCCACGCGTGCCGACTCGCCCGCCGCGCTCAGATGTTGACGTACGTGATGCACGCAACTCGACGAGGGCGCAACGATGTAGTCGTAACCGGCAAAGTTGTCGACGAAGAGCGCCTCGGCGCCGGCGGCGTCGGCTTCGCAGCCGTTATTCGCGAGCGGCTGTCCGCAGCAGGTCTGGCGACGCGGGTAATCGAGCGTCACGCCGAGTTTTTCGAGCAGCTCCAGGGTGGCGATGCCGACTTCGGGAAACAGGGCATCGATGAAACAGGGAACGAACAGGGCCGCTTTCATGGGGTTCTCCAACAGGGGACGACACACTCGCCGCCGAGCGTTATCGGCCCGGCGGCGAGTGTCTACAACCAGGACAGACTCAATGCACCAGCATCCCCGTGAGCCAGTACGCCTGCACCAGCGTGATGACGCCGGCCAGCGCGACGAACATCAGGCTGTGCCAGACGGTGAAGCGGAACAGATCGGCTTCCTTGCCGATGAGTCCGGTGGCAGCGCAAGCCACGGCAATCGACTGCGGGGAAATCATCTTGCCCGTCACGCCGCCGGTCGTGTTCGCGGCCACGAGCAGCGTGTTCGATACACCGATTTGCTGCGCGGTCGTGCTTTGCAAACCCGCGAAGAGCGCGTTCGACGAGGTGTCCGAGCCGGTCAGGAATACGCCCAGCCAGCCGAGCAACGGCGAGAAGAACGGAAATGCTGCGCCAGTGCGCGCGAGCACGAGTGCGAGCGTCGTCGACATGCCCGAGTAGTTCATGACGAACGCGAACGCCAGCACGAGGCCGATCGCCAGTACGGGCTTTTTCAACTCCGCCACGGTCTCGAAGAAGCTTTTCACGCCGGCGGCGGGCTTCATGCGAAGCAAGGCCATCGACAGGAGGGCCGCGATGAAGATCGCAGTGCCGGTGGCCGAGAGGGCATCCCACTTGAAGATGGCGTCCATCGGTGCCGGTGCGGCGACGATGGGGGCCGCTTTGGTGACGAGCCGATCGAGTCCGGGAACGTGCAGCGATGGGACGGTCCACGCGAGCGGGCCAGTCGCGGCGAACAGTGCCTTGAACCCCGGCAGGCTCCAGATCGTGACCATGCCGGTGAGGATCAGGAACGGCGACCAGGCGCGCAGGATCTGGCCGGACGTATACGGCGACGATGTTGCGCTGCGCGCCGATGCACCACTCAGGCCACCCAGGCCACCCACGCCACCGATGTCGCCCAGCGCGGCGGCGCCGCCCGAGGCCGTCATGCGCGTGTGTGCGCGTGCGGCAGACGTCTTCGGCTGCCAGACCTTCAGGAAGCTGGCGAGGCACACGAGCGAGAACAGCGACGAGATGATGTCCGGCAGTTCCGGTCCGATGTGGTTCGACGAGAAGTACTGCGCGACGGCGAAGCTGCCACCGGCGACAAGCGCGGCAGGCCACGTTTCCTTGACGCCACGCTTGCCGTCCATGATGAACACGAGCCAGAACGGCACGAAGGCGGAGAGCAGCGGCAACTGGCGTCCGGCCATCGCGCCGATATGGAACGGATCGATGCCGCTGACCTGACCCGCCACGATGATCGGAATACCCATTGCGCCGAAAGCGACGGGCGCAGTGTTGGCGATCAGGCACAGGCCCGCCGCAGTCAGCGGCTGAAAACCGAGCCCGACGAGCAGCGCGGCGGTGATGGCCACCGGCGCGCCGAAGCCCGCGGCACCCTCAAGAAACGCGCCGAACGAGAAGCCGATCAGCAGCATCTGCAAACGCTGATCGTTGGTGAGCGACACCACCGAGCTGCGAATGATGTCGAACTGTCCGGTCTTGACGACCACGCGATAGAGAAACACCGCCGTGATGATGATCCAGGCGATGGGCCACAAACCGTAAGCGAAGCCGAACACAGCCGACATGGCGGCCATCTGTGCGGGCATGCCGAAGTAAGCGACGGCGATGATCAGCGCGAGCCCCACGGTCAGCGCACCCGCGACATGCGCTTTCATGCGCAGTCCCGCCAATGCCACGAAGAATACGACAATCGGTAGCGCGGCCATGAGCGCCGCGATCCATAGCGTGCCACCCGGCACGTAGTTCTGTACCCACACTTCCACTTACGTCTCCTCGATTTGGTGATCGATTGCTTTAAGGCCTGTTCAAGGCTGTTTTGCCGTGCGCGCTGCCGCTTTCGGTGGCGGGTGACGCGACGGTTGGTGCGGACGTGTCGTCCGGCTGCCGCGATGATCGACACCCGCGAAACGTTCGGGCAAACTGGTCGTACCAGTTCCCGTGCGGCGCGACGGACAGGGCAGAATTGCGGTATCCCGAAAACATGCGCCAATGGCGCACGCGCAGCGGCTGAGATGCGCAGGTATCGCAATCCGACTGCCGCGCGGCCCCGCATGCACGCATTCGAAATGTCGCAGGAGACGTTACCGTGAGCGGTCCCAATCTGACCGAGCGCATTACGCGCGAGCTCGAGACCCGTTTGATCGAGGGCGTCTGGTCGCCTGGCGAGCGCATTCCTTCCGAGCGGGCGCTGGCGGAATCGTTGGGCGTGGCGCGCTCGACGGTGCGCGCGGCGCTTCAGCGTCTCGTTGCCCGCGGACTGCTCAAGGCGCGGGCCGCCTCGGGCGTGTATGTCTCGGATCGCTTGCAGACGGGGTTGATTTCACCGTGGCGGCAACTCGTGAACGATCACCCGGAATTGCGTCCGGACATGCTCGAATTCCGCCTGATGCTGGAGGGCACCACGGCGTATCTGGCGGCGGTGCGGGCGACCGACGACGATCTCGCACGCATCGCCGAACTGGTCGATGGCTTGGTCGAGGCACACGAGCGCGGCGACACCGTGCTCGAATCGCGGCTCGACGGCGACTTTCACACGGCGCTCGCGAATGCGTCGCACAACGCCATGCTCCGGCACCTGCAAGGCAGCGTGGTCAAGATGCTCCACGAGCACATCTCACTCAATAACTCGGGCCTTTTCGAGCTACGCGAGCAGGCCTCGGAGATCATCCTCGCGCAGCATCTCGCGCTATGGAAGGCGATTCGCACGCGTCAGCCGGAAGAGGCGCGCCGCATCATGCGTGAGCATATCGGCTTCGTGTGGCGCAAGCTCGAGCCGGACTCGCCGGTCCCGATCGTTCCCTGAGTCGTTCCCTGACTCGCGGCCCGCGCCTTCCGGTTTTGGTAGGATGCGGACTTTGCCACGCGTTCCCCCATCGTGAAGCGCCCGATTTCGTCGCTCTTGTCATCGCTGTTGTCATCGCTGCGGCATGCCGTCGCCCAAGCGGGCCGGCATGGTGTTCGCCTTCTGCAACCGCTGCAGCCGTATGCGGTCCTCGTCTGGGACCGCGTGCGCCATCCCACGCGGCGCGGCGTGCTCCTCGCCATTGCGGCACTGCCGTGCCTGCTCGTCGCCTACACGCTGATTCTGATCCCGTTCACGCCGAGCATTCGCGACATCCGGCGCGCGAGAATCGACCGGCCGGCGCAAGTGTTGTCTGCCGACGGCAAGCTGCTCGCCGAATTCCGGCCGTCGAACCGCGAATGGGTGCCGTTGAAAGACGTATCGCCCAACGTCGTCAAGGCGTTGATCGCAACCGAAGACCACCGCTTTTACGAGCATCACGGCATCGATCTGAAGCGCACGGCGTCGGCCGCGCTGCACACATTCTCAGGCGACCGGCAGGGCGGTTCGACCCTCACGCAGCAGCTCGCCCGCAATTTGTATCCCGATGAAATCGGCCGTGCGCCCACGCTGACGCGAAAGCTCAAGGAGGCGATCACCGCACTCAAGATCGAGGCGCTCTACACGAAGCCCGAGATTCTTGAGACGTACTTGAACACGGTGCCGTTCCTCTACAACGCGTACGGCATCGAGATGGCCGCGCGTACGTATTTCGACAAGTCGGCCGACCAGCTCGACGTGCTCGAAGCCGCCACGCTCGTCGGCATGCTCAAGGGCAACAGTTACTACAACCCGGTGATCAACCCCGAGCGTGCGCTGCAGCGTCGCAATACCGTGCTCGCACAGATGGTCAAGTTCGGCGGCCTCGACGCTTCGAAGCTCGCCGCGCTGCAAAAGCGCCCGCTGCGCATCGACTTCGCGCGGCAGACCGAAGAGCCGGGGCCTGCCCCCCACTTTGCGCAGCAATTGCGCAAGTGGCTGATTGGCTGGGCGGATCGTCACGACTACAACATCTATTCCGATGGCCTGGTCGTGCACACGACCCTCGACTCGCGCTTGCAGGTAATGGCCACGCAGGCCCTTACACATCAGGCCAATCAGTTGCAAGGCATTGCCGACGCGAACTGGTCGGCACGCGGCGGCTGGCGCGACAGCGCGGCGCTCGTGCAGGCGTTCGTGCGCGAGTCTGACGCGTATCGCAACGCGGTAGCGGCGGGCGACGCGCCCGAGGCGGTCATGAAACGCCTGCTCGCCGACAAGACGTTCATGCAGCACCTGCGCGCGACGAAGACGCGGGTGCAGGCCGGTTTTCTGGCGATCGATCCGCGCACGGGCGAAATTCGCGCGTGGGTCGGCAGCCGCGACTTCACGACCGATCCGTTCGATCATGTGCAGCAGGCGCGCCGTCAGCCGGGGTCGACTTTCAAGGCGTTCGTGTATGGCGCGGCCTTCGTCAAGGGCAGAAAGCCCGACGACACGCTCGTCGATCAGGTCGTCGAGATTCCGCTCGCAGGCGGTGAGATCTGGCGGCCGAGCGACGACACCGCGCCGACCAACAAGCCGATGACCCTGCGCGACGCGTTGGCGCAGTCGCGCAACACGATCACGGCGCAACTCATGGAGGACGTCGGGCCGTCACGTGTGGTTGGACTGGCGCGGGCGATGGGGGTGCGAGAAAGCACGCTCGATCCGGTGCCGTCGCTGGCGCTGGGCACGAGTCCCGTCTCGCTCAAGGAAATGGTGACGGCATACGGCACCATCGCGGACGGCGGCGAATATCGCGAACCGACGATGGTCACCGAAATCACCAACAGCGAGGGCGACGTGCTTGCGACGTTCTCGCCGGCGCGTCCCGAGCGCGCGCTCCCCGTGGACGACGACTACACGCTGCTCGACACCCTGCGCGGCGTCATCAATCGTGGCACGGGCAACGCGATTCGCACGCGTTTCGGCATTCGCGCGGATGTGGCGGGCAAGACCGGCACGACGCAAGACAATGCCGATGGCTGGTTCATCCTCATGCAGCCGCAGTTGGTTGCGGGGGCGTGGGTCGGTTTCAACGACAGCCGTGTCACGCTGCGCAGCGATTATTGGGGACAGGGTGCACACAGCGCGTTGCCGATAGTGGGCGATGTGTTTTCTCGGGCCTTGCGCGCGAAGCTGATCGACGCGAATGCGAAGTTCGAAGCGCCGGATAACCATCATTGGTACAGCGATGTGTGGACGCGCGCCTCGGCGTGGGTGGCGGGGCTTTTCGCGAAGACTCCCGAGCCGGCGCACAAGCCGAAGGCGCCGGTGAAGCACCCGGCGGCACCGGCCCCGGCGGTGACGGTCCCTACGCCTTCCGCCGCGAGCGATAGCGGACCGTTGCCCGTGCCGGTGGCGTCGGCCGTGCTGGCGCAGCCGGAGTATGCGGTGCCTGCGAGCGCGCCGCGTGGCACCACGATTCCGGGGGTACCGGGTGAGTGGAACGGGCCGGGCGGTTCGTCGACGAACGGCACGGCATCGCCAACCGGCTCGGCGGGCGGCGCGCCGTCGTCTGCTCCGTACGTGAGTCCGACGCCCTCGGTTCCGGCAGCGTCCCATCCCGTCTCACCCGCTTCTGCCGCGGCTTTTTGACGGGCGGCCCCCCAGTACCCGAAGGGCAGATTCGACGCGGGCTTATTCGCAGGCTCAGGCCGTGCGCTGCGGTATGTCGAGCCCGCGAATGACGGCGGGACGTGTGACGAACGCCGCGAGTGCGCGCTGCACGTTCTTGAACTGCGCGAAGTCGACCAGCTCGCCCGCCTCGTAGAAGCCGACGAGGTTTCGGACCCAGGGGAAGGTGGCGATGTCGGCAATCGTGTACTCGTCGCCCATGATCCACTGACGATTCGCCAGATGCGCGTCGAGTACGCCGAGCAGGCGCTTCGATTCGTTCACATAACGATCGCGCGGGCGCTTGTCTTCATAGTCCTTGCCCTCGAACTTGTGGAAGAAGCCCAACTGGCCGAACATCGGACCCACGCCGCCCATCTGGAACATCACCCATTGCAGCGTCTCATAGCGCGCGGCCGGATCGGCCGGAAGCAGTTTGCCGGTCTTCTCGGCGAGATACCAGAGAATCGCGCCCGACTCGAACAGCGGCAGCGGCTTGCCCTTGGGGCCGTTCGGATCGAGGATCGCGGGAATCTTGTTGTTGGGGTTGAGTGACAGAAACTCGGGTGAGCGTTGGTCGTTCGTTTGGAAGCTCACCAGATGCGGCTCGTACGGCAGCCCGATCTCTTCAAGCATGATCGACACTTTCACTCCATTGGGCGTGGGCAGCGAATAGAGTTGCAGACGCTCGGGATGTGCCGCGGGCCACTTGCGGGTGATCGGGAACAGGGACAAATCGGCGGACTGATCGGACATGAGGATCGATGCGTTCGTGATGAGCGGCGAGGTGCCGCGGGACGTCCAATATAACGCCAAGTTGCCGGGCTTGCCGGGCGCGGGGCACTCGACTTTTTCCGGTAGACTGCTCGCACTTTGTTCAGCCGCGTATGGGCTGAGTGAAGCCGTGAGGCGCGACTCTCCTTCCCCGGCAGGATCATGGAACTCAGGCATCTTCGATACTTCATTGCGGTGGCAGAGCAATTGAGCGTGCGCGCAGCGTCGGAGATTCTGCACGTGACGCAACCGGCCGTCTCGCGGCAAATTCGCGATCTCGAAGCGACCATCGGGGCGGCGCTCTTTACACGTACGGCCCGCGGTTTGGTGCTGACCGCCGCAGGGACCGCCTATCTCGCCGAAGCCCGCGACATCTTTGCCCGGCTCGAAAGCGCAAACCGCGCCGCGCGGCGTCTCGCAGCGGGCGTGACCGGCCGGCTGCGCATTGGATTTGTCGAAAATGCTTCCTGGGACGGACTCGTGCCCGCTGCATTCAACGCGTTTCAGCGGGCCATGCCTGACGTGGCGCTTGAGTTGATTCCGATGAATACCCCCGAACAGCTCGAAGCCATTGCGGCCGGCGCGCTGGACGGCGGTTTTTGTTATCGCTTTGGCGAGTTGCGCGAGGGATGCGTCGAATTACCGCTGCTCGAACACGATGTCGTCCTCGCGGTGCCGACCCATTGGACGCTGGGACGCGAGGGCGGCGTGGATGTCGCGGCGCTTCGCGCTCACCCCTTCGTGGCGTTTCCGCGCGCGGTTTATCCGGCTTACTACGATCGGCTGATCGCGGCGTGCGCCGAGCGCGGCCTGACGCTCGACATCCGTCAGGAGGTTTCGACCGAGGCGGCGATTCTGTCGCTGGTTTCCGCCGGCGTCGGGCTGGCGATCGTCAATGACGCGAACCGCGATCGGCCGCCGGCGCGTGTGCGCTTTGTCGCCGTGCGCGATCTGTCGGTGCGGTTGCCGCTGGCCTTCTGCCACTCGAGCCAACACCTACCGCCGCCTGCCCTGCAGCGTTTCATCGAGCAATTGGCGGCTGTGCAGGCAGCTTAACGATTTTTTGGGGGGCGCGCAGCGTGCGACGATCGACGATCGACGCCGCTCCAACCGGCGATGCGTTGAAGGCATCACCCCAGTCAATAAACGGCATTGGTCAAGCATTTTTGCGTCTGCGATAGTGAATTCATCCAAGGCATCGCCTGGCTTTTCACTATCTCGTCATGCACAACACTGCGACTCTGATTGCTTCCGATATCGATTACGAGCGCCCCGGTCTTCAGACCGGTACGCTGCGCTTACCTTATTCTCACGACCGATCCGCTTATGGACATGTCCCGATCCCGGTGGCTGTTCTGAACGCGGGCGCGGGCACCGGACCGACGGTGCTGCTCACAGGCGGCAATCACGGCGACGAGTATGAAGGTCCCGTCGCCCTGATGAAGCTGCTGCAGCGCCTGCCCACGCTGTCGATTCGCGGTAGGTTGATCGTGATTCCCGGACTGAATTTTCCGGCATTCGCACGTGGTACGCGAACCTCACCCATCGACAAGGGCAATCTGAATCGCGTGTTCCCCGGCGCTCGCAACGGGTCGCCGACCGAGATGATCGCGCACTACGTGGAAAGCGAGCTGCTGCCTCGCGCAGATGTCGTGATCGACCTGCACGCAGGCGGGGCGTCGTTCGACCACGCGCCGACGTTGCTTGCTGCGCCCCCCGTCGATACGGCTCGCCGAGCGCACTATCTGCAATTGGTCCGGGCCTTCGGCGCTCCTTACACGATGGTCATGGATTTGCTCGGCGAAGATCGCACCTTCGGCGCAGCGGCGCAACGCCACGACAAGCTGTTTCTTTGCGGTGAGTTCGGCGGCGGTGCGGGGTGCGACGCGGCGAACCTGGCCATCGTCGAAGACGGTTTGCGGCGGGTGTTGCGTGCGCTGGGCGTCACGTCGGAGGAAGTCCAGGCGCCGTCGCGCGATACGCGTGTCATGGCGGTGCATGGCCCGAAGCATTACGTCTACGCGCCGAGCGCAGGCGTGTTCGAGCCCGCGTTCCGATTGGGCGACGACGTTTGCGCGGGGCAACTGGCCGGGCGCCTGTTCGATCCGCACGCCCCGTGGGAAGCCCCCCGCGACATCGCATTTCGCAGCGACGGCAAGGTGATGTGCATGCGCACGTTCGCCCGTGTGGAGCCAGGCGATTGCATCGCCCTGCTCGCCAGCGACAGTCGCTGGGAATGATGCGCAACGCGTGCGTCCCCGCTTCAGCCCTTTCGATATGTTGGATGTCAAACAGGACTTTCTCATGAGCGCTCACCCCCCCATCGCTGCCACCGCGGCAGATGCGCACCGCGATCACGCCGGCTATCACGGCTATGTGGTGCTGCTGTTCTTCGTTTGCTTTGCGTTTTCCTATCTCGACCGTCAGGTCGTGAGCATTCTCGTTCAGCCGATCAAGGAATCGCTTTCGCTCACCGATGTGCAGATTGGTCTGATGCAAGGCCTATCGTTCACCATGTGCTACGCAACTGCGGGGGTCTTTGTGGCGCGCTGGGTCGACCGCGCCAATCGTGTGAAGCTGATCGCGGTGTGTGTGGCAATCTGGGGCGCGTCGACGGTGCTGTGCGGCTTTGCGACCAACTTCACAGAACTGTTGCTCGCGCGTGCCGGCACGGCAGTGGCGGAAGCGGCGCTCAGCCCCGCCGTGCTGTCGATCTTCAGTGATCTGTTCGCGCCCAGAAAGGTCACCCGCGCCAGCAGTGTCTTCATGCTGGGACCCTATGTCGGCGGAGGGCTGGCATTGTTCGGAGGCGGCTTTCTGTTCGCCCTGAGCAGCGATCACGTCGCCAGCGCCTGGCTTGCCACTTATGGGCTTGCGCCGTGGCAGTCGGTTTTCGTAGCCGTCGGTCTGCCGGGCTTTATCCTCAGTGTCCTGGTGTTTTTTACGGTACGTGAGCCGAAGCGCCGTGGCCTGGGGGGCGACAGCGCGGCAGGCGAAGACGACATCCCTTCGATGCGGGAGGTCATGCGCGAACTTTTCGTGAGAAACCGCTTTTGTCTGCCGTACTTCGCTGCGTACGTGGCGCTGATTACGCTGTTCTACGCCCAGAGTGCCTGGTTTCCCGCGCTGCTCATGCGCAAATTCCAGCTTGACGCGCGCACGGTCGGCGAACTTGCTGCACCGGCGTTCATGCTCGGTGGCGTGTTGGGGGTGGTGTGTGCGGGCCTGTTGGCGGCGCGTGCAACCGATAGCAACGCATTGCGTCGGGTATTGGGGCTATCCACCGGCGGCGCGGCGATCCTGATTGCGGCCGCGTTCGCGATGCCGTTGATGGGGCAGAGTCTGGCGGCCGTGGTGCTGTACGGCGGGTGTGCGTTTGCCGCAAGTATCGCGATGGCGCTCGCGCCCGTACCGCTTCAGATCGCGCTGCCGAATCGAATGCGTGGTCGAGCCATCGCGTTGCTGGTCTTCATGACGAATGCGATCAGTGGCAGCATCGGACCGTTTGCGGTCGGCGCGCTCAACGAGCACCTTGGAAAAACGGCAAGCAGTCTGGGCACGGCCCTCGCGTGGGTCGGGACCGTCGCCGCGATCATGAGCTTCCTTTGCTATGCCCTCGCCACGCGTCGTGCCGCGATGTCTACGGCATCGGTGTACGCGTGATGTGGCCTGCCACGGCCTACGCCATCTAACACTTTGAGGGTTCGAAAATGACGTCGCCCGCGTCTGTCTTTCATGTGGGAGCCGCCCGGATCGCTGGCATATTCGAGACCTCGTTCGGGTTGCCCGCGCCGCGCCTGTTTCCGGATTGGGACGCCGAGGCCGGGACAGACCTCGCTGCACGGCTCTCGCGGGACTCGCTCGATCTATCGAGTGGGGTCGTCGCATTGCAAACGCATTTGTGGGTCGTCGAGATCGACGGTTTGACGATCGTCGTCGACACGGGCATTGGCAATGGCAAGGCGCGCGCATTCAGCACGTTGTTTGACCGCTTGTCCAATCCAGTGCTGGAACGCTTGAGTGCCGCGGGGTTCGATCGCCACCGGGTCGATTACGTGTTCAACACGCACCTCCATGTCGATCACGTTGGCTGGAACACCATGCGCGAGCATGGACGCTGGGTGCCGGTTTTTCCCAACGCCACGTACGTCTTCGCCAAGAGCGAGCGCGAATTCTTCGACACCGCGTCAGGCGCCGCACGGCGAATGGTGTTCGACGACAGCGTGTTGCCTCTGCTCGACGCGGGCATTGTGCACGAGGTGTCCGACGACGGCGAACAGGTACTGGACGGCATTCGCTTCCTGCCGACACTAGGTCATAGCGTGGGACACATGGCCATTTCAATCGCGTCGCAGGGAGAGGTCGCATTGTTTTCCGGCGACGTCATGCATAGCCCGGTGCAGGTCTATCGTCCCGACTGGAGTTCGGGATTCTGTCTGGATCCGGTCCAGGCCAGCGTGTCGCGCCGCAGGCTGCTCAATCTGGCCCTTGAAGCAGGGACCACGGTGTTCCCGGCTCATTTTCCCGAAGGCTCGGCAGGCATCGTGGTGCGCAATGCCGAAGGGCTGGCGTGGCGGTACCTCGCGTCAACACCAGGCGCATCGCGCAAATAGCGGCTTTCCGATATGCAAAAAGGACGGCGCGGGCCGTCCCTTTTGCTTTGCGTTTCCGACGGTCGAGCGAGGCTCAGGCGTTGCTCAACACCTTGGCGATGCTATCGGCCACCACCGCAACGTTCTTTTCGTTCAGGCCTGCCACGCACATGCGGCCCGAGCGGATCAGATAGACGCCATGCTGCTCGCGCAGCACATCGACTTGCGCCGCCGACAACCCCGTGTACGTGAACATGCCGCGCTGCTCCAGGTAACGCGAGAGCATGCGCTCGGGCACATGGCCGCGCAGGCCGTCGTGAATCGCACCCCGCATGCGCGTAATGCGTTGGCACATGGCGGCGAGTTCCGCTTCCCACGACTTGCGCAGCGCCGGCGTGCTCAGCACCTTGGCAACGATCTTCGCGCCGTGCGTCGGCGGGTTGCTGTAGTTCGAACGCACCGCGCTCGTCAACTGACCGAGCACCCGATCGGCCGCTTCCGCCGAAGCGCAGATGACCGACAGGCCACCGCAACGTTCGCCGTACAGCGAAAAGTTCTTCGAGAACGAATTGGCCACAAAGGCTGGCACGCCCTGGCGCGCCAGCTCGCGGATCACGAACGCGTCGGCGTCGAGCCCCGAGCCGAAGCCCTGATACGCCATGTCGACAAAGGGCAGCAGCTCACGCTTCTTGAGCACGTCGATCAACTGCACCCACTGCGCGTCGCTCAGATCGACGCCCGTCGGGTTGTGACAGCATGCATGCAGCAGCACCACACTGCGGGCCGGCAGCTTGTCGATGGCGTCGATCATTGCTTCGAACCGCAATCCGCCAGTGGCTTCGTCGTAATACGGATACGTATTCACGGTGAAGCCGGCGCGCTCGAAGATGAAACGATGGTTGTCCCACGTGGGATCGCTCACCCACACCTGCGCGTCGGGGAAGTAGCGCTTGATGAAGTCGGCGCCGACCTTGAGTGCGCCCGAACCGCCGAGCGTTTGCACCGTGGCAATACGGCCATCGGTGCGGGCCGGCGAGTCGTCGCCGAAAACGAGCGCCTGCACGGCGTCGCGGTAGCTGGCCAGGCCCGCCATCGGCAGGTAAGGCTTCGGACCGACTTCGGCAAGCAGCAGCGCTTCGGCTTCGCGCACGGCCTGCATGACCGGCAGGCGGCCATCGTCGTCGTAATAGATGCCAATGCTCAGGTTGACCTTGTCGGTACGCGGATCCTTCGCGAAATTCTCGTTGAGCGAGAGAATCGGGTCACCGGGATAGGCATCGATGTGTTCGAACATGGCAATTCCTGGAAAAACGAATGAAAGTCGGTAATGCGGGCTCGGGGACGCCGGGACGGTTCAGCCCCCCGGCGGCGCTAAACGATTGATGATACCGCTAGTGCGGTATGGCCGGAAATGCCCCCGGGGCGCTTGGCGCCCGAGGGAATGTGTCGATGTTCCGCGACCGGCGACGGGCGCCGCCGGTCGGCACGTGCCGGTGCGCTTAGCGCGTGACACCGGCCTGAACCGGGGCAGGCCGGTTTTTCTGCCGCAGGCGATAGCCGACGCCCAGGACGACCAGCCACACCGGGATCAGGTACACCGAGATGCGCAGATCCGGGATCAGATACATGACCACCAGAATGCCGCCGAGGAACACCAGGCACAGGTAGTTCGTGAGCGGGTAGCCCAGGCTCTTGAACAGCGTTGTCTCGCCTGCGCGCGCCTTGGCACGGCGGAAGGCCAGATGGATCACGCTGATCATCGCCCAGTTGATGATGAGCGCCGACACGACCAGCCCCATCAGCAGTTCGAACGCCTTACCCGGCATGAAGTAGTTGATCACCACGCACACGGCGGTTGCTGCCGCCGAAACGCCGAGCGCCAAGAGCGGAATGCCGCGTTTGTTGACCTTGAGCAGGGCGCGCGGGGCGTTGCCCTGACCCGCCAGGCCGTAGAGCATGCGGCTATTGCAGTACACGCAACTGTTGTACACGGACAGTGCGGCGGTGAGCACCACCGCATTGAGAATGTTGGCGACGAAGTTGCTGTTCAATTCATGGAAGATCAGCACGAACGGGCTGCCGCCGGTCACGACCTTCTCCCACGGGTACAGCGAGAGCAGCACGCCGAGCGCACCCACGTAAAAAATCAGAATGCGGTAGATGACCTGATTGGTGGCGCGCGGGATGCTGCGCGAGGGGTTGTCGGCTTCCGCCGCCGTGATGCCGACCAGTTCCAGTCCCCCGAAGGAGAACATGATGACGGCCATCGCCATGACGAGACCCGACACGCCGTTCGGGAAGAAGCCGCCGTGTCGCCACAGATTGGTCACGCTGGCATCGGGGCCCGCGTTGCCGGAGAACAGCAGGTAACCGCCGAACCCGATCATGCCGACGATCGCGGCGACCTTGATGATGGCGAACCAGAACTCCATCTCGCCGTACGACTTCACGCTCGAGAGGTTGATGGCATTGATGATGCCGAAGCACACCAGTGCCGAGACCCACGTGGGAATGGCCGGCCACCAGTATTGGACATAGATGCCCACGGCCGAGAGTTCGGCCATCGAGACGAGCACGTAAAGCACCCAGTAGTTCCAGCCGGACACAAAGCCCGCGAACTGGCCGCAATACTTGTTGGCGAAGTAGCTGAACGAGCCCGCGACGGGCTCGTCCACGACCATTTCACCGAGTTGGCGCATGATGAAAAATGCGATGGCGCCCGCAATGGCGTAGCCCAGCAGAACTGACGGGCCAGCGGTTTTGATGGTCTGTGCGATGCCCAGAAAGAGGCCAGTGCCGATCGCGCCGCCCAGCGCGATCAATTGAATGTGACGATTCTTCAGGCCGCGATGGAGCGAGCCTTCTTGTGCTGCGTTGGCGGACATGTCTGTTCCTCTTACCCTACCTTCATTGCCATGCGGCGCGCTTCTCTGTTTCGTGCTGCGCGAACGAACCGGAACCGTTGAGCCGCCGCGGCGCGGCGCTTGTGACGCCGTCGCCGTGATCCTTTGGAATCATCTGCGCGAGCCGATGATCGTGTCTCCCCTGGACTCAGACCTTGAGCGTGCCCCGCTCGATCTGGTCGCGCTCGAGCGATTCGAACAGCGCCTTGAAGTTGCCCTCGCCGAAGCCGTCGTCGCCCTCGCGCTGAATGAACTCGAAGAACACCGGGCCGAGCAGGGTCTTCGAGAAGATCTGCAGCAGCAGGCGAGGCTTGCCGCCTTCGGTCGTGCCGTCGAGCAGAATGCCGCGCGACTTCAACTCGCCGATCGGCTGGCCGTGACCCGGCAGACGGGTCTCGAGCGCATCGTAGTAGAAGTCGTTCGGGGCGGTCATGAGGTCGACACCGGCCATTTGCAGGTTGTCGATCACCTGGATCAGGTTGTCGGTGAGGAACGCAATGTGCTGAATGCCTTCGCCGTTGAAGGCCATCAGGAATTCCTCGATCTGGCCGCTGCCCTTGGCGGATTCTTCATTCAGGGGAATGCGGATTTTACCATCGGGCGCCGTCATGGCCTTGGACGTCAGGCCCGTGTACTCGCCCGAGATGTCGAAGTAGCGGATTTCACGGAAGTTGAACAGCTTCTCGTAGAAATTGGCCCAGTAAGCCATGCGGCCGCGATAGACGTTGTGCGTCAGGTGATCGATCAGGCGCAGGCCATGGCCCACCGGATGACGCTCGACGCCCTCGATGAATTCGAAATCGATGTCATAGATCGACTTGCCTTCCTCGAAGCGGTCGATGAGGTACAGCGGCGCGCCGCCGATGCCCTTGATCGCGGGCAGACGCAACTCCATCGGGCCGGTCTCGATCTCGACCGGCTGGGCGCCAAGTGCCAGCGCACGGGCGTAGGCCTTGTGGGCGTCCTTCACGCGGAATGCCATGCCGCAGGCGCTCGGGCCGTGTTCCGCAGCAAAGTAAGCCGCTTCGCTGTTCGGCTCGCGATTGACGATGAAGTTGATGCCTCCCTGACGGTACAGCACCACATCCTTCGAACGGTGTCGGGCCACGAGCGTGAAGCCCATCTGTTCGAAAATGGGTTCGAGGACGTTCGGGGTGGGCGAGGCGAATTCCACGAATTCGAATCCCATCAACTGCATTGGGTTGTCAAACAGGTCGGCCATGGGGGTCTCGGCTGGGTGAGGTGATTGGTGGGGTAACGGAGGTGGAGGTCGCAGATGCTTTGGACGCGTGCACCGCCTGCATGCCGTCGTTCGTCGAAACGCCGGCCGCTTTCGAAGATGCAACAAAATTGTGCTTTGTCGACCGTCCGAACGGGATGGGATGTCGTGTACGTTTCATCTGCCGGCGCCTTTGAAATAGCGACGCCATTGCGTGCATTTGCGACCATTTACCGCGCTAAGTGTATGTTGGCTGCAGCAAAATAGGATTTCGTAACTGCGCTGGGGAAACCCTAGTTTATGCATTAATATTTCGTAATCTGTGCATCGTGGGAGATAAAAGTGCATAACATCGAGATCGATCGAATCGACGTGCGGCTGCTGGGGGTTTTGCAGTCGAACGGGCGAATTTCGAATTTGGAACTGGCCGAGGCGATCAAGCTGTCGCCCGCGCAGACACTCCGGCGTCACCGGCGGCTCGAGGAGATGGGGGTGATCAAGGGCTACGACACCCGTCTCGACGCGCAGCGGCTCGGCTTCAGCGTGGTCGCCTTCGTTCATGTGACGATGGAGCGCGGTCATATCCGCGACCTGTCGAACTTCAAGGGCCTGGTCGCGGAGCTGGCGCAAATTCAGGAGTGTTTCTCCGTGACGGGCGATATCGACTACGTGCTCAAGGTCGTTGCGCGCGACCTGAAGGCGCTGTCCGACTTTCTGCTCGACACCTTGATGCGTATCCCCGGCGTCAGCGCTGTCAAGTCGAGCGTTTGCCTCGACGAGATCAAATGCACCTCGGCGGTGCCGCTCACGGCCTGACGGATGGTCCGATGCGCCGCTCGCAGGCCGACGGCCAAGCGTCGACACCTACGAGGGAAATCTTGCGAGGTGCCGCACCCGGGTTGACAGCATCGGAACATCTGTGATTTCATGTGTTCCATGATCACCGCGCAATTCTCCCTCTCGCTACGACTACTAGCCCGCTCCACCGGGCTTGGTCCGTTGCTGCGCGCGTGCATCGTCTGAAGACTTCACTGAAGCACCGCTGATTTTCCCCAGTTACGCCGACCTTAGCCCCGGTTCCCCCAACCGGCGGTCGTAGCTTTTCTGCGTTCATGCGTCGTCCGGTTGACACTTTTGCCGACCATCGAGACAACGCCATGCTGAAGAACCCTGCCACGAAGTACCGCCCGTTCACGCCGGTCAATATTCCTGACCGACAGTGGCCGACCCGCACCATCACGCGCGCACCGATCTGGATGAGCACCGATCTGCGTGACGGCAACCAGGCCCTGTTCGAGCCGATGGACGCCCAGCGCAAGATGCGCATGTTCAAGACGCTCGTCGCCATCGGCTTCAAGGAAATCGAAGTGGCGTTCCCGTCGGCCTCCGACACCGATTTCAACTTCGTGCGCGAATTGATCGAAGGCGGCCACATCCCCGACGACGTCACCATCGAAGTGCTCACCCAAGCCCGCGACGACCTCATCGAGCGGACCTTCGCGGCACTCAAGGGCGCGCCGCGCGCCATCGTTCATCTCTACAACGCTACCGCCCCTGAATTCCGCCGCATCGTTTTCAACCTCGATCAGCCGGGCGTGAAGGCACTCGCCGTGTCTGCCGCCAAGACGATCAAGCGCTGTGCCGATGCCGCCCCCGAAACGCAATGGACGCTGCAATACAGCCCCGAGACGTTTACCGGCACCGAACTCGACTTCGCGAAAGACGTCTGCGATGCCGTATTCGACGTATGGCAACCGACGCCGGAGCGCAAGTGCATCGTCAACTTGCCGGCCACGGTGGAAATCGGCACGCCGAACTATTACGCCGACCAGATCGAATGGATGCACCGCAATCTGGCGCGTCGCGATTCGCTGATCCTCTCCGTGCACCCGCACAATGATCGCGGCACAGCCGTGGCTGCCGCCGAGCTGGCCGTGATGGCCGGCGCCGATCGCGTCGAGGGCTGCCTTTTCGGCAACGGCGAGCGCACCGGCAACGTCGATCTCGTCACCCTTGCGTTGAATCTGTACACGCAGGGCGTCGATCCGGGCCTCGACTTCTCGAACATCAACGACATCGCCCGCGCGTCGGAGGAGTGCACGCAGTTGCCTGTGCATCCGCGTCATCCCTATGTCGGCGATCTGGTTTTCACCGCGTTCTCGGGCTCGCATCAGGACGCCATCAAGAAGGGCCTGGCGGTGCAAAAGGCGGACGCGCGCTGGGAAGTGCCGTACCTGCCGATCGATCCGAGCGACCTCGGTCGCACGTACGACTCGATCATTCGCGTGAACAGCCAGTCGGGCAAGGGCGGTATCGCCTATCTGCTCGAACAGGCGTATGGCGTGCAAATGCCGCGTCGCCTGCAGGTCGATTTCAGTTCGGCCGTACAGCGCTACACCGACGAGACGGGGGCCGAAGTCACCGCCTCGCAGATCTGGCAACTGTTCCAGAAGGAATATGTCGCGTCTCACGACCCGGTCGCGTACGTTGCGCACACGCTCTCGGAACGAGACGGCCGTCAACACATCGCGGTCACCGTCGACATTCACGCTCAGCGCACGACCGTCTCGGGCACCGGCAACGGCCCGCTTGATGCCCTGATGCACGCCATGCGTACGCCGGTGCGCGTGCAGCACTACGAGGAGCGTGCGCTCACGCAAGGCGCCGATGCCCGAGCCATTGCCATCGCGGAAATGGCGGGCGAGACCATCGTGGGCAGTGCGTTTGGCGTGGGCATCGATGCGAATCTGACGACGGCGTCGATTCGTGCGGTCATCAGCGGCATCAACCGCGCTTATGCCCGCAGCGATTCGGAAGCGCAGGCGACGTTCTTCGACGCTGTGATGCGCGACGTCGCCAAGGCCGTCTGAACGGTTGGCGCGAATTCGTCGGAACCCGAGGAAGGACGGAAGGACAGAAGGACAGAAGGACAGAAGGACAGAAGGACAGAAGGACAGCAGGAGACATGGGGCAGACGCGTCCCGCGCGGCACTGATCGTGCCCGCGGGACCCCGGTGCGGCGTGGCGGAGCTTACCCAGTTCCGCACGCACGCCCCGGCCCGGCACCATCGGTGGAGTCTTCGGATTACACCGCTTCGATGGCGATAGCGATGCCTTGGCCGACCCCAATGCACATCGTACACAGCGCAAAGCGACCACCGGAACGCTTGAGTTGATACATCGCCGTCGTGACCAGACGTGCGCCGCTCATGCCGAGCGGATGGCCCAGCGCAATGGCGCCACCGTTCGGATTGACGCGCAGGTCGTCGTCGGCCACGCCGAGCTGACGCAGCACGGCCAGGCCCTGGCTCGCAAACGCTTCGTTGAGTTCGATGACGTCGAACTGATCGAGCGACATCCCGAGCCGCGCGAGCAGTTTTTTCGTTGCGGGAGCCGGACCGATGCCCATGATGCGCGGTGCCACCCCTGCCGTCGCCATGCCCAGAATCCGGGCGCGCGGCGTCAGGCCAAAGCGCACCGCACTCGCCTCGTCTGCCAACAGCAGCGCGCAGGCGCCGTCGTTGACGCCAGAAGCGTTACCGGCGGTCACGGTGCCATCCGGGCGTACCACGCCCTTCAGTCTGGCAAGCGCTTCCATGCTCGTAGCGCGCGGATGTTCGTCGCGATCCACGATGATCGCTTCGCCCTTCTTCTGGGCGATGGACACCGGCGTGATTTCTTCGGCCAGCGTGCCGTTCGCCTGAGCGCGCGCGGCCTTTTCCTGCGAGCGCACCGCAAAGCGATCCTGATCCTCTCGGCTGATGCCGAACTCGGTCGCGACGTTCTCGCCGGTCTCGGGCATCGAATCCACACCGTACTGCGCTTTCATCAACGGGTTGACGAAGCGCCAGCCAATCGTCGTGTCGAAAATCTCGGCCTGACGCGAAAAGGCGCTCGCTGCCTTGCCCATCACGAACGGCGCACGGCTCATGCTCTCGACACCACCGGCGATCATCAGACCGGCTTCGCCTGCCTTGATGGCGCGCGCTGCGGTGCCGATGGCGTCCATGCCCGAGCCGCACAGGCGGTTGAGGGTGGCGCCCGGCACGTCCTGCGGCAGACCGGCCAGCAGCGACGACATGCGCGCTACGTTGCGGTTGTCTTCCCCGGCCTGATTGGCGCAGCCGAAGATCACGTCGTCGACCTGCGTCCAGTCGACGCCGCTGTTGCGTGCCATCAACACCTTGAGCGGGATGGCACCGAGGTCATCGGCACGCACGCAGGACAGCGCGCCGCCGTAGCGGCCGATCGGGGTGCGAATCGCGTCGCAGATAAAGACTTCACTCATTTTTGTCTACCTCACCGGATGTAAGCGCGTAGATCGAATCTCGCGAATGGGACATCGCCGGGCTCATCGGAGGATGCGCCGGCGACGGTGTTTCTGCAGGGTGTCAGCCAATGCCCGGCGAGGGCAGCAGCGCCACGCCGGTCAGGCGTTGCAACTCGTCGAGCGAGAGGCCGTCGACCATGTCGACCACGCGCAGGCCCTCGGGCGTCACGTCGATCACGGCCAGATCGGTGTAGATGCGCGTCACGCAACCCACGCCGGTGAGCGGATACGTGCACCGCTCGACGATCTTGCTCTCGCCCTGCTTGGTCTGGTGCTCCATCATCACGAACACCTGCTTGGCGCCGCTGGCGAGGTCCATCGCGCCACCCACGGCCGGAATCGCATCGGGGGCGCCGGTGTGCCAGTTGGCAAGGTCGCCGGACGTCGAGACCTGGAATGCGCCGAGCACGCAAAAATCCAGGTGGCCGCCGCGCATCATCGCGAACGAATCGGCGTGGTGAAAGTAGGCGCCGCCCGGCTTGAGCGTGACGGGTTGCTTGCCGGCATTGATGAGGTCTTCATCCTCTTCCCCCTTGGCCGGGGCCGGCCCCATGCCGATCACGCCGTTCTCGCTCTGGAGAATGATTTCCCGCTCGGCGGGCAGATGATTGGCGACGGCCGTCGGCAGGCCGATGCCGAGGTTCACATAAGCGCCGTCGGGAATGTCCTGGGCGACGCGGGCGGCCATCTGGTCGCGGGTCAGTCGGTTCATGTCGTGCTCCGAAATCAGGGGGGATCAGGCGCGTGCGGCGCCAGACACCGCCACGATGCGTTGAACGAAGATGCCGGGTGTGACCACGGCTTCCGGATCGAGCTCGCCCAGTTCCACGACTTCGGCCACCTGAACGATGGCGCACTTCGCCGCCGTGGCCATGATCGGGCCGAAATTGCGAGCGGTCTTGCGATACACGAGGTTGCCCCAGCGGTCGCCCTTGAGCGCTTTGATGAGCGCGAAGTCGGCATGGATCGGCAATTCGAACACATACGGATTGCCGTCGATCACGCGCGTTTCCTTGCCCTCTGCGAGCAGCGTGCCGTAGCCGGTCGGCGTGAAAAAGCCGCCAATGCCGGCGCCGGCCGCTCGAATGCGCTCGGCAAGATTGCCCTGCGGCACCAGTTCCAACTCGATCTTGCCCGCGCGATACAGCGCGTCGAACACCTGCGAGTCTGTCTGTCGCGGGAACGAGCAGATGATCTTGCGTACGCGGCCCGCTTTGAGCAGCGCGGCCAGGCCAGTCTCGCCGTTGCCGGCGTTGTTGTTGACGATGGTCAGTTCGCGCGCGCCCTGATCGATCAGGGCGTCGATGAGCGCCGAGGGCATCCCGGCGTTGCCGAAGCCGCCAATCATGATCGTCGCGCCATCGTGAACATCGGCGACCGCGCTGGCGAGCGACTCGTAAATCTTGTTGATCACACGTGCCTCCTGGGCAGTTCCATCGGGCTGGCGGGCTCACGCCCCTTGCCCCCTGTTGGGTGTCCCCCGGCGATGGCGTCTTGTCGGGCGGCATCGTCTGGTGCATAATGTTCTTATAGCGAACAAATATTCGCTATAAGAACAGCGTAAGCGTTCCTTTGTCGGCCGTCAAGCGGGGCTCGGCCGGGGCGGCGGATGAAGCCGTCGCGACGGATGCCGCGCGATGGCGTGTGTCGCAAGGTGGAACAGGCGACGCAAATCCATTACGCTTGCCGTTCACGCGCATTTCGCCCATACCTCCTTACATGACCCTCGTGACGAACGACGCTACCGAACCGACCGACAAGAAACCGGGTGACTCCTACGTGCAGTCGTTTGCGCGCGGGTTGGCGGTGGTCAAGGCGTTCAACGCGGCGCGCCCCGCACAGACCCTTTCGGAAGTCGCGCAGGCGTCGGGCCTGACCCGTGCCGGCGCGCGCCGCATTCTGCTCACGCTCGAGGCGCTCGGTTATGTGCGAAGCGAGGGGCGCCTGTTCCGGCTCACGCCGCGTATTCTCGACCTCGGCTTTTCGTATCTGACGTCGATGCCGCTGTGGAACCTTGCCGAGCCGTTCATGGAGGCGCTCGTGGAGCAGGTGCACGAGAGCAGTTCCGCCTCCGTGCTCGATGGCGACGACATCGTCTATGTCCTGCGTGTGCCTGTGCGCAAGGTGATGTCGATCAACCTGTCGATCGGCAGCCGTCTGCCGGCGTGGTGCACGTCGATGGGGCGCGTCATGCTCTCGGCGTTGCCCGACGACGAACTCGACGCCGCCCTGCGTCGCGCCGACATTCGTCAACACACACGCCGTACGGTGACGGATATCGATGCACTGCGTCAGCGAATTCTCGACGTGCGTGCCCAGGGGTGGGCGCTGGTCGATCAGGAGTTGGAGGAGGGGATGATTTCGATTGCCGCGCCCATCCGCAACCGTGCGGGGCAGGTGATTGCGGCAATGAACGTCAGCGGTCAGGCCAACCGAACGCCGGCGGCGCACATGCAAGCCAAGTTTCTTGCGCCGCTTCTAGAGGCGGCGCAGAAGATTTCACAAATGGTAGTGGTCTGACGTCAGTGTGCGATGACGGCTTCGGCATCCGAGAGACAACGCGGGGCGCCCGGTCATCGGGCGCCCCGTTTGCATTGAAGGCGGCTCGCGCGTGCCAGGCGATCAGCGCGCCGCGTCACCCAGTGCGCCGGCGCGGGCCAGGCGAATCGCCGAGAGCAGTGTGTCGTGGTCGCCGATCTGGTTGGCGAGCAGCAGGATCAGTTGCGCGTTGGCGGCCTGGCTTTGGGTCTCGTCGAGATCTCGGTGCATGTCGATCAAGGCTTCGTAGAAGTCGTCCGGACGCGTTAGATGTGGTTGTGTATCGAGTGCCATGAAGTGTCTCCTTCCTGCGGGAACGGGGGGAACCGAACGTCGGCCGATGCGGCGGACATGGGCGTGTCAGGCCGCGCACTGCATCGGCGCGACATCCGGCGCCCTGCGGCCGAGCGCACGTTCGCGGGCAGCGGCAATGGCCGCGGCGTCGAACGTACGCCAGCGCGCGCAGACGTGCTGATCGGGACGAACCAGATACACCGTCCCCGGTGCGGCGTCGTAACGTTGCGCGGCCAGCCCTTGCACGTCGTGCCAGACGCTGTGCCTGTCGTTCGACTCCTGCGCGGCTTCGGCATCCGGCGTGACGAACACCGGCACGACCGGCACGCTATCGTTTGCGAGGGCATCGAGGGCCGCGAGCGACGCTGCATCGAGCGACCCCGGCGCACCGAACACGAGAGCAACGAAGCGCCCGCCCAGGCGCGGCAGTAGCCAGCCCTGCTGCCCTTGCCGCGCGAGCGGTGCATCGACGCAGGCGGCCCCCGGCACCATGCCCCCGGCGAACGCGTCGCGCTCGGCGGTGTTGAGTGTCGAGTCATGCAGTACGGCGGGCACGGACAGACGTCCGCTGTTGACCAACTGGCGCGCAAATGCGTGATCGCGGGCGAGCGTCAGCACGGCGTCGCGGAAGACCCGCGAGACCGGGCTCTTGGGCGTGATGAAATCGGTCGAGCGCGTGGAGTTGCGGATATTCTCGTCGGCGGCGAATTCGCGCTCGCGGGCGTAGGTATCGAGCAGCGTATCGGGCGCATGGCCGGCGAGCACCATCGCGAGTTTCCACGCGAGGTTCTCGGCATCCTGCACGCCGCTGTTCGCACCGCGCGCGCCGAACGGCGACACCCCGTGTGCGGCGTCCCCGGCGAACAACACCTGGCCGTGACGGAAGTCGTCCATGCGCAGGCAAGCGAAGGTGTAGACGCTGACCCACTCCAGCGTGAACTTGGCGTCTGGGCCGAGCAGGGCTTGCACGCGCGGGATGACGCGCTCGGGCGTTTTCTCCAGGGCCGGGTCGGCGTCCCATCCCAATTGGAAATCGATGCGCCACACGTCGTCCGGCTGACGATGCAGCAACACGGACTGATTCGGATGGAACGGCGGATCGAACCAGAACCAGCGCTCGGTCGGGAAGTCGGCCGTCATCTTGACGTCGGCGATCAGGAAGCGGTCCTTGAACGTGCGTCCGTGGCTGTCGACACCGATCAACTTGCGCACGGGACTGCGCGAACCGTCGGCAGCCACGACGTAACGTGCGCTCGTCTGGTATTCGCCGTCGGGCGTCTCGACCGTGAGCGTGACACTCGCATCGGGCGCACCCGGTGTGCCCTGCTGGGTGAGGCCGACGACCTTGTTTTGCCAACGGATTTCGATGTTGGGCAGCTCGCGCGCGCGTTCGAACAGATAGCCTTCGACGTAATACTGCTGGAGGTTGATGAAGGCCGGACGATGGTGCCCCGCCTCGGGCAGGAGGTCGAAGTTGTAGACTTCCTGATCGCGCAGGAACACGCGGCCGACGTTCCAGCAAACGCCCTTTTGCACCATGCGCTCGCCGCAGCCGAGACGGTCGAAGATATCGAGCGTGCGCTTGGCAAAGCAGATGGCGCGCGAGCCGGTCGAGAGCGTGCGGTCGTCGTCGAGAACGATCACGGGCACGCCCTGCTGCGCGAGGTCGATCGCGCTCGCCAGTCCCACCGGACCTGCGCCGACCACGATGACCGGGTGCGTTGCACGCGCGGCCTGGCCGGACTGCTCCGCGCACGGCTGGTAATCGAATGTCAGACGCTGGTAATCGATGCTGCTCATGCAATGTCTCCATCGTCGGCACCGCACCGGCGCACACGCGTCGGCGGGTTCCGTTTTTTTGCTTTGACCTTTGGCCTTTGACCTTTGACCGTTGGCGCGCGTGTCTAGCGTCGCGCCGAGATCGACCTCAGTCCTGCAGGGCGGCCCACATTTCCTTGTCGCGCTGTGCCGTCCAGATGCGTGGGTGCGTGATGCCGCTCGCTTCGTCGAACGCGCGGGTCACGTCGAACGGCAGGCAGTGTTCGTAGATGAACACCTGGCCGAACTTCGGATCCATCTGACGGCGCACGAGCGCCATCGCACCCTTGAGGTCGAGCTTCTGTTCGACGGCCTGCTTGCCCGCTTCGAACAGCGTGGTCACAAAATCCTTCGTGTAGGCGAGGCCCTTGGCGACGTCGCTGGGGGTGGTCAGCGCCGGGCCGCGGCCCGGCACCAGCTTCTCGGCGCCGAGCGCGGCCAGCGCATCGAGCGTGGCGGGCCATTCTGCGAGCTGCGCGTCACCGGTGTAGCAAGCGGCGTCGTATTCGACGAGATCGCCCGAGAAGAGCACCTTTTGCGACGGCAGCCACACCACCGTGTCGCCCTTGGTGTGACCTGAACCGAGGTGCGCGATCTTCACTTCGAGCTTGCCGAGAAAGAGCGTGATTTCCTTCTCGAAGACGAGCGTCGGCCACGTGAGGCCTGGCACCGTCTCGACGCCCGCGAACAAGCGCGGAAAGCGCTCGATCTCCGACTTCATGTCGGCCTCGCCGCGTTCGACGATCATCTCGTAAGTGCCACGGCTCGCGATGATCTGCTGCGCGCCTTCGGCGAAGTACGCCGACGCGCCGAGCACGCGAACGGCATGGTAGTGCGAGAGCACCACGTACTTGATCGGCTTGTCGGTGATCGTGCGGATCTTCGCGATGAGATCCTGCGCCATGGCAGGCGTGGCCGTCGTGTCGACGATCATCACGCCGTCGTCGCCAATGATGACGCCGGAGTTCGGATCGCCCTCCGCCGTATAGGCCCAGGCGTTTTCCGACAATTGGGTGAACGTGACCTTCTTGGCTTCCAGGTCGGCTTGCGATGCGAAGGCTTTGGCCATGTTTGTCTCTCTCTTATGTCGTATGCGGGGATGAATGAAGGCATCTTACGAAATGCCTGGAATATTTGTCAATGACAAATGTTATTGTTATTTGCTAATGTTGCGGTGTGGGCGATCGCATGCCGCTGTTGTTGAGGGTTAACCCCCTCCCGGCTGTGGTGGTGAAGCGATTAGCGGCGATCGTCGACTTGTATAGAATCTAGGCCATTTTCCTTTGGGAGCAGCGCTCCTCGATCGCATGAACCGAACTCCGATGGACGGCACGACCGACGCGAGTGGCCAGCCTGGCCGCGTCTCGCGTGGTGTGCAAAGTGTGGACGTGGCCGCGCGCGTGCTACAGGCATTGGCGCAGGCACGTCGTGCGCTGGCGCCGGGTGATCTCGCTGCGCTTGCGGGGCTGCCGCCTGCGCAGGCGCATCCGTACCTGGTCAGCCTCACGCGACTCGGCTTGCTCAAGCGCGACCCGATGTCGGGCGATTACACGCCGGGACCGATGACATTGCGTCTCGCGTTGCTGCATCTCGATAACGATCCGGCGTATCGCGCTGCCGTACCGCGTGTCGTGACCTTGGCGCGGGAGACCGGTTTTTGCGTGGCGATCTGCACGCGCGCGCCGCAGGGCCCGCTCGTGGTGCATTTCGAACGCGCAGCGTTTCCGCTGCATGTGAACCTTCATGTCGGATCGGTCATGTCGCTCACGACGACGTCGACCGGTCGGGCATTCTGTGCGTTCACGCCTCAGGCGCAGTGGCCGCAGGCGTGGCATGAACAGATGCCCGCCGGTCCCGCGCAGCGCGAACGTTTCGACCAGTCGCTCGACGAAACACGCACGCACGGGATGGCGCGCAGTGTGAACACCCCGAGCCCGTCCGTGAGCAGTCTGTGCGCGCCGGTGTTCGACGCGAGCGACCGGCTGCGGTTGACGCTCACCGCGATTGGGCCGACGGCGGCGCTCGATGTCGCATGGGACGGCGCTGTGGCGAACGCATTGCGGGCGACGGCAAGCGCCATTGCGGCGCAGGTCGATACGGGCACGCATCACGGCGAGGAGGGGGTATGAGCGCAGCGCAAAGCCGGGCCGACACTGACGCTCTGACGGGTGACATCACAAACACCGCTGCGAAGCCGCAGCGTGGCATTCAGGCGCTTGAGAGCACCGGGGCATTGCTCGAGGCGCTGGTCGCGGCGGGGCGTCCGCTGCCGCTCAATGCGCTGGCGCGTGGCGCGGGTATGGCACCGGCGAAGGCGCATCCGCATCTGGTGAGTTTGCAACGAGCGGGTTTGCTGACGCGCGATGCCAGCGGCAATTTCGAATCGGGGGCGCTGAGCCTCGAACTCGGTTTGATGGCGTTGCAGCAACTCTCGCCGACGGCCGAGGCCGAACCGGAGATTCTCGCGCTCGCGCGGGCCACGGGGCTTTCCGCAGCGATGGCCGTGCTGGGGCCGGTCGGGCCCACGGTGGTCCGACTGGAAGAGGCGATGCGCCCGCAGCACGTGAGCTTGCGCATCGGTACGGTGCTCTCAATGGTCAACACCGCCATCGGCCGCACGTTCGCCGCCTTCCTGCCGGAGGCTGTGCTCGACGGCATGCTCGTGCATGAATCGGTGCGCATGGCAGGGCTCGGCGCGGACGGACGCACGCAAACGCCGCCGGTCGACTATCGCGCACGGCTGACGGCGATTCGCGAACATCGGTTCGATACCGCGCTGAGTAATCCTGTGCCGGGCATCGATACGGTGGCTGTCCCGGTGTTCGATCACACTGGGGAAGTGACACTGGTCCTCGCGCTCATGGGGTCGGCGGGCAGCTTCGAGACAGCACTCGACGCGGCACCGGCGCAGGCGCTGCTTGCCGCAGCCCATCGCTTGTCGTGGCGCTTTGGCGCGGTGGGCCGGGCGAACGACACAATCGGGTAGCAGTGCAGTGTCGTGTCGTGTCGTGACGCGGCATGTTGCGGCACCGCACATCAACGCGCATCAAGGCGATGCCATCTCCGGCGTGTCTGAAGCCTGTGTGAGTGCTGCGTCAGCAGGGTGTCGACGCGAGGCGCGCCACGGACCGCAGCTCGCCAATGCGCCTTCCCTCTACAAGTTCTCGCCGCGCCATTCAATGAATGGCCAGTGCGTTGACCTGCGCATTGGCGACACCGGCCACCACGTTCACGCCAATATTGCCCGAAGCGCCCATCAGGGCCCGATCGCCGAGCGACGCGCTGGGCGCACCGGTCAGCGTCGCGGTGTTGCGAATCGTCTGAAGCGTATCGACCGAGACGCGTGACGCGCGGGCCAGCACGAGCTGGTTCGACTGCGCGTTGAGCGCGCCGGCTGCCACGTTTACGCCAAAACTGCCGTGCGCGTCGCGCAGCGCATCGGTGCCGAGTGTGGCGACAGGGCTGCCGCGAAACACGGCGGTGCTGGCCAGGGTTTGTCGGGTCGAGAGCTGGACGACGCTCGCGTCGCCAGGGGAGGCAGCGAAGGCCGAAGCGGTGGCGACGGTCAGCACGAGAGCACTCAGCAAAGCAATACGCGGCATATTGGTCTTCCCCAGCGTGTCCGTTGGGACGGATATCTGGATATCGGCGCCTGAGGCGCTCGGGTTAAGTGATTTTTTCATGTGACGGTGACGCGCCGGGCCGTGACGATCTGCCCCTGCCCAATGCGTCGCGCCACTGAAAGCAACGGTCATTCCCATGACCGCTGCGGCGCGAATTTTCGCATGGCGACGCAGGACTGTATTGCCATGCCATGACGTCAGACTTTGGCACCCGAGCGAGCCTTGACGCGCGTGATCATGCCGGTTCTCCCGCGCCGTTCGCGCGTTGTGCGTCGGTGGCATGCGATGGCGTGGCGGCTCGCTGCTGCACCGACGCCGATTTCCTGTGGTCGATCAGCAACACCGTGATCACGGCCATGACAGCAATGACGGCGGGAATCGCGATCGCCATAAAGTTTTGCTGCAACGGCAACGGCAACGGCAACGGCAACGGCAACGGCAACGCCATGCCGACCAGTACGCCAATCACGATGGGCGCGAGCATGGCGCCGCTGCGTTTCACCCCAGCAGCCCAGCCGATCGCCGTGCCGCGTGCGGCGGCGAAGCGCCGACGCACGCACATACAAGGTGCAACTTATTGCTTGGTGACCGAGAACGGCGGGAGTTGGTAGCTCCACGTCTCGCTCACGGCTTTGCCACCCGAGACGAGGGCGGCGCGAAGTTCCACGACCTTGGCCGGGTCCTTGACCATCACGCGTAGATTCAGGCGCATGCCATGCGTGACCGGGTTCGGTTGGAGCGTCTGTTCGAGGAGCGTGGCGTTATCGCTCACACTGACCTCTGGCGTGACCGATCCGGCGGGCAGCGTGGCGAGGGGGCCGCCGTCGAAGTCGACGATCAGGCCCGTGCTGCCGTCGAAGTGACGGATCAGGTTGGCTTGCGTGATCTCGCCGGCCGAGCGCAGCGTCTGCTTCACCCAGGCCAGACGGCGGTCGATGATGCCGCGCTCGTTCATGGTCCAGCGGATGGTGTAATCGGCCTGTAGCGGTTGGCCCTTGGGCGGCAACCGGTCGGGTGTCCAGAACGCGCCGATGTTGTCGTTGGTCTCGTCCGGCGACGGGATCTCCACCAGCTCGATATGGCCTTTGCCCCAGTCGCCCTGCGGCTCGATCCAGGCGCTGGGGCGAAGATCGTAGCGATCCTTCAGATCTTCGTATTGCGCGAAATCGCGCCCGCGCTGGAGCAGCCCGAAGCCGCGCGGATTCGTCACCTGGAACTGGCTGATGGCGAGATTGCGCGGATTGTTCAGCGGACGCCAGATCCATTCGCCGTTGCCCGCGTGAATCGCCAGACCATTCGAATCGTGCAGCGCGGGACGGAAGTTGTAGGCATCGCGCTGCTGATTCGGACCAAACAGGAACATGCTCGTGAGCGGTGCGATGCCGAGCTTGGTGACCGGTGCGCGCAAGAACACGCGCGCCTGCACCTTCAACAGCGAATCCTCGCCGGGCGTCAGATCGAAGCGATAGGCGCCGGTGGCGCGCTTCGAGTCGAGCAGCGCATAGAACACGAGGTGTTTGTCGCCCGCGTTCGGACGTTCGATCCAGAATTCCCGAAAGGCCGGAAATTCTTCGGCGATGGGCAGGCCCGTGTCGATGGCCAGCCCGCGCGCCGACAGGCCGTAGACCTGTCCCTTGCCGATCACGCGGAAATAGCTCGCGCCGAGCACGCTCATGACTTCGTCGAACCGGCCCGGCTCGTTGATCGGGTAGAGCACCCGAAAGCCCGCGTAGCCGAGGTTATGCGTGGCACTGCGGTCGAGTTTGAGATCGCCGAAGTCGAAGCGGCGGCTGTCGTACTTGATCTCGTCGATCTTCGCATTGTTGCCGGTGCCGACGATCTCGTTGATCTTCACCGGCGTGCTGAACTGCATGCCCTGGTGATAGAACCCCAAACGGAACTGTGTGGGTTGATCGTTCCATTCGAATGCGTCGCGGCGCGGCTGGATCTTGATGTAGTCGCCGAACTGCATCTTGGCGAAGGCGGGCGTGAGGTTGCTTACCGGCGCGACGTAGGACTTGTCGGCGAGCGCCTTCGCGCGGGCCGTGACGTCGTCGAGGGAGAAGGCATGCGCATGCGCGGCAACCAGCAGGGCGGCCCCTGCCACGAGTGCGGGCACGAACGAGCGTGCGCGTCGAGACCAGGTCAGGGCGGGCGAAATCAGAACCACGAAGCTCTCCAATAATTGAGGGATGTCTCACGCGCCTCACGTCCCGTCACTCGGGGATGGCGGCGATGAACGAAGCGAAATCTCTCGGCAAATACCAATTGTGGCAAAGTATCTCACTTCGCGTTACGCATCCGGCGCGTGGCTCCGGACGAAATAACGCCAGTCGATGCGACGAGGTGCTGCCGCACGCGACCTTACCGGGCATTCACCCGTCGCGCCACATTGGATCGCTATCAGATGAGAATGTTCTCCGCACTGGCATTCGCGGCCAGTCTTGCGGCCGCGCCGGCCTTTGCCGACGCGCCTGCCACCCAGGGCAGCAACGCTCAGGGCAATGTGCCGGTCGCCATGCCGTCCGCCTCCGCCAAGCAGGCGTTCATCGACCAGCTCATCGCCCGCATGACGCTCGACGAGAAGATCGGTCAGTTACGCCTGATCAGCATCGGCGCCGACATGCCTGAGCCCGAGCTTGTCAAGGAGATCGCTGCCGGTCGCGTGGGCGGGACGTTCAACTCGGTCACGCGCGCCGACAATCGCCCGCTGCAGGACGCGGCGGTCAAGCGCAGCCGCCTGAAAATTCCGATCTTCTTTGCCTACGACATCGTTCATGGGCATCGGACGGTGTTCCCGATCAGCCTCGGGCTTGCATCGAGTTGGGACATGGCGGTCGTAAAGCAGGCCGCGCGCGTGGCCGCCATCGAGGCCAGCGCCGACGGGCTGGACGCCACGTTCGCACCGATGGTCGACATCTCGCGCGACCCGCGCTGGGGTCGCACATCGGAAGGCTTCGGTGAGGACCCCTATCTGGTCTCGCAAAGCGCACGCGCGAGCGTGCAGGGATTTCAGGGCACCTCACCGGCCAATCCTGACAGTCTGATGGCGTTTGTGAAGCACTTTGCGCTGTATGGCGCGGTCGAGGGCGGACGCGATTACAACGTTGTCGACATGAGTCCGATGCGCATGTATCAGGACTACCTGCCGCCCTATCGCGCCGCAATCGATGCCGGGGCAGGGGGGGTGATGATCGCGCTGAACTCCATCAACGGCACGCCGGCGACATCGAACAAGTGGTTGCTGCGCGATCTGTTGCGCGACGATTGGGGCTTCAAGGGCGTGACGGTGAGCGATCACGGCGCGATCGAGGAACTGACGCGTCACGGGGTGGCGAAGGACGGCCGCGAGGCGGCAAAGCTGGCCATCGAGGCGGGCGTCGACATGAGCATGGCCGACGTGCAGTACCTCAAGCAACTGCCGGGTCTCGTGAAGTCGGGCGAGGTGCCGATGCGCGATATCGACAGCGCCGTGCGCGAAGTGCTCGGCGCGAAGTACGACATGGGCCTGTTCGCCGACCCCTATCGCCGGATCGGCGATGCGGCGCACGATCCGAAGGATGTGAACGCCGCGCGCCGTCTGCATCGCGCGGCGGCGCGCGACGCCGCGCGCAAGTCCATCGTCCTGCTGGAGAACCATCACGACACGCTGCCGCTTGCGAAGGCGGGCAAGGTCGCCGTGATCGGGCCACTCGCGGACTCGCAGATCGATATCCTTGGAAGTTGGTCGGCGGCGGGCGTGGCGGCGCAGGCCGTCTCGCTGTTGCAAGGGGTGCGCGACGCGCTGGGCACACAGGCGCAGGTGAGCTACGCGCGCGGGGCGAACATCACCGACGACCCGCGCGTCGTCAAGTATCTCAACTTCCTCGATTGGGACAATCCGGAAGTCGTGCAGGACAAGCGCACGCCGCAGCAGATGATCGACGAAGCGGTGCAGGTCGCGCGCAATGCCGACACGCTGATCGTGGCGGTCGGCGAATCGCGCGGCATGTCGCATGAGGCGTCGAGCCGCACGAGCCTGTCGCTGCCGGGCAGCCAACTGGCACTGTTGCAGGCGCTCAAGGCGACGGGCAAGCCGCTGGTCGTGGTACTGATGAACGGCCGCCCGCTCGATCTGAACTGGCCGAAAGCCAATGCCGACGCGATGCTCGAGACGTGGTACACGGGCACCGAAGGCGGCCACGCGATTGCGGACGTGCTGTTCGGCGATTACAACCCGTCGGGCAAGCTGCCGATCTCGTTCCCGCGCTCGGTCGGCCAGATCCCGACGTATTACAACCAGTTGCGCATCGGCCGTCCGTTCACGCCGGGCAAGCCGCCCAACTACACGTCGCAGTACTTCGAAGAGGACTCAGGGCCGCTCTATGCCTTCGGCTATGGTCTGAGCTACACCTCGTTCGAGGTGTCGAAGCTCACGCTTTCGGGCAAGACGCTGGCGCGTGGCGGCAAGCTCGATGCGAGCGTGACGGTGCGCAATACCGGCAAGCGCGAAGGCGCGACCGTCGTGCAGCTTTACTTGCAGGATGTGGCGGCGTCCGTCGTGCGTCCCATCAAGGAGCTGAAGGGCTTCGAGAACGTGAGCCTGAAGCCCGGCGAATCGCGCACGGTGCACTTCGCCATCGATGAAAGCCTGCTGAAGTTCTTCAACGCGAAATTGCAATACGTGGCGGAATCCGGTGACTTCAACGTGGAGATCGGGCTCGATTCGCAGCACGTCGAACAGGCGACGTTCACGTTGCAATAGTTTCGCCGCAATCGTTGCGTTGCAATCGCTTCGTTGCGGTAGTTTTGCCACGGTGATTCTGCAGCGCGCGTTGCGGTTTCACTGCGCGTCATGCCTGCGCCTGGAATTCCTGCGCGAGGAACTCCACGCAGGCGCGCACCTTGGCCGACGACGCCACGCGAGACGGATACACCGCCCAGACGTTGGCCGGTTGCGTGACGTCGGGCAGCACCTGCACCAGATCGCCTCGCGCGATGAGCGCGCCGACATCCCACATCGAGCGCAGAACGATCCCTTGTCCGTCGAGCGCCCACTGCACGGCCACTTCGCCGTGATTCGTCGACAGCGGCCCGGTCACCTTGAGCGAGACCGACTCGCCGCGCTGCTGCAACCGCCACATGCCGAACGGGTGATCGCGTTCCTTGATGACAATGCACGCGTGGCCCGCCAGATCGCTTAATTGACGCGGCGTGCCGTGCGCGTCGAGATAGGCTGCGGACGCACACAGCACGCGATGATTGTCGGCGAGCTTGCGGGCGATCAAGTGCGGGGCGATATCGTCGCCGATGCGCACATCGAGGTCGTAACCCTCCGCCGCCACGTCGACGATCCGGTCGAACAGGTCCAGGCGCACATTGAGCTGCGGATGCAGCGCGCGCAGTCGCGACATGGCCGGCGCGACGGCGTGCCGCCCGAAGCCGAAGCTGCTCGACACGCGCAACGTGCCGCGCGGCACCTGGCGCGTGCTCGAAACGTCTTCGATCAGATGATTGACGTCGTCGAGAATCTTCTCCGCCCAGGCGTAGACCCGCTCGCCTGCGTCGGTGATCGCCACGCGCCGCGTCGAGCGATGCAGCAAGCGCGTGCCGAGGTCGGCTTCGAGCATGCCGACGCGCTTGCTCACATAGGCGGGCGAGACGCCCAGCGCTTCGGCCGCCGCCGAAAAGCTGGCGCGCCGCGCGACCTGGCAAAACACCCGCAGATCGTCGAGGTGCGGGTTGACGGGGAGTGCTTTATTCACGATTCGTGGATAGTGGATTAACCGATTGGTTGATTTTATCCGCTCTGGAATGGAATAACCTAACGTCATCGTCCAATTATCAGGAGAGACAGCCCATGACCGACACGTCACAACGCGCCGCGCGTCCGTACAAGATTGCCGTGATTCCAGGCGACGGCATCGGTAAAGAGGTGATGCCCGAAGGCCTGCGCGTGCTCGACGCGGCCAGCCAGCGCTTCGGCATTCCGATCGAATACCTGCCTATCGAATGGGCGAGCTGCGACTACTACGTCAAGCACGGTCAGATGATGCCGGACGACTGGAAGCAGCAACTCGACGGTGTGGACGCCATTCTGTTCGGTGCGGTGGGCTGGCCCGAGACGGTGCCCGATCACATCTCGCTGTGGGGTTCGCTGCTCAAGTTCCGTCGCGAATTCGATCAATACATCAACCTGCGTCCGGCGCGTCTGTTCGATGGGGTGCCGTCACCGCTGGCGGGGCGTCAGGTCGGGGATATCGACTTCCTGATCGTGCGGGAGAACACCGAAGGCGAGTATTCGTCGGTGGGTGGCGTGATGTTCGAGGGCACGGATCGCGAATTCGTCGTGCAGGAGTCGATCTTCACGCGCCATGGCACGGAGCGGGTGCTGAAGTTTGCGTTCGATCTCGCGCAGCAACGCGAGCGCAAGCACGTGACGGTGGCAACGAAGAGCAACGGCATCTCGATCTCAATGCCCTGGTGGGACAAGCGTGCCGCCGAGACGGCAGCGAAGTACCCGGACATTACCTGGGACAAGCAACACATCGACATTCTGTGCGCGCGCTTCGTGCTCAATCCGAATCGCTTCGACGTGGTGGTGGCATCGAATCTGTTCGGCGATATTCTCTCGGATCTGGGGCCGGCCTGCACGGGCACCATTGGCATTGCGCCGTCGGGCAACCTGAATCCGGAAGGCAAGTTTCCGTCGCTGTTCGAACCGGTACACGGCTCGGCGCCGGACATCGCCGGCAAGAACATCGCCAACCCGATCGGCATGATCTGGACCGCCGCGATGATGCTCGACTTCCTCGGGCGTGGCGAAGGCCGCGCGCGGGAAGCGCACGACGCGATCCTCGCGGCGATCACGCAGGTCATCAAGACGGGGCCGCGCACCGGCGACATGGGCGGGCGCGCGAACACCACCGAGGTCGGGCAGGCGATTGCCGCGGTTGTCGCGGGGGCCTGAGTTTGCGCCTGAGCTGGCGATCATGCCGACGATTGCGCTGTGGGTGCCCGTGCGCAGTGGGCGCGTGTAATACGTAATGCGTAGTGCGTAGTGCGTAGTGCGTAGTGCATGGTGCCCAGTGCCCAGTGCCCAGTGCCCAGTGCCCAATGAGCACTGAGCACCGTGCGCTCAGGCGCTTGCCCGCTGCAACACGCGCTCGCCGCCGAAGGCGCGCGCGCGTGGGGCGTCGACACGTTCGCGCAGTAGCGCCACGGCGTGTTGGGCACGCGCCGAAAGCGGCCATTCGGCGCGATGAATCAGCCATAGCGTGTCGACCACCGGGGGGCCGCAGTCCACCACATGGATGGTGTGCTGTGAGGCGAATGCCTGTCGCGCGTATTGCGGAATGACGGTAAAGCCCAGGCCGCGTGCGACGTATTCGAGAATCAGACTGATCTGATTCGTACACCCTTTGCACGGCAGGCTTTGTACGCCCGGATTGCCGGGAAAGCGTCGGCTGAGCAATCGCGTGGACATGGCCTCGCCATCGGGATGATCGATGTATCCGATACGCTTGAGGTCCTCCCATTGGTGCACGTCTTCCCCCGCAGGCACCACGAGTTCCAGCGGCTCCTGTGTGAAGGGCGTGGCGGCGAGCCGCGGATCGTCCGGGCGCAACGTCACCAATCCCAACTCGAAGTGATTCTGCAACACGCCTTCGAGCACTTCCCGGTCAGGCGCAAAACGATGCCGCACGGCCATCGCCGGATGGGCTTTCTGCATGTCGAGCAGAATCGGGCAGAGATACAGCCCGATGCTGCCCGGCGTAATGAGCGTGATCTCGCCGCACGCTTCGTTCGCATCGTTCAGACGCGCGTGCAGGTGCCGCGCTGCGCACTCGACTTCCACGCAGTAGGTCAGCAGCGCCTGTCCCGCGGGCGTGAGTTCAATGGCGCGCGGACGTCGCACGAGCAAGGCTCCGAACGCCGCTTCGAGATGCTTCACGTGTTGACTCACGGCGGCCTGCGTGAGGCCAAGCCGGTCAGCGGTGCGCGTGAAGTTGCCCACCTCGGCGAGCGTCGCGAACGATTTGAGCCACTGAGGATTGACCATAATGAATTGTTATCGATCTGATAATGTGTTGGCGGTTTTCATTATAACTCTGCGCGACTAACATGGCGGTTGTCGACCTTCTACGGTCGAGGCGCTGCGAAACGCCTGCATTCGGCACGGCCTTCAGCCCCGGCATGCGCTGCGGGCTGCGTCCGCGAGCGCCGCTCCCCTGACTCCAAGAGAAACCCCATGTCCGCCTTGTTTTCCCCGTTCGAATTGAAAAGCGTCAGGCTGCGCAATCGTGTTGCCATTCCGCCGATGTGCCAATACAGCGCCGTCGACGGCCTCGTCAACGATTGGCATCTCGCCCATTACACCGGCCTGGCGCGTGGCGGCGCAGGTTTGGTGATCGTCGAGGCGACCGCCGTCTCGCCCGAAGGCCGGATTTCGCCGGGATGCACCGGGCTTTGGAACGACACGCAAGCGCAAGGCATGGCACGCATTGCCTCGGCCATCAAGGCGCATGGCGCGGTACCCGGCATTCAGATCGGCCACGCCGGGCGCAAGGCCAGCGCCAACCGTCCCTGGGAAGGTGACGACCACATCGGTGAAGGCGATCCGCGCGGCTGGCCGACGATCTCGCCGTCGGCGGTGGCGTTCGGCGCGCACCTTGGCAAAGTGCCCAACGCGATGACGACGGACGACATCGAGCGCGTGAAGGCCGACTTCGTGGCGGCCGCGCGCCGGGCGCTGGCGGCGGGTTTCGAATGGCTGGAATTGCACTTCGCGCACGGCTATCTGGCGCAGAGCTTCTTCTCGCAGCACGCGAACCATCGCGACGACGCATACGGTGGCGACCTCGCCGGGCGCAGCCGCTTCCTGCTCGAGACGCTCGCCGCCGTGCGGAACGTCTGGCCCGACCATCTGCCGCTCACGGCGCGTTTCGGCGTGATCGAATACGACGGTCGAGATGAGCAAACGCTGGCGGAATCGATCGCACTCACCCGTCAGATGCGTGACGGCGGTCTCGATCTGCTCAACGTGAGCGTCGGTTTCTCGACACCCGCTGCGAAGATTCCCTGGGGCTCGGCGTTTCTCGCGCCGATTGCCGAGCGCGTCAAGAAGGAGGCGGGAATTGCCGTGGCGTCGTCGTGGGGTATCGACGATCCGCATGCGGCCGAACGCGTGGTCGCCAACGCGCAGATGGATCTCGTGATGATCGGCCGCGCATTGCTGGCGAACCCGCATTGGCCCTACTACGCGGCACGCGAACTCAGCGTGGCACGTCCGTCGTGGGTGCTGCCTGCGCCCTACGCGCACTGGCTCGAACGCTATTCGGTGCAACGCGCCGCGTGAAGAAGAGCGGTAGAAGAGCGGTGCCGCCGGCTGAGGATGCCGGGTGGCAGCGCCCGATGCGCAATGCCCTCGTGCGTCGACAGCGGCACGGGGGCGTTGGCATTCCGGGCGTGAATCAAACGTTTGGCGTCACCAGTTGATATCCACGCAGAGCACGTTCAGGCCTTGGTTGGCGGGGGTGGCGATGGAGGCCGTCACGCACAGGTGCGCTTCGTTGATCGAGAGATAGGGCGGGGTGAAGTGCACTTCGCCGGGCGTGCGCATGGCATCGATGAAGTACGCACGCCGGGCCCAGTTCGCTCCCTCGGAATGCAGCAGCGGACGGAACCGCTTGGCGCGCTGCGACGAATGGTTGTGCGGCAGCACGTTGTCGCCGATCTGGCGTCCTGCGGCGTCCAGCAAAAAGCAGCGCGCGGCGTCGGGCAGCGCGAGCAGGTCGCGCGTGGCCTGCTTGATGTCTTGACCCTGGGCGATGTGCGCGGCGGCGGCTTCGATGCTGGCCACATACGGCGCGAGTCGCGCGTGCTCGGCCCGTTCGCGTTCGACGAGTTGGGTGCGCAGTGCAGACGAGAGCGCGTCCATGCGCTCTGCGGCGATCTTCGGTTGCACGGGGTCGACGTCCGGCGCGGCGAAGTACTGCCCCTGCACGAAGTCGACGTTGCACTCCAGCGCGATCAGCGCTTCGCGATCGGTCGTGAGGCCGCCCATCATCACCAGTTGCCCCGATTCGTGCAGCAGCGACACGAGTCCCGGCAGTACGCGCGCCAGATGCGACTGCTCGGTCGCCTGCGCGAGAATGCCACGGTCGAGCACCACGATGTCCGGCCGCAAATCCCATACCCGGTCGATGTTCGAATGCTTGGCGCCGAAGCCGCCCAGCGCGATCAGGAAACCCGCCTTGCGCAGACTGCCGACGATGGCGCCAAAACGCGGCGTGTCGCCGCCCGCCTGCTCGGGCACTTCGAGCACCACCCGCTGCGGCGACAGGCCAATGGACTTGAGCGTGGCAATGAGGGCGTCGCCGTAGACCGTGTCCATCAGCGCGGCGGGGTGCAGGTTCAGGAAAAGCCAGGCATCGCGGCCGTCGAATTCATGAAAGTTGCCCAGATGCAGCGATTCGGCAAGCCGGCCGAGTTCGAGCATGTCGCCGTGACGCGCCGCCAGTGTGAACACCTCGTGCGACGGGACGTGGCGGCCTTCGGCATCGTGTGCGCGCAGCGAGGCGTGATAACCAATGGCGCGCCGGTGCGAGACCGAGAAAACCGGCTGGAAGACGCTGCAAATCGTGAAATCGCCGTAGATGACAATGCGTCGGCCGTCTTCGGCAGCCGTCAAACGAGGCGGCAGCAATCCGGGAGCGTCGAGATCGATCATGGTCATGGTAAAGACGGGCGCGGGGGCAGCATGGTTATGTACAGAATAGATGAGCAAGAAGCGTGCTCAAAGACGTGGGGCGTTGCGAGCGCCATTGTCCGCGATTGTGTGCAATTTTCCGCGATTTTCCTCGCGTGTTGTGACGCATCGCACCAGAATCGCACCTGAGAGCGACATGTCTGCACCAAACTGGCGCCAAAACGTCAGGCACGTCAGGCGCATCAGCTACATCAGACGCGGGTGGCACTTACCGGTGCGGCATTGTCACTCCGCGCGATGCGTACGCAATGGCGCGTCGAGCCATGCTTTGAGCGCTGGCGTCAGGGCGCGAGCAACTGTGCCCGACGGGCGGTTCGCGCGAGTGCCAGCGCGCACACGACGTTGAAAACGTGCAAGCCGCGCGGGCCGAGCAGCGTGACCACGGCCGAGGCGATCATCGGCCCGAGAATGCCGCCGACCGAGAACAGGATGAGTAACGTGGCGCTGATCGCCACGCGCCGCTCGGGCACCGTGCGGTCGTTCACATGCGAGACGATCAGCCCGTACTGCGTGAAGTTGACGGCGGAGAACAGGAACATCATCACGAACACGAGCCAGTGTGTCTGAAAGACGATCAAGGGTGCGCAGAATGCTGCCGACGCGAGCGCCAAACGACGCGACAGCGTGCGCCGGTCCATGCGATCCGATAGCCGCCCCACCGGCCATTGCATGAGCAGCGCGCCGAACAGTGCCACGCCCATCAACGTCGACAGGCTGCCGATCGACAGACCGATGCGGGTGAGGTAGATCGGCATGATGGCGTAGAACGCGCTGTACAGAAAGCCCGCGAGAATACAGCCGGGAATGGCCACCGGTGTTGCGCGCGCCATCTCGGTAATGCTCTCGAAGAGGCTGATCGCCGGTTGCTTGAGGAGCCGCTCGTCGGCCACCCGAGTTGGCCAGCCCTGCATGAGCGTGATCGGCAGAATCGCGGCGACGAAGAGTCCCGCGACGAGCAACAATTGGCCCTCGCTGCCCGCCTCGCCGATGTTGAGCAGAAACTGTCCGGTACTCACGGCGAGGTAGTTGATCGTGAGATACGAACCGAACACGCGCCCGCGCATGGCGTTCGGCACCGAGCCGTTGAGCCAACTCTCGACCGTGGTGTACATGCCCATGAGGGCCACGCCCGTGCCCAATCGCAGCGCGCACAGCGTGAGCGTGGTTTCGCTCACGGCGAAGCCCATGACGAATAGTGCAGCCAGCGCCGTGAACGCGACGAACGCGCGATGTTGTCCGATGCGCTCGATGAGCGTGCGGTTGTAGAACGCGCCGAGCAGAAAGCCGCCGTAGTAGCACGACTGGATCACGCCGACCGTGAGCGTCGACGCGCCATATTTCAACGCGTGAAAGGGAATGGCGGTCGCGAAGAGCCCGTTCCCGACGACCAGCACGCCGTAGGCCAGCAGAATGCCCATGAGCGCCGGATAGATGTTGACGGGCAGCGGCACGGCGTTGGCCGAGGCGGGGCCAGACGGGGTCGACGGGGTCGACGGCGCGCCCAGCAGCGATGCTTCCGAGAGGGGGCCGGTGCGATCGGGTTCGTCTTCGGGGTGGGCGGCATCAAGCGACGGGTCTCGCTGCATCATGTCTCGCGGGCCAGAGGATTGGAGGAGCGACAGACTGCCATTGTGCCGGGTGCGAACGATCCTTTGTACTGCTGCAAATAATGCGTAGTCGGCGACAACCGCCGGACAGCGTCGAGGGGCGTTGCGGGAGGGTCGGGTGAGGCAGAGGCGCGCTACCCCGCATGATCGCACGAGAAGTGTCGTCGTGACCCGACGGCGGGCAAGCGAGCGGAGCGCACAAATGGAAAAAGGGCGTGTCCCGATGAAGGACACGCCCGGATCGCGGGGCATTTTGCGCCGCCGGATCGTCTCGCCGGCGGCGCGTGTCTTTAATGCTCGGTCACGCCGGCCCCGTGCCACAGGTGCTGGCGGCGCTTGCGGCTGCCGATCCACGCGGCGGACAGCGCGCTGATGAGACCGGCGCACAGGACATAGATGCAGATCATCCAGGGCTCGCCGCCGTTCTTTTGCAGCAGGTAGGTGGCGATGATCGGACTCAGGCCGCTCGCGAAGATGCCCGAGAACTGGTAGACGAAGGAGATGCCGGTGTAGCGCACCTTGGCGTCGAACAGCTCCGAGAAGAGCGCGGCTTCCGGCCCGTAGACCGACGCATAGATCACGCCCAGCGGAATTACGATGGACAGCCACACGAGCATCACGTTGCCGCCGCTCGCCTTCATCAGCCAGAAGCCGGCGAACGACGACAGGCCGGTGGCGAGCGAGCCCCAGAAGTAGATACGTGTGCGACCGATGCGGTCGGACAATTTGCCGAAGAACGGAATGGTGAAGATCATCACGAACGCGGCGGCCATCACCCCCGTGAGGGCCTCGGTCTGCGAGAGCTTGAGGGTCTGCGTCAGGTAGGCAATCGAGAACACGCCGAAGATGTTGAAGAACACGCCGTCGATGAAGCGTGCCCCCATGCCTGCCAGCACGTTGCCGGGGCTGCGCATGAGGACTTCGGCAATGGGCATCTTGATCTCGGTTCCGGCCTTCTTGATCTTGGTGAACTCGGGCGTCTCCATCACGTTCAGGCGGATGTACATGCCGATGGCCACGAGCCCGACCGACAGGAAGAATGCCACGCGCCAACCCCAGGCGAGGAACTGGGCATTGGTGAGGGTGTACGAGAGCACCGCGACCACGCCCGAGGCCAGACACAGGCCGAGGGCAAGCCCGACCTGCGGAAGGCTGGCGTAATAGCCGCGCTTCTCCTTCGGCGCGTATTCGAACGCCATGAGCACCGCGCCTCCCCATTCGCCGCCCAGCCCGATGCCTTGCAGCACGCGGAGCACGAGGAGCAGCACCGGCGCCCAGAGGCCGATCTGCGCATACGTGGGCACCAGCCCGATGAGCATGGTGGCGATCCCCATGATGGAGAGGGTCATCACGAGCATGCTCTTGCGGCCGAGCTTGTCGCCGAAGTGTCCGAAGATCACGCCGCCCAGCGGCCGGCTGAGGAAGCCCACTGCGAACGTGCCGTAGGCGAGCATCGTCGAGACGAGCGGGTCGCCCCCGGGGAAATACAGCTTGTTGAACACAATGCCGGCGACGACGCCGTACAGAAAGAAGTCATACCACTCGATGGTGGCGCCGATGAGGCTGGCGACGACGACACGGCGCATCTGCCGGGCGTCGGTCTGAGTCGATGCATTCATGGTTGTCTCCGGATCTTGTAATGGTTGGGGGCTGACGTGACTGGCTAAATCGTGACGGCGACACTTGTCGCTTGCGCTGCCGCCTCCTCGCGGCTGCGAATCTCCTGCATGCCCGACGCCTGTTTTCTGTCTTCGAGAATCATGTCGGCCGCTTTCTCGGCGATCATGATGGTCGGTGCATTCGTGTTGCCCGAGACCAGCTCGGGCATGATCGACGCGTCCACGACGCGCAACGCCGCGAGACCGTGCACGCGCAGACGATCGTCGACGACGGCCATGGCGTCGTGCCCCATCTTGCAGGTCCCTGCCGGGTGATAGATCGACTGGCTGAACTGGCGCGCCGCCTGCAGCAACTCGTCGTCGCTCTGATACTTCGCCCCGGGAATGAACTCGCTGATGATGTGCGGCGCGAGCGACGGGGCCGCAGCAATGCGGCGCGCCACCTTGATACCGTCGATCACGACGCGATGGTCGCGCTCGTCCGACAGATAGTTGGCATGGATCGCCGGGTATTGCTGCGGGTCGTTCGACCGGATCTCGACGCTGCCACGGCTGAAAGGGCGCAACTGACAGACGGACGACGTGAATGCCGAGAACCGGTGGGCGCCCTGGCCCGGTTTGTCGGCGGACAGCGGCTGCATATGGAACTGAATGTCGGGACGTGCGACGTCCGCGCGCGAACGCGTGAAGATGGTCACCTGACTGGCGGCGAGCGTGAGCGGCCCGGTGCGGAACAGCGCGTATTGCAGGCCGATGAGCGCCTTGCGAAGCGGGTTGTTGACCTCGTCGTTGAGCGTGCGCTCGCGTGTCTTGAACACCAGTCGCACTTGCAGGTGATCCTGCAGATTGCGCCCGACGCCGGGCAACACATGACGTAGTGCAACGCCGGCCTTGGCGAGTACCGTCGTCGGACCCACCCCCGAGTTTTGCAGCAACTGCGGCGACCCGATGGCGCCGGCCGCGAGAATGACTTCGACGCGCGCCCGTGCCCGCTTGCGCTCGCCGTTCTGCAGATACTCCACACCCACTGCGCGCTTGCCTTCGAAGAGCACGCGACACGTCTGGGCGCGTGTCTCGACCCGCAGGTTGCGACGTGCGCGAATCGGTTTGAGAAACCCTTTGGCCGTGCTCCAGCGAAAGCCCTTGAAGGCCGTCTGCTGGAAGTAGCCGACGCCTTCTTGCGTTGCGCCGTTGTAGTCATTGTTGAACGGGATGCCGAGATCCTTTGCGGCGGCGATGAAATGCTCGGCGATGGGGCGACGCAGGCGCAGGTCGGACACCTTCAGCGGGCCGTCAACACCGTGATATTCGCTCTCCCCATGCTCCTGGTCTTCGGATTTTCGGAAGTAAGGCAGCACGTCCGCATAGCGCCAGCCCCGATTGCCGAGTGCGGCCCAGTGGTCGTAGTCTTCGCGTTGCCCGCGCACATAGAGCAGACCGTTGAGCGAGCTGGAGCCGCCGAGCACCTTGCCGCGCGGCCAGTCGATCTGCCGGTTCGCCACGTTGGTGTCGGCTTCGGTGCGATAGCACCAGTCGAGTTCGGGGTCGTGCATCGTCTTGAAGTATCCGACCGGGATGTGAATCCATGGATTGCTATCCGGGCCGCCAGCCTCGAGCAGCAACACCCGGTTTGCGGGATCGGTGCTCAGCCGATTCGCGAGCACGCACCCGGCGGACCCCGCACCGACGATCAGATAGTCGACCTCATGTTCCATACCGCCTGTCTCCTGCCTCGAGTCTGAATCGATGTGATGAAACGATTTGTTTCGGATTGTTTCGATTCAATGTCGGCGAGTCGCTCGAAAATGCCAAGCGAAAAAAGGGCGCACGGAGGAAAACTGAAACGGATTTCGCACTTGCCGTCTCAGAACGAGGCAATTGCTGCGGCGCATCTGCGGGGTTTTACCAGGGGGGTGACGCGGCGATCCAAGGGGGCGGCGGGCTTTGCGACGGGTGAGTCCGGGGGTTATCCCGAGGCGGACGAACGAAGAATAATGGGTATATTTTGTTTCTTTTATTGAAATTGAGCGATGGGCCAGGAGGCGCAATGCGCGAGACGGGTACACGGGAGGAGGGCGATCTGCGCGCAGGCGACGAGGCGCGAAATTTGCGGGCGCTGGCCGTCATCGAACGGCTGGCGATGGCGGGGCAGCCGTCCACCTTGTCGCAGCTCGCAACGCGGCTGTCGATTCCGAAGGCCACACTGATGCGCTTGATCGAAGCGCTGGAGGTATGTGGCTATGTTTCGCATGTCCCCGATTCGCGCGGCTCGGAGCGGGGGCTGTCGCTGGGGCCCAGGGCGGCGCGACTCGCGCTGGTCACGCTGGCGAACAACAACTTCACGCGGGCGGCGCGTTCGTTGCTTCGCGCGCTGGTCGAGCGTGTCGGCGAGACCGTCAATCTGACGGCGCTCGACGGCGACGAGATCCTCTACATCGAGCGGGTCGAGACAAACGAGCCGCTGCGCATGCAGATGCAACCCGGCATGCGCGTGCCGTTGCACTGCACGGCGAGCGGCAAGCTGTTTCTCTCTCAGATGCCTGTGGCCGAGCGGCGTGCCGTGCTCTCGCGTCTGTCGCTCAAACGCATGACGCCGCGCACGATCACCGACACCAGTTTGCTCGAAGCGGAGCTGGACCGGCTCGCCGCGCGTGGCATCGGCATCGATAACGAAGAGTTCGTGCGCGGCATGGTGGCGGTGGGCGTGCCGGTACGCGCGCCCGACGACGGGCATGTGCGCGCGGTGCTGGCGGTGCATGGCCCGACGGCACGCGTGACGTTGGAACAATTGCTGGGAATGGTGCCGACGTTGCGCGACACGGCGACGGCGCTCGCCCCGCTGCTCGACTGGCAGCGCACGAGCAAGGAAGCGGCGCTGGCGAAGCCGGCGCTCGCGCAGGAGAAGGCGAAAGTGCTCTGACGCGTCAGAAAGTCGAGGCGAGTTCCTTGGCGGCCTCTTGCAGGCGCGGCACGAATTCGAGGGCCTTCGACAGTGACGTGCGCGAGACGGGGGCGTGCACGGCCACGGCGGCGATGCAACTGCCATCGTCCTTGAGCACGGGCGCGGCCACGCAGGCAATGCCCAGCACGAACTCTTCGTTGTCGACGGCGATGCCCTTGTGCGCAATGCGGTCGAGTTCGCTCTCCAGCAATTCGGGATCGGTCAGCGTGTTCGGTGTGAAGCGTTGCAGCTTCATGGCCCGCAGCAGGGCGGAGCGCTGCTCGCGCGGCAGCATGGCCAACAACAGCTTGCCGCTCGCGCTGCTGTGCGCGGGCACGTGAGATCCTGGCTTGAGATCGAGACGCAGCGGCCATGGCGCTTCCATGCGGTCGAGATAGAGCACCTCGGTCTCGTGCAGCATGGTGAGATTGCACGTCTCACCCAGATCGGCCACGAGACGGCCGAGAATCGCGTGACGCATGCGTCGCGCGCCCGCCTGCATCATCACGCCCAGACTCAGTTGCGCGAGACGTGGGCCAATCACATAGGCGTTCTTCTGGCCCGGTTCGCGAATCACCAGCCCGCCCGCTTCGAGCGAGCCGAGCATGCGGTGCAGCGACGCCTTGGGCATCTGGATGTCGTGCGCCATATCGGCGAGCGAGACCGGTGCGTCGGCGGCGACAAGGTATTCGAGCAACGCAAACGCCCGCAGGGTCGGGGTATCCGCCTTGTTGTCCGTCGGGGAGTCATGCTGGATTGCTGCGTCGTTCACTGCGTCGCCCATATACGCCGTTCCGGAAAATTGATCAGCGGTATTGTACCCAAACCGACCATCGAGCGGACGGAAGGCCATTGCGCGCGTTTCGATGCGCCCCGGTTCGCCCACCAATAGACGCCCCGCCGGGCGCCGTCACCCCGTGATTAATTATTCGGAACGAATTGTTTCTAAAAATGGTTAACGCTATGATGCCCTGAAACCGCATTGGAACAGGAGAGGGACGAGATGGAGACCGCAACCCAACAACCGGATTGCCGGGTCGATGCCCGCACCGCATTCGGCATCGATACCGATTTGCAGGTGCCGGCGTTCGGCGAGCGCGACGATCACGTGCCCGAGATCGACACGGCGTACCGCTTCAATCCCGACGTGACGCTGGCGATTCTGGCCGGCTTCATGTGCAACCGGCGTGTGATGGTGCAGGGCATGCATGGCACCGGCAAATCCACGCATATCGAACAGGTGGCCGCGCGATTGAACTGGCCGTGCGTGCGCGTGAATCTCGACGGGCACATCAGCCGGCTCGACCTGGTGGGCAAGGACGCCATCGTGGTGCGCGACGGCTATCAGGTCACGGAGTTTCAGGAGGGCATCGTGCCGTGGGCGCTGCAACGCCCGGTCGCGTTGATCTTCGACGAATACGATGCGGGGCGTCCCGATGTGATGTTCGTGATTCAGCGCATTCTGGAGCGCGACGGCAAGCTCACGCTGCTCGACCAGAATCGCGTGATCCATCCGCATCCGGGCTTTCGCATGTTTGCGACGACGAACACCGTCGGCCTTGGCAACCTCAATGGGCTGTATCACGGCACGCAGGTCCTCAATCACGCGCAGATCGACCGCTGGAACGTCGTGGCGACGCTCAACTACCTGTCGCGCGAGGACGAAGCGGGCATTGTGCTCGCGCGCGTGCCTGAACTCGACAGCGACGAGGGGCGCTCGCTCATCGATTCGATGGTGAGCGTGGCAGAACTCACCCGCAAGGGCTTCGCGACCGGAGACCTGTCCACGCTCATGTCGCCGCGCACGGTCATCAATTGGGCCGAGAACGTCGGCATTTTTCGCGACACCGGGCTGGCCTTCCGTCTCACGTTCCTGAACAAATGCGACGAGGCGGAGCGCGCCGTGGTGGCCGAATACTATCAGCGCGCCTTCGGTTGCGAGTTGCCTGTGAGTGACGGGCACCGGTCGCAGTTGGCCGACGCGTCATGACGATCTCCGATCGCGAGGCGGCACGTCGCGCCGCGCGTGGCGAAGCACTATGCGCCGCGACGGTGCGCGCACTGACCGGCGACGCTGCGTTGCATTACAGCGGCGCGCGTCTGTGCCGGAACATGCGGCCGCTGCCCTTGCATGCGCCGCATCTTCAGCCATTGCCGGAACCCGCCGACTCGTTGGCGACGCTGCGCGGTGCCGCCGACGGTGCGGCGCTGCGACTGCGGCACAGCGATGCGGTGTTGCACCGACGTCTGCAACCGGAAGCGCCGATCGAGCGGTTGCTCTTCGAGCTCATGGAGCAGTTGCGCTGCGAGACGTTCATCCCGGCGGGCATGCCTGGCGTTGCACAAAATCTGCGAGACCGCTTCGAGGCCTGGTCGCGCGCGATGCACCTCTCGGGCGTGGCGGAGCGTCACGTTGGCCTGCTGCTCTACACCGTCGCTCAGATGAGCTGGTCGCGGCTCACCGGCTATCCCGTCGTCGAGGACACGGAAGGACTCATCGAAGCCACGCGAATGGCGATTGCGCCGCGCATCGGCGGGGCGCTCGCGGGCATGCGTCGAACGCGCCCCGATCAGGCGGCCTTCGCGGCTTACGCGCGCGCGTTGGCGGCCGATGTCGCGGGTCTGATTCGGGCGGCGGGTGGCGAGCCGGCGGGCGGCGGCGAGAAGGACGACGACGAAAAGAACGTGCGTCATGCGCTCTCGCTGTTTCTTGACGTCGACGAGCACGACGACGACGGCATCACGCTCGCCCATTCGGGCGATAGCCGCGTGCTCAAGGCGTCTGCACAGGGTTATCGCGTTTTCACGAAACGTTACGACCGCGAGTTGTATGCCGGGGCGCTTGTGCGTCGTGCGCTGCTGACCGATTTCCGCGAGCGGCTCGACGAGCGAATCGTCGCCCAGGCGATCAACGTGCCGAGGCTCGCGCGCGCGCTCAAGGCGGCGCTGGCGGAGCCGCAGCGCGACGGCTGGTCGTTTGGCGAGGAGCAGGGACGTATCGACGGGCGAAGGCTCGCCCAACTGGTCAGTTCGCCCGCCGAGCGACGTCTGTTCCGGCTCGAGAAGCACGCGTTGATCGCGGCGTCGATGGTGAGCTTTCTGATCGACTGTTCCGGGTCGATGAAAGCCCAGGTCCATGCAGTCTCCATGATCGTCGACGTTCTGTCCCGCGCACTCGATGCGGCGGGCGTTGCCAACGAGATTCTCGGCTTTACGACCGGCGCGTGGAACGGCGGGCGCGCGCGCACCGATTGGCTCGCACAGCGCAAGCCCCGATTCCCCGGACGCCTGAACGAAGTCTCGCATCTGATCTTCAAGGACGCCGTGACGAGTTGGCGGCGCGCACGGACCGACATCGCGGCGCTGTTCAAGGCCGATCTGTTTCGCGAGGGGGTCGATGGCGAGGCCGTCGAGTGGGCGTGCGAGCGGCTGCGCTCACGCAGCGCCAACCGGCGTCTGTTGATCGTGATTTCCGACGGCAGTCCGATGGACGCCGCCACGAACCAGGCCAACGACGAACACTATCTCGATCATCACTTGCGCGAGGTGGTGGCGCAGCAACAGGCGCTCGGCGATGTGGAGGTGTTGGGTCTCGGCGTCGGACTTGACCTCAGCCCGTATTACCGGAATTCGCTCGCACTCGATCTGACGTCGCCACCCGACATGACCCTGTTCTCGAGGCTGGTCGATTGGATTGGCCGCGGCGGCCGCCGTGCGCACGCATAACGTCGCGCGCTACGCCTTCTCGCGTCGCGCGCTTGCCGTCGCCGTCAGGTGAGCGCCCGGCGGGATCAGGGTGACGAAGGCGAGGTGCCGGCGTGTTTCGCCTGGGCGGCTTGTGCCTGCACGCAGGTCACGCCGATCACATAGTAGATATCGTCGGCGCTGCAGCCGCGCGACAGATCGTTGGCCGGACGATTCAGCCCTTGTAGCAGTGGGCCGATGGCCTTCGCGCCGCCGATACGTTCCGCCAGTTTGTAACCGATATTTCCGGCGTCCAGACTCGGGAAGATCAGGGTGTTGGCGTGTCCTTCGACTTGCGAGTGCACGACCTTGCGCTGAGCGATCTCGGAAACGATGGCCGCATCGAGCTGGACGTCGCCGTCGATTGCCAACTGCGGCCGGGCCGCTTTCACGAGACGGGTCGCTTCGACCACCTTGTCCACGGCCGCGTGTTTTGCGCTGCCGCTCGTCGAGAACGACAGCATCGCCACGCGCGGCGGCTCCATGAGCAGCGCGCTCGCACTGTCTGCGGCGGCGAGTGCGATTTGCGCGAGCTGGGCGGCGTCGGGGTCGACCACGAGGGCGCAGTCGGAGAATATCAGGCCGCCCTTCATCGTATGGAATGGCTCGCAGAGCATCATCAGGAAGAAGCTCGACACGAGTTGAAACGACGGCTGCACGCCGATGATCTGAATCGCCATGCGTACCACGTCGGCCGTCGTGTTGACGGCGCCTGCGACGGACCCGTCGGCATGGCCGAGGTGCACCATCATATTGGCGAAGCCCAGCGGCGTGCGCATTTCCTCGACGGCTTGCGCGTGCGTCATTCCCTTTTTCGATCGTAGGCCGTACCAGGTATCGGCGAAGGCGTCCGTCAGGTCCGACGTCGCGGGATCGAGCAGTACCATGCCGGCCAGATCGATGCGCGCAGCATCCGCTGCACGCTGAGTTCTGCCGGTGTCGCCAACGAGCAGGATGCGCGCGATGCCCTCGCGCGTCGCCCGTGCGGCGGCGGCGAGCACCCGCTCGTCTTCCGATTCGCACAGCACGATGCGCATCGGTGCGCGGCGCGCGGTATCGATGATGCGATGGATGGCTTTCATGAGGTCGAAAAGTCAAAAAAGCGCTCCCGGCACTCACAGAGCCGGGAGCGCTGTCACATGAATGACCGCAACCGCGTCAGACGTAGTCCTTGTACTTGTCGAGCATGCGCACCGGCTTGGAGAGGGCATCGCGGCGGAACGGATCGCCCAGTTCGCGGGTGCACATGATTTCGATGATCGTCGTCTTGCCGTGATTCATCTGCAGGTCGATGGCCTTCTTGAGCGCCGGGCCGACGTCTTCCAGACGGTCGACCACGATGCCCTCGGCCCCCATCGCGCGGGCGATGTTGGCAAAGCTCGGACTATCGAGTTCGCCCGCCACGAAGCGGCGGTTGTAGAAGTCCACCTGGTTCTTCTTCTCCGCACCCCACTGGCGATTGTGGAAGACCACGGCCGTGACCGGAATGTTGTGACGCACGCACGTGAGCGTTTCCATCAGGCTCATGCCCCAGGCGCCGTCGCCGGCGTACGAGATGGCCGGACGGTGGGGTGCAGCGACCTTCGCGCCGATGATCGTCGGGAACGCGTAGCCGCAGTTGCCCCAGCTCATGGCCGCGAAGAAGCTGCGCGGCTTGTTGAAGCGCAGGTAGCTGTTGGCCACCGAGTTGATGTTGCCGATGTCGGTCGACACCATGACGTCTTCCGGCATGGCCTTTTCCAGCTCGCGCAACACCTGACGCGGATGCAGATAGTGACCGCCATTGAACGTGCGCTCCTGTTTCTGCTCTTCGATCATGTCGAGGCTGTACGGATCGCGCTCGTGAGTCCATTCGTCGAGTTCCTTCTCCCACGCAGCCTTCTCCGTGGCGATCTGGTCGGCGCGGGCAGCGCGCGTGGCATCGCAGACGAGGGTGCGCTCGGCCAGACGCTGCGACAGCGCCACGGCCGCCGCCTTCGCGTCGCCGCAAATGCCGACCGAGATTTTCTTCACGAGGCCGAGCATTTTGTGATCGGCGTCGATCTGGATGATCTTGGCGTGCTTCGGCCAATAGTCCAGGCCGTGCTGGGGCAGGGTGCCGAACGGTCCGAGACGCGAGCCGAGCGCCACGACGACATCGGCCTGCGCCAGCAGCTTCATCGCGGCCTTCGAGCCTTGATAGCCGAGCGGTCCGCACCACAGCGGGTGATTCGCCGGGAACGAGTCGTTGTGCAGATAGCTGTTCACGACCGGCGCACCCAGACGTTCGGCAAGCGCCTTGCACGCCTCGATGGCGTCGGCCATGACCACGCCGCCGCCCGAGATGATGACCGGGAATTTGGCCTGTGCGATCAGGTCGGCGGCTTCGTTCAGACGTTCGTCGCCGCCCGCACCACGGTCGAGGCGTTGCGGCTGCGGAATCTCGGCCTTGATCTGGCCGTAGAAGTAGTCACGCGGAATGTTGAGTTGCGTCGGGCCCATTTCGGCCATCGCGCGATCGAAGCAACGGCCGGTGAATTCGGCCATGCGGGCCGGGTGCGTCACATGGCCCTGGTACTTCGTGAATTCCTGGAACATCGGAAGCTGCTTGGCTTCCTGGAAGCCGCCGAGTCCGATGCCCATCGTGCCGGCTTCGGGCGTGACGATCACGACCGGGCTGTGCGCCCAGTAGGCGGCGGCAATGGCCGTCACGCAGTTGCTGATGCCGGGGCCGTTCTGACCGATCACCACACCGTGACGCCCCGACACGCGGGCATAGCCGTCGGCCATGTGGCCCGCGCCCTGCTCATGGACCACCGGGATCAGGCGAATGCCGGCGGGCGCGAAGATGTCCATCGCATCCATGAAGGCCGAGCCCATGATGCCGAACATCTCGCTCACGCCATTGGCGACGAGCGTCTCGACGAACGCTTCGGACGGCGTCATGGCCTGTGGGCCGGCGTCGGAGGCGGTCAGTTGCTGGGTGGCCGTGGCCGGGTCTTTGGCGTTCATGGATGTCTCCGGAAAAAATAATCGGAACGAATAATTCCGATTTCATTGTCTAAGTCGAAATCTAGGCGAACTGTTCGCCATGGTCAATCAGTATTTTTATTATTTGGTACGTTTTGTATTGAAAAATGGAATTTACGGCGGCGATATGCGAGCGCGCCGAGGGGCGTGGGCAGGGCGTCAGAACGAGGGGCGGTCTTTGCGGAAGGCGTTCTTCACCTCGATCTTGCCGTCGCGCAGGGTGAAGACGTCGACCATGCGGGCCTCGACGCGGGTGCCGTCGGCCTTGGTGCCGCGAAACGTCGATTCGGACACGCCACGATGGCCGGCGACGAAATGCACGCCCGCCGTCCAGGACGCGTCGGGGAAGGTCTCCCATGCCGCCTGGAACGCGGCACGCACGGCGTCGGGGCCTTCGAAGGTGCGGCCCATCGCATCGGGGCCGGCCACGGCGTGAAACACGCAGGTGTCGGTCATGCAGGCCATGAGGGCGTCGATGTCATGGCGATTCCAGGCGTCGTTGAAGGCGGTGAGCAACTGGATGTCGATGGATTCGTTCTGAGTCGTCATTGCATAGTCCAGGAAAGGCGGGTGAGCAGGCATATCAACGCGCTTCGTCTTGCGCGTGGTACCTCTGATAGAGAAAGCGCTGGCCGATGCGACGGAACGGCGCGAAGCCTTGCCATTGCACGGTGCCGAACACATTCGGGTATTGCAGGGCCGAGTCGTAGATCGGCAGATTCCACGACGGCTCGCGCTGTCCGGCGATGCGCTGCGCGAGGCGGCGTCCGGCATGGGCGGAGAACGATACGCCGTTGCCGCCATAGCCCACCGCATAGAAGAGGCTCTGTCGCGGATCGGGTTGCGTGACGCGCGGCATCATGTCGTGGCTCACGTCGACCCAGCCCCACCACGAGTAATCGATGCGAATGCCGCGCAGCGCCGGGAACTTGCGATGCAGGCCCTCGACGAGCACGGCCATGTGTTTCGGATTCTGTGCGTCGGCACCGGTGATCGCGCTGCGGCTGCCGATCTGCAAACGGTTGTCGGGAAGCAGACGGTAGTAGTAACGCAGCGTGCGCGTGTCGGTAATGACCTCATGGGTGCGGAAATTCGTCGCAGCGATCTCGTCGGGCGTGAGCACGCGCGTGACGAGCGAGTTCGACAGAATCGGCATGATCTTGGCGCGCAGGGCCTTCGTGACGTCGTTACGCGTATAGCCGCCGGTCGCGAACGCGACCGCCTTGGCACGCACGACCCCGCGAGGCGTGCGCACGTGATGCACCCCGTTGATCGTCTCGACACCCAGCACGGGCGTTGACGGATGAACGCGAGCGCCGAGTGCACGGGCCATGCGCAGATAGCCGAAGGCGAGCTTGAGCGGGTGCACACCGATGCCGTCGGGTTCATGCATTGCGCCGCAGTTTTCCTGATCGTCGACGTATTGCTCGCGGACGTCGGCGGCAGAAAGGATGCGCGTGTCGTAACCGAACACATCGCGCATGACCTTGGCTTCATTGCGCAGGAACGCCATCTTGCGGTCGCGATGTGCGATGTAGAGATGGCCGCCTGGTTGCGGATCGCACTCGGGCACTTCGGCGACGAGCGATTTGAACGTGTCGAAGCCTTCGCGGATCTCGGCGTCCAGACGCAGCGCCGTTTCCTTGCCCCAACGCGCAATCCATTGCGAGCGATACAGTCGTCCGCTGGCGTTTTGTCCCTGGCCGCCGTTGCGGCTGGTGCAGCCCCAGCATGTGCGGTTCGCCTCGAGCACCATGGCGCGAATGCCGTGCTCGCGTGCGAGGAACAGGGCCGTCGACAGGCCCGTGAAGCCGGCGCCGACGATTACCACGTCGACATCGGCATCGCCGGGCAGCGGGCCGTCGTCTTCGGGCAGTTCGCCGGCCGTGGCGACCCAGTAAGTGGGTGCGTAGTCCATGCCGACGCCGGGGCTGGCCGAGACGAGCGGATCGTAAAGCGGATCGTAGGGTGACACTTCGGAGCGACGATCCAGCGCGAAGGATTCAATCGTACCCACGTTAGGCTCCTGGCGAAAAGGTGTCTCCATACTGCCAAGAACATTTTTCCGGGATTAGTACCACCGCCGCTTTGTGATGGTGCCAGTGCAGTGCGGCGCGCAGGAACGCCAACGGCCGGCGGCAGAGTGTCTGCGGCCGGCCGTGTCGTGGATACCGGGATCAGATCTCGAAGCTCGGGTCCGGGGCGCGCAGCTTGCGCCAGATCGACCGGGCGGTGAACGCGACGAGCAGAACGCTCAGGCTGACGACACCCAGCGCGAGCGGCGTGCGCTGATCGGCAATGAAGGCCATTGCGCCGACGATGGACAGCATGCCGACGATCGCGACCCAGGTGAGGTATGGATAGCCCCACATGCGAATCTTGAGCTTGCCCGGCGCCTCGCGTTCCAGCCGCTTGCGCAGCTTCAATTGCGAGAACGCGATGAGCACGTACACAAAAATTGCCACCGTGCCATAGGAGTTCACGAGAAAGGCAAACACGGTGTCGGGCGAGAGGTAGGACATCACCACGGCGGCGTAGCCGAACAGGGTGCCGACCAGAATCGCGCGAACCGGTACACCGCGCGCGCTGAGCTTCGCGAGCGAGCGAGGCGCGTCGCCCCGTCGCGTGAGCGCAAACAGCATGCGAGACGAGGCATACAGGCCCGAGTTCAACGCCGAGAGGACGGCGGTCAGCACCACGGCGTTCATGATGTGCGCTGCGGCCGGAATGCGCATGGCTTCGAGCGCGCTCACATACGGCGTGGCCATGCTGGCGGCGTTCCAGGGCACGAGCATCACGACCAGCAGAATCGAGCCGATGTAAAAGAACAGCACCCGTCCGATGACGGAATTGGTGGCGCGTGCCACGGCTTGCTGCGGCTCGGCGGCTTCGGCGGCGGCAATCGTCACGATCTCGGCGCCGAAGTAGAAGCCGGTGGCGGCGACCGCGCCGGCCATCACCGGTCCAATGCCGTTCGGCATGAAGCCCCCATGTGAGAGCAGATGCCCGGTGCTCGCCACGGCGCCAGGCCACATGCCGAACACGAAGAGCGCGCCAAGCAGCAGGAACACGACGATGGCCGCGACCTTGATCGACGCGAACCAGAATTCGAATTCGCCATACGACGCGACCGACACCAGATTCGTCAACGTCAGCACGACCAACAGCGCAAGACTGATGGCCCAGGCCGGTATGTCGGGCAGCCAGAACTGGATCAGGTTGGCGCCCGCGACGGCTTCCACCGCCACCACGATCACCCAGAAGTACCAATACATCCAGCCCGTCAGGAAGCCGGCCAGTTCGCCGCCGACGGGCTTGTCGTTCCACGCGAGCCGCGCGTACTCGTAGAACGACCCGACGGCGGGCAGCGCGCACGCCATCTCGCCGAGCATGCGCATCACCAGCACCACGAGCGCGCCGGTAATCAGAAACGACAGTACGGCCGCCGGACCGGCGGCATGGACAACCACGCCGCTGCCGACGAAGAGTCCCGCGCCGATCACACCGCCCAGCGCGATCATGCTCATGTGCCGTTGCTTGAGGCTCGGTTGCAGATGCGTTCCGTGGTCATGACGGGTCATGGCGGCCTCCTGTGAAGGGGCGCGCAACGCGCGCGTCGCGACCGCAGACGTGCACCGAACGACGGGAAGGGGAAAACCGGGGGGGAACGAAGAACGCGAACGAATGCCGCGCGCGGGCAAGATGCCCGCCCTGCAATGTCTCGACTGCCACACAACCTCCTGAAAACCTTGTTCGACGTCAGGTGCGGCGGCGGGGGGCGCCGCCCTGCGTCTTTTGTAATGACCAACGAACCTGCTTAAGCCTTGTCAGACCTTGCCTTTCCAGGGCACCAGCACGCGCTCGAGATAGCGCATGATCAGATCGAAACCGAAAGCGAAAAAGCCGATCACGATGATCCCCATGATCACGATGTCCGACGCGAGGAATTCCGCCGCGTTGAGCACCATGAAACCGAGACCGCTCGACGCCGCTACCATCTCGGCGGCGACCAGCGTCGTCCAGCCCACGCCGATGCCGATGCGCATGCCGGTGAAGATCTCCGGCAGCGCCGACTTCACGATCACGTGCATGACGATCTGGCGAGGCGAGGCGCCCATCGAGTACGCCGCGTGAATCTGCTCCATCGAGACCGAGCGCACGCCCGCGCGCGCGGCGATCGCGAGCGGTGCAAAGATGGCGAGATAGATCAGGAACACCTTAGAGAACTCGCCGATGCCGAACCAGATGATGACAAGCGGCAGATAGGCCAACGGCGGCAGTGGGCGGTAGAACTCGATGGGCGGATCGAACACGCCGCGCGCGACGCGCGACACGCCCATCAGAATGCCGACGGGGATGGCCGTCACGCATGCCAGCGCGAAGGCGCCAAACACGCGATACAGACTCGCGAGCGTGTGTTGCAACAACGTCGAGCCTGCGAAGCCTTCCGTCATGACCTGCATGAATTTCTCGATGATCGCGCGCGGTCCCGGCAGGAACAGCGGCTTGATCATTCCCGACGAGGTGATCGCGATCCACAGCAGCAACAGGGCCAGCACGGTGACGAAGCTGATCGTCAGGCTGGGGCCTTGGCCAGGGGCGCCGAACGACTCGCCTGCCTTGACCGGACGCGGGGCGAACAGGCGTTCGAGCCAGCCGCGCCGACGCCGTGGGCGAGGCGAGCTGGGCAAACTGGGCGAACGGGGGGGTGCCGCCGGACGGTGCACGCCAGCGCCGCTGGTGGCCCCGGAGGAAGGCGTAGGGTGGGGAGTGACGGGTTTGGTCATCATGATGGCATCGTCTCCTGCGTCGATCAGGCGGCGACCGCGTTGGCGTCAGACGTCGCGGTCTGGCCAGCACGTTCGTCGCCATAGATGATGCTGAGCACGGTCTCGCGCATGGCAATGAAATCGGGGCTCGACTTGATGGCGCGCGCATCGCGGCTTTCGAGATAGCGCTTGTTGAAGTCGAGATCGTAGGTGTGCGTGATGCGGCCGGGGCGTGGCGACATCACAATCAGGCGGCTGGCGAGAAACAGTGCCTCTTCGACGCTGTGCGTGATGAAGAAAATCATCTTGCCGGTCTCGCGCCACACGTCGAGCAGCAGTTCCTGAATGGTTTCGCGTGTGAGCGCGTCAAGCGCGGCCATCGGCTCGTCCATGAGGAGCATCGACGGATTGCACGTGAGCGCGCGGGCAATGCCGACGCGTTGCTGCATGCCGCCGGAGAGCTGATAAATCATGTGACGGTGGAAGTCCTGCAGGCCGACGAGCGCGAGGTTGCGTGCTGCGCGGGCGCGTCGTTCCGTCTTGGGCACGCCTTGCAGCTTCAACCCGAACTCGGTGTTCTCCATCACGTTGAGCCATGGCAGCAGCGCATGCTTCTGGAACACCACGCCGCGATCGGCGCCGGGGCCTTCGATGGGGGCGTCGCCCAGCAGCAATTCGCCGGAGGTGGGCGCGATGAAGCCCGCCATCAGACTGAGCAGCGTGGTCTTGCCGCAACCGGAGGCGCCCAGCGCCACCACGAAGTCGCCGGGTGCGATGGTCAGATCGACGTGGGCGAGCGCCTGCACCTGCTCGCCGGGACGCCGGCCGGGATATACGACGCTGACGTCGTTGACGATGAGTTGTTCCATGAAGCCCTTCTCCTGTCCATCCAACGATCGGGGCGGGGCCGTGGCGCCCGAAGCCAATCGGGCTGACGGCCCCGGCACGGCTTACTTCAGTTTGAGTGCGGCGTCGACATAGCGCGACGTGACGTACGGCGTGTAGTCCGCCTTGACGGCGTCGATCTTCTGCTGACCCTTGAGGAACTCGGCCGTGTCCTTGAGGGCTTTGGCGGCGCGGCTGCCCTTGCCGCCGCCCAGCCATTCGGCCGATGCCTGCTGCTGGGCAGACGGGAAGGCATAGAGCGAGAGCGCGCCGGGCACGTCTTCAGGCTTGCCGCCGATCTGCTTCACGATGGCTTTGACCTGGGGCGAGTTGGGCGTCCAGGCAGTCGGGTGCTGACGATACGCGGCGTCGGCGTCGGCGATCACCTTGACGAATTTCGCCATGAAGTCGGCGTTCGCCTCGCCCCATTTGCGGTCGACGGCGATGCCGTCAAACGTGGGTTTGCCCTGCTTCGACAGCTCGCCGGACGTGATCAGGACATGACCGCTCTTCTTGATCTGTGCGAGCGCCGGATCCCACACGTAGGCCGCATCGATGTCGCCGCGCTCCCACGCCGCCACGATCTGGTTCGGCTGCATGTTGAGCACCGTCACCTCGGTCGGTTTGATGCCCCACTGCTGCAGCGCGAACATCGTGTGGTAATGGGTGGTCGAGACGAACGGCACCCCGATCTTCTTGCCCTTCAGATCGGCCGGTGTCTTGATGTTCGACGCATTGCGCACGACCATCGCTTCGGCCTGGTTGATGTCGTCGAGAATCCAGAACAACTGCAGGTCGAGCCCTTGCGAGACCGCCGCGGCCATGGGGCTCGAACCCAGCACACCGATCTTGATGTCGCCCGACGCGAGCGCCGTCGCGACCTTGGCGCCGGATTCGAACTGACGCCAATGAATCTTGTAGCCGGTGGCCTTCTCGAACTCGCCGCCGGCAATGGCGACCAGCCAGGGATCGACAATCTGCTGGTACGCGATCGTCACCTCCTTCTCCTGTGCCTGTGCCGTGGCGGGCAGCGTCAAATTGAGCATCAGGGCAGCGGGAAGTGCGGCTGCCGCCAGAGCGGTGGCGGCGAACACCCGTCGCAGGCGGTTCGGAAGTCCTTTCATGGTTCACCTCTAATCGGAGAGTTTTCGGTGGAACACGCGGGGTTGACGCAACTGGTGTTACGAATCGGCGCCAAGTGACTGCATCATTGCCCCCCACTTTTTTGTTCGTTAGAGCCAGTTGAGCGCATTTGATGATGCCAACTGGTCCAGTCGATTCGCCAATCGGCTCGCAAGGCGCATGAATGCTGGGTTTCGCTGGCATTTCGCGGGTCTGCGGATAAACCCCAATTCGGAATCGGCGTGACCGCCTCATGAGTAATAATCGACGTTCTGGAAGTAACAGTCGAGAGGGGGGCGCGATGTCGAGCCGGATTTCTGCGGCGATGTGGAACCAGTTGTTCATGATGTCGGCGCGGGCGGGCATCAGTTTGCAGAGCCAGATTCGCCAGATGTTGGTGTCGGCGATTCTGGACGAGCGGCTGATGCGGGGTGCCGCGGTGCCATCGTCGCGCGAATTGGCCGAGGGGCTTGGCGTGGCACGCAACACGGTGGTGCTGGCGTATCAGCAACTGGTCGACGAGGGCTATCTGATTGCGCGTGAGCGGCGGGGCTACTTCGTCAATGGCGACATCCTCGCGCCCCGTGTGGGGTCGCAGGGCACGCCGGTGCGAGATGTGCCGGTGCCGGTGGGGGGTGTCATCGCGCCGCTCGATCCGCTGACGCCGGACTGGGAAGGGCGTTATGTGGTGCGTCCGTCGGTGCAGCGCAACATCGTGAAGCCCATCGACTGGCAGCAGTATCAATATCCGTTCATTTATGGTCAGTTCGATCCGACGATGTTTCCGACGGCGGATTGGCGCGAGTGTTGCCACAAGGCGCTCACCGTCATGGAGATTCGCGACTGGGCGCCGGACATGATTGCGCGAGACGATGAGACGCTGATCCAGCAGATCCGCACGCGCGTGTTGCCGCGACGCGGCGTGTGGGCGGACGCCGATGAGATCGTGCTCACCAATGGTGCACAGCAGGCGCTGTATCTGCTGGCGGATTTGCTTGTCGGGGCACGCACGACGGTGGGGATTGAAGACCCTGGGTATCCGGACGCGCGCAACATCTTCGCGATACGAACGCCGAAGTTGATTGGGCTGCCGGTCGACGCGCAGGGCTTGCCGGTCGACGACCGTCTGGCGCAATGCGATTACGTGTACGTCACGCCGTCACATCAGTGTCCGACGACGACCACGATGCCGCTGGCGCATCGCGAGGCATTGCTGCGTCGCGCGGAGGCCGATGACTTCGTGCTTATCGAAGACGACTACGAAAGCGAGAACAGCTATTCGGACATTCCGATACCGGCGTTGAAGAGTTTGGATCGCAGCGACCGTGTGATCTACATCGGGAGCTTGTCCAAGTCGTTTGCACCGGGGCTGCGGTTGGGCTATATCGTCGCGCCGGCGGCACTGGTGGCGGAGCTGCGCGCGTTGCGCCGCTTGATGATTCGCCATCCGTCGGCGTTCATTCAGCGTTCGTTCTCCATGTTCCTTGCGCTGGGTCATCACGACGCCTTGCTGCGTCGTCTTGCGGACACCTACGCCAAGCGTGCCGAGGTGCTGAGTGCGGCGCTTGCGGCGCATTTGCCGGAAGTATCGTTCGTGCAGGTGAAGGGCGGGGCGTCGTGCTGGGTGCAAGGCCCGCAGACGCTGAACGCCAATGTGCTGGCGGCGCGAGCGAAGGCGCGCGGCATTCTCATCGAGCCGGGCGACGTATTCTTCATGGGCGATGCGCCGCCGCGCAACATGTTCCGGCTGGGTTTCTCGTCGATACGGATCGAGCGTATCGAGGCGGGCGTCATCGCGCTGGCCGAGGTGTTGCGCGAGACGATGGCGCAGGCGTAGGAACCGGTGAAGGCGTAGTTGTCGTCGGGCGAGCGCTGGCGGGCGCCGGGCGTCGATGGTCGATGAACGCGTGGGCGGCATTGGCGATTCGCCATTGTGGCGAGAGACATAAATTCGCCTCGTCCCTCCGCCGCAGGTGGATTTCGTTAGAATCGGGTTCAGATGCTTCACTCTTCCATTATCGGAGGCGGACGTGCCAGGACTACTTCCCGATGTCGACCCTGAGGGGCTGCTCGAATATTCGGTCGTCTATACCGACCGATCCATCAATCACATGTCGCGTCGCTTTCAGGGCGTGATGCGCGATATTTCCGATGCCTTGAAAAAGGTTTATCACGCGGAGTCGGCCATCGTTGTCCCGGGCAGCGGGACATTCGGGATGGAAGCCGTTGCCCGGCAGTTCGCGACGAACAGGAAGTGTCTGGTCATTCGCAATGGCTGGTTCAGTTTCCGCTGGTCGCAGATTTTCGACATGGGCGGCATTCCGTCCGAATCGATGGTATTGAAGGCGCGCCCCGTGGCGGAAGGCAGGCAGGCGGCCTATGCGCCGGCACCGATCGAAGAGGTGGTCGCGGCGATCAGGGAGAACAAGCCGGATCTGGTCTTTGCTCCGCACGTCGAGACCGCCTCCGGAATGATGCTGCCCGACGACTATTTGCGCGCGGTGTCCGACGCGGTTCACGCGGTCGGCGGCATGTTCGTTCTGGATTGCATCGCGTCCGGTACGGTCTGGGTCGACATGCAGGCCTGTGGCGTCGATGTTCTGATCAGCGCGCCGCAAAAGGGGTGGAGTGCATCGCCGTGCTGCGCGCTGGTGATGCTCAGTGCGCTCGCCCGCGAGAGAATCGACGCAACCACGAGTACCAGTTTCGCTTGCGATCTTCGCCAGTGGCTACAGATCATGGAAGCTTACGAGAAGGGCGGGTTCGCGTACCACGCCACCATGCCGACGGACAGTCTCGCGATATTGCGTGATGTCATGAAGGAAACGCAGGCATACGGCTTCGACAAAGTGCAAGCGGAGCAGTTGGCGCTGGGGCGGCGTGTTCGCTCGCTATTGGAGGCGAGAGGCTTCAAAAGCGTGGCTGCGGAAGGATTTCAGGCGCCGGGCGTCGTGGTCAGCTACACGGATGACGACGGGATCCGTTCGGGCAAGAAATTCTCAGACGTCGGTTTGCAGATCGCGCCCGGTGTTCCGCTTCGATGCGACGAGCCTGAAGATTTCAAGACGTTCCGCATCGGATTGTTCGGCCTGGACAAGCTGCATGACGTCGAAAGCGCGGTGGGCAGGCTTACGAAGGCGTTGGACACCATTCTGTAGTGCGTGTCTCGCAAGCGTGTGCGCATGCGCTTCCGGGCAACCGCCAAAGCAAAATCTGGCGATGTCGGTGACGGTCGGCGCATGTCCGTCGCATCGGCGATGCCGGCCCGGATCGCGGGAGATTTTGCATCCTCCGGGAATAGGGTCGGCTATGCGGAGGGGGATTCCGTAGTTGAGCCGTCAGATCGTGCCGGTGTAAGTCAAAGAGCGCGGAGAAACTCAATCAATGCCGCGTTGACGAAATCCGGCGCTTCCTGTTGCAGCCAATGCCCTGCTTGCGGAACGACGCGAGAGGTCGACAGCTTGGGCACGATCTGGGGCATGCCGGCGACAATTTCGCGCATGCCTGGCATTGCCAGACCTGTGTCTCGCTCGCCGACAAGGTATAGGGCAGGGACCTCGACGCGCAGGCCCTCAAAAGCCGATTGCACTTCCCAATTGCGGTCGAGGTTGCGGTAGTAATTCAGTCCACCGCGAAAGCCAGAGAGGCTGAATGCTTGCACAAACGTGTCGAAGTCGGCGGGTGCGAGCCACGCGGGCAACGAAGGTGGGTCAATCAGAGCGTCGAGGAGCCCACCACTTCGCGGCATGAGTCCGAATGGATTGGGTGTATTCGCGTCGCGGACTCCGACGTCGCCCGATGCGGAAAAATAGATCTTGCGCAATGTGGTGGCAACGTCACGTTCAAGTTCGGTTTCGGCCAATCCAGGTTCGGAAAAGTAATGCGTGTAGAACCACGTTTGGTCGTTCTGGGGAAAAAGCCGACTCGGCGTCATCGGCGCGCGGCCCATCATTGGCACCCCGAGCGCAGCGACGGCGCGAAAGCGGTCAGGCCGAAGCAACGCGGCTTGCCAGGCAATGGTTGCCCCCCAATCGTTTCCCACCACAACTGCGTTGCGTTCGCCGAGGATGTCGACGAGCGCCACCAGGTCACCGACAACGTCCAATGTTGTGTACTGTCCGATTGCCGTTGGACATTCGCTTGATCCGTAGCCACGCAGATCCGGTGCCATTGCGCGGAAGCCGGCGTGCGCAAGTGCCGCCAGTTGATGGCGCCAGGCGTGCGAGGTCTCAGGAAAGCCGTGACAAAGGAGCACCAACGGGCCGTCGCCCTGTTCAGCGACGTGCAGGCGAATTCCGTTCGCTTCAATAAAGGTTTGACGGTATGCGGTCATGGTTGCACTGGCAGAGACGGTTGCACACAAGAATTCCGAGATAGCGTAACATTAAAAGTTGCGCATTACCAATGCTTCCGATTATGCAACGCGATACCCGACTGGCTCGACTTCTGCACATCCTGATCCACATGCATCTTCGCGGAGGCGCGACCACCTCAGAGACGATTGCGCTGATGCTGCACACGAACCCCGTCGTTGTTCGCCGAACGATGGCTGCGCTGCGCGAGTCGGGGTATGTCAAGTCGACGGGTGGACCAGGCGGAGGCTGGGTGCTCGCCTGTGATCTCAATGATCTTACGGTGAGCGATGTCTACCGGGCCATCGGGCATGCCGCGCCGTTTGTGATCGGCCTGGCTGACGACAATCGCGCTTGTCCGGTGGAAGCGGCGGTAAATCGCCACATCAACGAGGCGTTGGGTTCAGCGGAAATAACGTTGCTTCAATTGCTTGGCGAAAAGCGACTCTCCGAGATCGCGCACGACGTGACGTCGTCAAAGTCGCGCAAAACGACCAAGTAATTTCGCAGAGCAACGCAATGGGTAGCAATGGAGGCAGGCGTCACGTGGCCGGCCGATCGCGATTTTCGGCATGAACGTGTGTCAGCTTCCAGCCCGCAAGCGGCCGTCGGTTTGCGTGCTGGAAATGCCCCTTGTTGGCTGGAAAAAGACATGCGCCAGAGACCGGTTGAGTCCACACACCTTAACGGTCCTCGAAACTCTCCGAAGCGGTCGTTCAACGATGCGGTTTTGCCAATGCAGAGCGTTCTGATGGGGCGACTCTCGTGCGCGATGTCTAAGTCGCACGTTTTGACACAGCGTCGACGCACCGATCCGATCGCGTTCGGCTCAGGTCGTCGCTTTGTGGACGAACAACTTGCGCGGTAGGCAGTTGGTGGGTTGCCGGACTTGGCTATGTGAGATTCAATCCTCCGTCCGAGAGCAGAATCTCCCCCGTCAGGTAATCCGAAGCAACCAATAAAGAAACTGCTTGAGCAATGTCCTCGGGGCTAGCGGCCCGTCGCATAGGCGAACGTTCTTTCCATAGTTGTTGCGCCTGAGTCCACTCCGCGGTGAGTGGCGTATTGACCAGTCCGGGCGCGACGGCGTTCACACGGATGTCTGTCGCAAGCGAAAGCGCGAGCAAGCGGGTCACGTGGTTTAACGCCGCCTTGGTCGCCGCGTAAGGAATGGACGCCCCCTTAGGCCGGACGCCGGCGTGCGAGCTTACGTTGACGACACAACCCGGTCTTCCTCGTGCGGCAGCTTCACGCAGCGCCGATTGTGCGTCGGCTACCAGGCCCCTTCTCCGCCGTCGGACGGTTATTTGTGAGCGTCTCTACCACGCTCGATTACGGTCGTTCGTGGAGACATTTTCTGGCCGGTGACCCGAAGCATCTGCTTCCACCCTCGATCGAAACACGTCAACTTGATCGACCTTGCCCAGCGGCGGTGTATCAATACTCAAACCCTCGCAACTGTTAGAGCGCCAATATCTCGTTGGTATCGACCGCATTGAGCAGTCTCGCAACGACTTCTCGCGTTTCACTGAGTTCGCGCAGCCGAATGTCGAGCTTTTCGACTTCACCGCGCAGCAACGCGCGCGCCTCTACGCATGGATGAAACACCGGTTTCTCACCGAGTACACAAGGCAGCAACAGCCGGATACTGCTGATCTTCAAACCTGCCGCGGTGAGCATGCGGATGCGCTGCGCGGCGTCTACTTCGTCGGAACCGTAATCGCGGTAGCCCGAATCGGTCCGCTTCGGATTGAGGAGGCCTTCGTTCTCGTAATACCGCAGCATCCGCTCACTGACGCCGGTGCGGCGAGCCAGTTCTCCGATACGCATGACATCCCCCGAAAGAAACGCTTGACCTTGACAGCGATGTCAAAGTTTAACCTCTTTCGACCGCGCGGATTTCCCGCCGGTCCGTTCGTCAAGAGACCCCCAATATGACACCATCCAATGACACGTTTGCCGGAACGTTTCCGTTTTCGCCGCGCTTCAGCGATGTTGCCGGCTTTCGCATGCATTACGTTGACGAAGGGCCTGCCGACGGCGCAGTCGTCCTGTGCATTCACGGGGAACCGACGTGGGGCTACCTGTTTCGTGATCTGATCAAGGCGCTCGCGGGCGACTACCGCGTGATCGCGCCCGACCACATGGGATTCGGCAAGAGCGAGACGCCGGAACATCGCACGTACTGGCTACAGGATCATATCGACAACCTTGAAAAGCTCGTGCTTGCGCTGGATTTAGACGACATCACTCTCGTCATGCACGACTTCGGCGGCCCCGTTGGCATGGGACTCGCCGCACGGCATCCGGGCCGCATTCGCCGAGTCGTCAGCACGAACGGCCCGACGCCGTTTGGTCAAAGCACGTTATTCGACCGGCTGAATGCGAATGCCGCAGTCTCGCCATGGTTCCAGTGGATTCTCCGCTCCGATTCGCAAGGCCGTCTCGAACCCGTGCTGGACGAACTCGGCTTCAATATCCTGAGCGTCTTGAAGCTTAACGGCTTCGAAAACCACGCGCGTATTAACGATACGTGGCTGCGCGCCTACGGCTCGCGCTTCGCTCTGCCGACCGACAGTGTCGGCGCGATTGGCTGGGCAAAGGGCTTCGCGATCGGGGCACATCGTTTCGAAGTGCCAGACGCGCTAGCACTCGACGCGATCCGTTCAAAGCCTGCGCTTGCCATCTGGGGGGAGGCCGATCGGACGCTGGCAGCTGAACACTTTCTTCCGCTGTTCAGCGAGATCTTTCCAATGGCGCCGGTTCACCGACTCGCCGGAGTCGGCCATTACAGCTTCGAGGATGCGCCGCAAGAGATTACCGAACTGATTGCCGCATTCTTGAAGACCCACTAACTCGCACTTGGCCGGCCCGCAAAACCGGCCTGGTGTGTCCGGAGTCGATTACTTCAATTTTTCCCCACAGCCTGGCGCGGATTGAGCGTCGCAACGCCCGAGGAGAACGGCCAGACGTACGTGCTTCGTCGAAGTCCGTTTATGGCCGGCAAGCGACCGCTCGCCGGCCGCGACGCCGTCAAACCTCGGCCTGCTCCGCCATCTCAAGGGCATCGTCGACCTCAATGCCGAGATAGCGCACCGTACTCTCCAACTTGGAATGTCCGAGCAGCAACTGCACCGCCCGAAGGTTCTTTGTCCGCCGATAGATCAGCGAAGCTTTCGTGCGGCGCATCGTATGGGTACCGTATGCGGTGTCGTCCAGGCCAATCGATGCAATCCAGCGATGTACCAGCCGAGCATATTGCCGCGTCGACAGATGCGGTGACGTATGCACCGGGCTCGGGAACAGAAAATCCGCCGCCTTCAGTCCCCGCGCTTCGATCCATGCATCGAGGCTCTCACGGGTCTGTTCCGAGATCTCGAATTGCACCGGCCGCTGGGTCTTCTGCTGCATGACAGTCGCCCTGAACGCCACGTGGCTGCCGTGACGGACATCCTGGACCTGCAACCGCGTAAGATCGCACGCTCGGAGCTTGCTATCAATTGCGAGATTGAACATCGCAAGCTCGCGAAGGTTCGACGCCATCTGAAGTCTCGTCCGGGTCGCCCAGATTTCCCGGAGCTTTAACGGCGGCTTCTGCCCGGTGAGCTTGCCCTTGTTCCACGGCACGCGGTGGACAACCACGACATTCTCGGATTCCATGACAATCTCCTTTAAAGCGAATGGAGATTGAGTGTGCGCCGCGTCGGGCGGTCGCAACCCGACCCACTACGGCCGCTGACCGTCACGGCGGCTGAACGACGGCTTCTTGTAGTTCAACGGACAATTGGGAGCAAAAAACTTGCGGGGAGACGGGCTATCCCACCCCGCGCCGGGAACGTTCCAGTACGTTCGCGATTGCCCCTGAAAGACAATGCTCAGATCGTGCGCGTTGACCGGATCTACTTCCAGATCAACACAGTCCGGATTGTTGAAAAGCTGACGTCGTCAGGCCAACCGGGTTTGCGCCCCGCATGCTGTCTCGATCGTCTCTCCCGGGCCGGAACGGTCAAGCGTCAGAGAGCCGTTTCCGCCCCACACCCGCCGTTCGCCGCCCTGTGTGCTCTGCGGCAGCGAACCAAGTTGAGACGCCGTATGCCGACCGGTATCAAATTGTGAGTCGCTGGCCCAGGCAAGCATTTGCCTGGTCAGCATGGCGAGCCACTACACACAGTGGTGAAACTGAGCGCGTTTGATTCGGCTGAGTGACCAGAGAATCCAGGTGCGTCAGAGAGTTGTCAGCGTTGGTCCGCCGACGATTTGACGAAGTCGACGAAGGCGCGCAGCGGTGCGGGCAGGAGTCGCCGGCCGGAATAGTAGAGAAAAGGACCCGAGAAGCGCTGCCACCAGGGTTCGAGAACTGGCTCAAGGCGACCACTGTCGAGATGCGGTCGCAGCCAGTCCTCAAAAAGGTAAACGATGCCGGTACCGGCGATGGCGGCGTCGATCGCGAGGTCGGCTGCCGCGCCAACCTGCACGACGAGCGGACCGGAGGGATCGATCTGTACCGCCTTGCCTTCGCGCTCAAACGCCCAGGGCGGCATTGCGCCACTGCTGAAGCGGCCTCGAAGGCAAACGTGGCTGAGCAGGTCACGCGGGTGCTGCGGACGGCCGAAACGATCGAGGTAGTCGGGAGATGCAGCGGTCGCGAACCGCTGGACGCGCGGCCCGATCGGCACCGCGATCATATCTTTTTCCAGCCGCTCGTCGTAGCGGATCCCAGCGTCACACCCCGCCGCAACAATATCGACAAAGCTGTCGTCGGCGATCACTTCCAATCGGATCTCGGGATAGGCGGCGAGGAAGGGCGGTACGATCGCCGGCAGCACCAGGCGTGCGGCACTGACTGGGGCATTGATCCTTAACGTGCCCGCCGGCCGACTGCGAAAGCCATCGACGACATCGAGCGCGGCATGCACCTCGTTCAAGGCGGGTCGGAGCCGTTCGAGCAAGCGTTGCCCCGCCTCGGTAGGGACCACGCTGCGCGTAGTGCGATGGAATAGCCTGACACCGAGCTGAGTTTCCAACCGACGTACCGCCTCGCTGAGCCCGGAAGCGCTGCCGCCACTCGCCCGTGCGCCGTCGCGAAAACCCTTGGCGTTCGCCACCGCCAGGAAGGCGTTCAAATCATTCAGGTCGATTTCCATTGTTCTCAAAATTGCACAGCCTGTACCGATTGCAGGCAATTGTAGAACAAGCGGTCCACGATTAGCATGACTCAAGCAAACCCAACAGGAGATTCAATCATGTCGAACATCGACAAATCCGAGACCTATAAGCTCGGAAGCCACACCGTGAATCGCCTCGGCTATGGTGCCATGCAACTCGCGGGCCCCGGCGTATTCGGCCCGCCAAAGGATCATGATGGGGCGTTGGCCGTCCTGCGCGAGGCCGTTGCGAACGAAGTGAACCATATTGATACCAGCGATTTCTACGGCCCGCATATAACCAACCAACTTATCCGCGAGGCGTTGCATCCCTTTCCTGACGACCTGGTCATCGTCACCAAGGTTGGCGCGCGGCGCGGCGACGATGGATCATGGATCCCGGCCTTCTCGCCCAGGGAATTGACCCAAGCGATTCACGACAATCTGCGTAATCTGGGCGTGGATGTGCTCGATGGCGTCAATCTGCGATGCATGTTCGACGTGCATCAACCGACCGAGGGCTCGATCGAGGCGCAGCTCAACGTCTTGGCGGAGCTTCAGCAGCGAGGCTTGGTGCGTCACATCGGGTTGAGCAACGTTACGCCGACACAGATCGATGAAGGACGCAGTATGTGCGAAATCGTCTGCGTTCAGAACTACTACAATTTGGCCCATCGGAACGACGACGCGCTGATCGACGAGCTTGCTCGCGAAGGAATCGCCTATGTGCCGTTCTTTCCGCTCGGCGGGTTCTCGCCGCTACAGTCGTCTACCCTGTCCAACGTTGCGAGCCGACTCGGGGTCACGCCAATGCAAGCCGCGCTGGCCTGGCTGCTGTACCGCTCGCCCAACATCTTGTTGATCCCCGGCACGTCGTCGGTCACCCACCTGCGCGAGAACCTGGCCGCCGCGCGGCTTAAGCTCTCGCCGGAAAGCTTGTCCGAGCTGGACCGGATTGCGTCATGAGCTTGCCCCCCCCGCAAAACGTGCGGGCGGGTTCGTTGCATCAGGCGACCAAGACCTTCCTATGGCAACCGCCATCACCGGCCATTCGTTCGTCGTGGCGTACGATTCGGCCACTGTTGCATCGAGAACGAACCCGAAGCGGCAAATGGCGACGCCTACGCCTACGCCAATCGCAGATCCCACAACACATCAAGTACGTGTTGCGTGGAACGCTCAACGTACCCCGCACGATGTGCAATGCCGAGCCGGCGCCACAACGCCGGGCGCAGTGGACGCATGACTATGCGCCTGTCGGGTACGGGCGTAGTGGCCTCATGGGGCAACAGCGCTGCGCCGTAACCTGCCGCTACCAGACTCTTGATCGCGTCGTTGTAGTTGAGCTGAATGCGCGGCGCTGGATGGTATCCCCCGGTCGCGAACCACTCCGCAGTCAGACGCGACAGACGCGTGGTCGCGTCATTGAGAATGAGCGGTTGTGCAGCGAGCCATTCAGGCGTGACGCGGGCAGGGCACCGCCAATGCGCCGGCACAAAGGCCATCACGGGGTCGCGGCGCCAAGGCTTTATCACGAGTCCAGCCACCGGGGGCTGAGGCAGTGCGACCAGCCCAACATCCAGCGTTCCATCCGCCAGTCGGGACAGCGTTTCATGTGAAGTGAGTACTGCAACCTGAATGTCGATAGCGGGATGGTGCTGGCGCAGCACCTCAAGCGCCTGTGGCAACAGGTGCGCAATCGCGCCCGTCGACGCACCGATTCGCGCGCGCCCTTCGAGTCCCTGCACTTGGCGCTGAATATCGTCCAACGCCTGCTCCGCATCGGCCAGCAGTCGACGCGCGCGCTCCACCAGCACCTCTCCTATCGCCGACGGCCTTACATGTCCGCGCTTGCGTGACAGGAGCGGAGCGCCGATGCGCTCTTCGAGTTCCGCGATGTGGAGGCTGACCGTTGGCGGCGCCAAGTGCAATGCGCGCGCCGCATCGGCAAATGAGCCACGGTCGGTAATGGCGACCAGAGTGCGCAAGCGGTCCAGGCTGATTTCTCGCATGTAGGCGTCCAGATTCAGAAAAAATGAATGTTCACGTTATGAAATTCAACTTTCTCTATTCTAGCCGTCCGTGGAACATCGGGGTTCGCGCTACTTATCACAACCTAGTCACCGGAGTATTCCACGCATGAGCGCTCCCATTGTTTTCATCGACGGCGACCAAGGCACCACCGGGTTGCAAATCCACGAACGGCTGCGCAACCGGACCGACCTTAGACTGTCCACGCTTGCCGCTGCGGAACGCAAAGATCCGCGGCGTCGCGCAGAAGCCATCAACGCCTGCGACATCGCCATCCTCTGTTTGCCTGATGCCGCCGCGCGCGAGGCAGTGGACGCCATTGTTAATCCTGCCGTCCGAGTAATCGACGCGAGTTCCGCCCACCGTACACGCCCGGACTGGACATACGGCTTTCCGGAAATGACGCCGGGACAGGCTGAGCGCATTGCGAACGCACGTCGGGTTACCAATCCCGGCTGCTATCCGACCGGTGCAATTGGCTTGCTGCGTCCCTTGGTGGAGGCCGGGCTAATACCAGGCAACTACCCTGTCAGCATTCATGCGGTGTCCGGCTACTCCGGACGCGGACGTGCCGGCGTGGAGGAGCATGAGGGGCAGCGTGCCGTCAACGCGCCTTCATACCAGGTATATGGTCTGGAACTAGCGCACAAGCACACCCCGGAGATCCAGCAGCACTCTGGGCTTGTGCAACGTCCTATCTTCGTCCCTGCGTATGGTGCGTTCCGGCAGGGCATCGTGCTGACCGTGCCGTTGGAGTTGCGGCTGCTGGCACCCGATGTGGATGGCACCACGTTACACGCGTGCCTCGCACGCCACTATGCCGAGGCTGCGCACGTACGTGTCCTGCCGCTGCACGAATCGTGCGTCTTAAAGCACCTCGATCCGCAAGTGCTGAACGGTACGAACGACATGCGCTTAAGCGTATTTCCTAACATGGAACACGGGCATGTCCTGCTGTCCGCCGTTTTCGATAATCTTGGCAAGGGCGCATCCGGCGCTGCGGTTCAGAACCTGAACCTGATGCTCGCGCAGCAATAGTGGCCAATGACTTGAACTGACGTTCGGCCGCATCCATATGCCAACGATTGTTGCCAATCGGGTCGCGGCCGTCGAATGTTTCATGTTGTGGCCGCAAACGGTCATGCGCCAGAGACCGCTACGGACTGTGGATTCAACCCATTGCGGCCCTTCAACCCAGCGCGACATTTACGGGCGCTTTCCAAACTACAACGGCCGTTCGTCGACTCGCGACGCTCAGTTCGAAGCGAGGCGATTGCGTGACGATGGCAACGCTGCGCGATCGCTGTTTTGTGATGAGCGTCAGCCGCCGTTTTAAAGCGCTGAACCCCGGGCTTCGTGAAGTATCCATCTCGCAAATGCCTGTAGGGGGCCTTCGCTCAACTCGATGGGTTCGGGAAGAACCAGGCAGAAGTTTTTGGTGATCGCTTTGCCGTCCGGCCAAGGCGTTACCAAACGGCCTTGTTCAAGCTCCGCGCCGATGTAAAGACGCGGCACCAATGCAACGCCCAAGCCCGCCAGCGCGGCCTCGATCAGCATGGAATGGAGATCGTAACGTGCCCCAACCGCCGAATTGCTCAGCACGATGCCGACCTCTTGTGCATAAAGCTGCCACGCGTCCGGATTTTGGCGCCTGTGAAGGCGTGGGAGTTCATCCAGCGATATGTTCGCATTGGCACCTGAGAGGAGCGCGGGGCTACAGACGGGCACAAGCACCTCCTCCAGCAGGCGATGCACATGCATACCCGCCCATGCCGGATGCTCAAAATGAATTGCTGCATCAAAACCGCTACCCGCGAGGATGAACGGTTCCATGCGTTCGGCAATATGCACGGTGATGTTCGGATGCTCATCTTGAAAGCGTTTCAGCCGAGGGATAAGCCAACGGGTGGCGAAGGTCGGAATCGCGGCGATATCAATGCTGGCGCCTTCGATGGGCTGCCCCATCAGATATAGGCTGTCCCGTTCCAGGCGATCCAGAATCTCGCGAACCTGCACCGCGTATCGCGTGCCGCTGGGAGCGAGCCGTACGCGATTTCCAACGCGCTCGAACAGCGCGACACCCAAAAATGCCTCCAGCCGACCGATCTGACGACTGACCGCACCCTCGGTCAGCGCCAGCTCCTCGGCCGCGCGGGCGAAACTGCCGTGTCGAGCCGCGGCCTCAAAAGCCTGGAGCGCGGAATTGCTTGGGATCCTACGTCGCATGGGGTCTCGCCAATTGATATGCGTTCGCCGTCAGCTTGAGTGAATATCACTGAAGGCTGACTTTATATCGCTATATACGCCGAAAATCTCAGCTTAGCATTACGTTACTGCAATGAACATGGCTCGTTTGCAGCAATCTGCTGACGCGCCACGAAGGATAATCTGATGATCTACACCGTGGAATGCAGCTTCGCCGATCCCAGCAGCGAAGCCGAATGGAACGACTTCTATAGCCTTGAGAAACTGCCCGCCCTCATCTCGGTCACCGGCTTTCACACGTCGCAGCGCTTCAAGTCGTTAAGCGATGATTGCCCGGTCTACCTTGCCGTCCACACGATCGAGGGTCTCGATGTTCTGACGGGAGAAGAATATCGGCAGAAAGGCGGTGGCAATTTTGCAAGGTGGCAGCAACACATCACCGACTGGCACCGGAATCTCTACAGCGACATCGGCTTTGCGCCTGCGGTGAATGCAGACGAGCTCCTCGTACTTTGTGCGAACGGCCCCGAACCGCTGAACCAGATCGGCCTTACACCGTTGGCCATGCAAGCCGTTGCGCTGGAGAAGTTTCCGGAACGCCGTTGGCTCGCAAAACTACCTCGGCGAAACGCCCACCTTGTTGGGCGCATGTCCGAAGGTGTTCACCTCTACGCACCGATGACGGAACAACTGACACGCGCCTGCATCGTTTCGACCGGACAGGAAAAATAGGTCCGCGATGCCCAATGTCACTATCTATATTCCTAGGGGGCGCATGCCGTCTGATGCGCGGCTCGCCGAGCTTTCCCGCGACTGCATCAAACTCTGTACAAGCGTCCTTGAAGCGGCACTCGAGAACGTTCATGTCATCTATGTCGAAGTTCGGCATGGGCACGGACATCCTGTCTTCGCGGAAGTCCAATATCGCGTTGAGACGTTTCGCACGCCTGCGGTAATGAACCCGTTCATGAAGGGCCTGGACGAAGCCATTGAGCGCTGCACGGGTCTCACGGCGCGCATCCGTTGCTTTGGTTATGCCGCGTCGAACATTCACGCCCGAAATTAGGAAGTCTTCTGGAGAAGAATCGTGTCCACCATGAACTTTCCAAGTCAGCGAGTCGGGGATTTCACGATCACCGCAATCAGCGACGGCTACCTCGCCGCCAGCCTGGATTTCCTCTCGAATATCGACCCGTCGGAAGCCGCCAGAATACAAAGTGATGCAGGTCAAAAGGAGCCTGACGCCGTGCACATCAACTGCTATGTGGTGCGCGGAGCGGGCCGCACAGTTCTCATCGACGGTGGGGCAGGGGGCTTCAAGCAATGGGGCGGTCTTCTGAGAAGCAATTTGTCGCTTGCTGGCGTCGAACCATCCGAGATTGACACCATCCTGCTCACGCACGCCCATCCCGACCATGTCGGCGGGCTAGTGGACGCGGCCGGACAAATTGCTTTTCCGAATGCGGAGCTTGTTACTCATCGTCGAGAGGTCGAATTTTGGCAGGACGACGGAAATCTAAGTCGTGCCAGCGAGCGTGCCCGCAATAACTTCCTGATAGCGCGCCAAGTGTTTGACGGCTACCGCGACAAGCTCCGTACTTTCGACGAGGGGGAAGTGCTTCCCGGTATCAGCGCGATGCCACTACCGGGGCACACAGATGGACACACCGGATATCTTCTTGAATCTCGCGATCGGGGCCTGCTTGTGTGGGGGGATATTGTTCATTTCCCTCACATCCAGATTGAACGGCCAGACGTATCGATTGCATTCGATCAAGACCCTGCCTCGGCAGCCAATACACGATCGCGGCTTCTGGACATGGTCAGTTCGGAGGGACTTGTGATCGCCGGTATGCATTTGGGGGAACTCGGCTTCGCGCGAATAAAACGAACAAGCGCGCGCTACGGTCTGCTTTACGAGACCGTCTCGTGAGGTGGCGAACAGACGCGGACGGCTCGTTACTGGGTGACGCCGGTACATGACCAAAGCATGTGTATCCGTGTATGCAATACGGCGCCGATACACAGATGTTTGAACACCGAGGCAGAGAACCGGTTCGTCGTGGCGTGAGCGCTGAAAACGCGCTGCTCGTTGATGCGATATTGATGGCGCATTTTGAGGGTTATAAGTCCTTTAAGTCATTTCTTGGATGTTCCATAATTTGCTAACGACTTCCAGTTAGGTCAAGCGCGGTCGCACTTGACGCTTGGATCGGTTGATGGTGAAGCAGAGAAAGGAACATGGAAATGAGGCTTAGGAACAAAGCGGTTTTGATCACGGGTGGCACGAGCGGCATTGGTCTTGCCACCGCCAAGCTCTTCATTGCAGAAGGCGCTCACGTGGCGGTAACGGGCCGCGATGAAACCGTGTTTGAGCGTGTCAAGGCCGAGCTTGGTGAGAATGCGCTCGTCCTCAAGGGCGACGTACGTTCGATCGAAGACATGCGGGCGATTGCCGCAAAGATAAAAGAGAGGTTCGGTGGCCTGGATGTCGTGTTTGCCAACGCCGGGTGGGCTTTCCCGTCTGCACTCAACGAAATCGACGACGAACTCTATAGCGAGATCATGGACATCAACGTCAAGGGTGTAGTGGTCACGCTTCAAGCGGTACTGACGGACTTGCGAGAGGGCGCATCAGTCATTCTCAACACATCGTTCGTCGATCAAACCGGAAAGCACGGCATTTCGTTGACGGCGGCCGCAAAGGCAGCCGTGCGCTCGCTTGCCCGCAGTTGGTCCTACGAGTTTCTCGACCGAAAAATCCGATTCAATGCCATCGCTCCAGGCGCGATGGATACGCCCCTGATAAGCAAGTGGGGGTTGTCTGACGAGGTTGTTCTCGAGCGCAAGCAGGCAATGGCAAAAGCCATTCCGGTAGGTCACATGGGTAAGGCAGAGGACATCGCCTACGCGGCGCTTTATCTCGCCAGCGACGAATCCGCTTATGTCATCGGCACCGAAATAATCGTCGATGGTGGAGCTTCGCAACTCTAAGTTTTCGGCGCCCGATTTAGGCGTTCTAAACGCCATCGAGGCCTAGCCGAACTCTAGAACGACCACCCGGCTTTTCGTCCCGGTGGATCTTTGATCTGGCCCAACGTGACGGTGCTTACCGAAGGGCCAAAGCGTAAGGGGAAATTATCTTGATCGATCATGTAAAAAATGACGATTCTGGCGAGCAACTCACCAGAGCAGGCCATTCACGTCGCGACGCTCTCAAGCTTGGAAGCGTCGCCGCTCTCGCCGCCGTCGTGGGCGGCGGAACTTTGCTTGGTCACGCCACTCCTGCATTTGCTCAGACCGGCAGTAAGGTGGGAGGCCTTGGTCAAAATGATCCGCTCAACATTTTGATCGTGACTTACGACGGAGGCACGCTTCTTGACTTCGCAGGACCCAGCGAGATTTTTCATCGGCTGCCGAATACTAACGTTCGCTACGCGAGTCTCAATGGCGGCGACGTGACCCTCGAATTCGGGGTCGTATACGGGAACACCGAAAAATTGGCCGATATTGAGAGAACGGACTTGATCTTGGTTCCCGGCGGATCTGACTTGTCCGCGCCGATGGGACCGGCTTATCAGGCCCAGATCCGTCGTCTTGCCGAGAGCGCCAACTATGTGACGTCGGTTTGCAATGGGTCGCTCGTGCTTGCTGCAACGGGGGTACTCAAGGGCAAGCGCAGCGGATGCCATTGGGCTTTTCTCAACAAGTTGTCTGAATATGGGGCCATCCCAGTTGCGGAACGCTTCGTGGAGGACGACAACGGACGATTCATGAGCGGAGGTGGAGTAACGGCCGGCATCGACTTCGCACTACGCGTCGCAGAAAAGCTGCGCGGTCGCAAGGCGGCTGAATTTACGCAACTCTTGATCGCCTATGATCCGGCGCCACCGTTCCATTCCGGTGATCCTAGCGACGCACCGCCAGAAATCCTTGCGATGGTTGACAAAAGACTACCCGGCGCATCGAAGGGCCTCGCCCTAATCCCCGGCATTCACTGAGATACACGGGCAACGTCGATGAGGATTTCGGCTGGTTGCGAAGAGGTCGCAGCCGACGTTGCCTGCACCATTTCGTCCAGCTAGGCGCGATCCCCTTTAATTCATACCTTGATAGAAAACCGAAAAATGCGACAGATTCGTCTTTTTGCTGCTGCCGTTGCAGTTTGCTTTTCCCCTTTCGTGTTTGCCATGCCGGCACTCGCGAATGGCCCGCAATCTCAAACCGAAGTGGCCATCAAGGCCGAGAATGCACGATGGGCGGAAGCCTTTCGGTTAGGGGACTACGAGGCAATAGGTCGCCTCTATACAAAAAATGGCACGCTGTTGCCGCCCGGGGGCGACAAAGTTAGAGGGGCGCGTGCGATCACCGAATACTTCGCCAAAGCCTATGCTGGCACCCAGCCAGGTTCAGTATCCTTTAGCAATTACGAGTTCTATGGCAACGACCGGACCGTGACCGAAGTCTCGGATGTGGAACTCCGTGATCATAGTGGAAAGCTCCAACTGCGCGCCAAACAAATTCTCATCTTCTTGAAGCAGGGCGGTGTCTGGAAGCTAAATCGCGATATGTGGAACAGTTATGCGCCATAAGAACATGAAGCCTATCGCCATGCCCCGGAAAGGTACTCCCAGATATTGAGAGTCAGACATTTGTCATCGCAGACACCATGCGCCCGACGCCTGATGCTTGACTACATTGATTCAATTATCGAAGTCATCAAATGATGGAAAATAATATACAGGCGATTTCTCAGGATACGCATTTGAGGATTGGTGGCCTGATCTTCCCGAATATGGATCAATGTGATTTTGCCGGCCCTTTTGAGGTGCTGTCGCGCATTCCCAACTCAACGTTCTACACGCTGTGGAAAGACAAACACGTTGTGCGGGATATGCGAGGCATGCAATTGATTCCCGACACGTCGCTCGACGAAGCACCTCAACTCGATGTGCTAATCGTTCCAGGAGGGTATGGTCAAGAAGAGGTCGGCGCCGACGAGGAGGTTCTAGCGTTTATTCGTGCGCAAGCCAAAAACGCCTTGTATGTGTACTCGGTGTGTACGGGTGCCCTTATCTGCGGCGCCGCTGGTTTGCTGCACGGCCGAAAGGCGACGACGCACTGGACAGCAATGGGCGTATTGCCGCTTTACGGCGCCATCCCCTGCGATGACCGTGTCGTCGTCCATGGCAATTACGTGAGCGCAGGAGGTGTTACATCGGGCATTGATGGCTCGCTCATTTTAGCCGCACTTCTTCGTGGAGATCAGTTGGCAAAAGAGCTACAACTCTACATGGCCTACGACCCGCAACCGCCTTTTGATTCGGGATCTCCTGCGAAGGCGTCTGCCGATGTTCTGGGCAACGTCCGTGCGCGTGCGCTGGGAATCACTGAACAACGCCTTGCCAGTGCTCGCAGATACGCGGAGCGAGTATTGGATTCCGCGTAACTATTCGGCTCGTTTGATACCCTCGACGTTTCTTGCCAACGCAGCTCACAAAGCGTCGCCGGTCAGAGCAGATCATCGATTGATTGATTATCGGTTGCCGAAGAATCGGCTTTCGCGCCGGATCGATTGCGGTGGATGTCCATGCAGTTTGACAAAAGCTCTACGCATTCGCTCCGGATCGGTGAATCCCACGGCAAGGGCAATCTGTTCGATCGGCTCGCTACCGTCTTGCAAGCGCAGTCGCGCTGCTTCAACTCGCAAGCGCTCAACTGCCTTGGCAGGCGTTTCACCAGTTTCTCGGCGAAACACTCTTCCGAATTGCCGCGGACTTAATCTTGCCGCCTCTGCGAGTCGCTCAACAGGCAGTGCTTCAGCCAAATGTTCCCTGGCAAAGTTCAGGGCGATGCGGATGCGATCCGAGTCCGGCTCCATTTGTGACATGGCGGAAAACTGAGATTGCCCTCCTGGCCGGCGATACGCCACAACCAAAAGCCTGGATACAGAGCGCGCAATTTCTGAGCCCATATCTGTTTCGATCATCGCCAGTGCCAGGTCTATTCCCGACGCGATGCCCGCCGATGTCCAAATACGACCGTCCGCGATATAGATACTGTCTCCTTCGACTCTGACGCGAGGGAAGCGTGACTGCAACTGAGCGATATATCGCCAGTGCGTTGTTGCTCTTCGATTGTCCAGCAAAGCCGTTTCCGCAAGCAAAAATGCGCCCGTACACACGCTTGCCACCCGCGCGGTTCGGTGGCCTAATTTCCTGGCAATAGCCACGTTTTCCGATGTCTGCATCGGCGCTATATCACCACCCACGAAAATGACGGTGTCAAATGTGCGCCGTCCGACAGGCTTCGTCTCGATCGGAAGCCCGGCATTGCTGAGAACCAACCCGCCCGCTCGTGAGATTACATGGAGATCGTAGGGGGTTTGGCCAGCGGCTGTAGCCACTTGGTTAAAGGTAGAAAGTGGCCCGGCGAGATCAAGCGCATCGTAGCCATGGCAAACGAAGAATCCAATTCGATGCATGATGACGTAATCAACCGGAAATTCTGGAAAGTCTCATTGTAAGGGAAAAGGCATATTCGGACATATGTCCGAAAATGAAAAAAAAAGGGATTTCAGGTCTAAATATGGGTGCCGACATAAATCTGATCCACTGGCGGTGCGGCTAAAAACTCGGACTGGTTTATGCTGCAATTCCAACTGGATAAAGTCGCGAAATTCTCCTGAATTCCGCGCTCAAGTCCGCTAGCCCAAAGCTCACCTCACAAAGCCAATAGGTAAGACCTAGCCACACCGGGCGGGGGGATGGCGTGCCAAATCGACGCCAATCCAGGCAAACCATCATCGTCTGATGCGCTTCGCCGTGACACCAACGCTCCCGCAGCCAACGTGCTAGAATCTTTGACTGATCAAACATTGATCCGTCCAAAAATGGCCCCCAGTCCCAACTCCCCGCATTCGGCGGGGCAGGTTTTGCCGTTCCGCCAGTCCATCGTGGCCATGCTCGGCCTGTGTTTCTGCACGATGATGGTGGCGCTCGACCAAACGGTCGTCGGTACCGCGCTGCCGACCATCGTCTCCGAACTCAAGGGCTTCGAGTTCTACGCGTGGGTCGCGACGTCGTATCTCCTCACCTCCGTCATCACCGTGCCGATCTTCGGACGGCTCGGTGACTTCTACGGCCGCAAACGCTTCGTTATTGCAGCCATCGTCGTCTTCACCGCCGCTTCCGTCCTGTGCGGCGCCGCCAACAGCATGCCCTTCCTCGTCATCGCACGCGCCCTGCAGGGCATCGGCGGCGGCATGCTCGTCGGAACCGCGTTCGCCTGTGTCCCCGAACTGTTTCCCGATGCCCACGTGCGCCTGCGCTGGCAAGTCATGCTCAGCTCCGCCTTCGGTATCGCCAATGCCATCGGGCCGTCGCTCGGCGGCTTCCTCACCGAAGCCTATGGCTGGCGCTCAGTCTTCTACGTCAACCTGCCAGTCGGGGTGCTCGGCCTCTGGTTTGTGGGCCGTCACCTGCCGCATATGCGCCCGGCCGAACACGGCAAGCCGAGTCTCGATTGGCTCGGCGCCGTCTTGATTACCGCCGCGCTCGGCAGCCTGCAGATGCTCGTCGAATGGCTACCCGCCGACGGCCTCTCGCGCGGCGTGCTGACGCTGCTCGTCGTGCTGGTTGTCTCCTCGTTTGCCCTTTACTGGTGGGAGAAGCGAACGTCGCACCCGATCCTGCCGTTCGAAATGTTCCGCGACAAAAGCCTGGCGCCGCTCTTCGTGCTGTCGGCCTTTGCAGGGTTTTCCATGTTCGCCGTGCTGTTCTACGCACCGCTCCTGCTTCAAGGCGGCTTCGGGCTCTCGCCGCGTGAAACCGGGCTGCTCATCACGCCGATGGTGGTGTGCATCACCGTGGGAAGCATCGTGAACGGACGCCTCATCACCCGGTTGCCCAACCCGAACGTCATGCTTTACGGCGGCTTCTTCCTGCTCGCGCTCGCTTGCGCTGGCGTGATCGTCACCCATCGCGGCACGCCGCACGCGCTCATCGCCACCTATATGCTGCTCGCCGGACTGGGCCTCGGTTTCGTGATGCCGAACCTCACCGTCTTCGCCCAGGAAGTGGCCGGGCGCGCCCACCTGGGCATCGCGACGGCGCTCATGCAGTCGCTGCGCATGATCGGCGGGATGCTGGGGACCGCTATCGTCGGCACGCTCGTGAACCACAGCTACACCGGCCGCGTGAAGGATGCCCTCGCCGCCAACGACGGCACACAATGGACCTCGCAACTCTCCGATCCGCAGATCCTCGTCAATCCGCAAGCGCAAGGCGAATTCCTGACGACGCTCGCACACCTCGGACAGAACGGCGCGCTGTTCATCGAATCGGCCCGCACGTCGCTTGTTGCGGCCATTCACACCGGCCAGATGGTCTCGCTCGCGGCCGCACTCGCCGGGCTGTGGTTCGTCAGACGCGTGCCGCTCATTCGCCTGACGCGCGGCGCCAAGCCGCAGCCGCCCGCCGCGGAGTAATGCGATGCCCACGCCTCAGAAACGCAACGTCATTCAGCAACTCAGCCTGACGTATCGGGCGATGATGCTCGCATTCGACGCCCAGGTCGGACACCCGCTGCCGCGCTGGCGCATCATTCTCGCGCTCGCCGAGCGCGGCACCTGCTCGCAGAAGTTTCTCGCGGAGCATTGCCGCCTCGACCCGGCGTCGCTCACGCGTCAGTTGCAGTCGATGGAAGCCCTCGGCTGGCTCTCGCGCGCAACCGATCCGCACGACAACCGACTTACGAACGTCACGCTCTCCTCCGCAGGCCAGGCCGTGTACGAAGAGGCAACACCACGACGCCAGGCGTTTTTCGACGACGCCCTCGAAGGCATGACCCCCGCCGAAATCGAAACGCTCGAGAGTGCGCTCGGCCATCTGGAGGCGCAGTTCAAGTCGGTGGTGTCGCGAGTGAAAGCGTCCGACACGGGCGCGAAGGCCAACGCCGACCCGAAGCGTCGCTCGCCCGCCGGCTCGACACTGCCCGCGCCTATGCCGCCTATGCCGCCTATGCCGCCGATGCCGCCGATGCCGCCTATGCCGCCTATGCCGCCGGAGCAAACCGAGCGGACAGAGTCGACAGAGCCGACCGTCGCGCCGCGCAAACGCGTGTCGCGAAGTCAGGTCTAGGCCCCTCGCCATCGATCGACCCCACGAAACGCGAAGCCGCCCATCGGGCGGCTTCTTCGTTAAGGCTGAGAGGGGGCGCTGCGTCGCGTTCGCGACGGGCGATCAGAAGAATGTCTGGACAATGTCGACGACGTTGTAATCGGCGTCGACGACCGGCAAATGCCGCCATTTGTCGAATGTGAGGCAGGGATGCGAGATGTCGAACGCGATCATGTCGCCCACGCGAATGTCGTCGCCCGCCGCGATGCGCAGATACGCGTGCTGATCCATCATGCCGGTGATTTCCCAATGCGCGGGCGTCGCTTTCGGGGGCTGACGCTCGCCCGGACGGAACTGCTGCGCAGGTTCGGGCATGCCGGCGTCGAACGCCGCATCGCGTTTGCCCAGCGCAATGATGGCGCGCTCCGGCTCGGGAATCGATTGCACATACGCCCAGAGCTGCAGCGCCGGCTGCAACTGCGAGCGCATCTGCTTCGCGATCGGGTTGCGCGTCGCAATCTGCGCCTGCGCAGCCTTGTAGATGCCCACGTCGTGCGTGAGATAGCAGCCCGGGCGCAAAACAACATCGAGCGGGGCGCCCACGTCCTTGTGCGCAAACTCCTCTGCCACTACGTCGTACCACGCCGAACCCGCGCCCGAGAGCACTGCCGGGCTGCGCTCGATGCGCCCGGCCGCGACCAGCTCACGCGTGACGCCCACCGCGCGCTGCAAGAACGCACGAATGTCCGCCTCGACACTCAGCACCCCCTCGTACACTTCCACGCCCGCGAGCTTGACTGCGTCGGGGTACTGCGCAAGGGCGTCGAGCACGGCTTGCTGCTGAGCGGCGTCGCGCACACCTGTGCGTCCCCCGCTCACGCCCAGCTCGATGAGCACCTGAATCGACTGGCCGCGCGCCCGGAAGTACCTGCCCAGATGCGTCACCGCATCGGCTGAGTCCACCAGACAGAAGAATTCGAAATCGGGATCGCTCAGTAAATCGGCAATCATCGCCATGTTGCGCTTGCCCACGAGTTGATTCGCCATGAGCACGCGTCGCACCCCGTGCAGGTACGCGGCGTGGGTCTGCTGCGCCGTGGCAAGTGTAATGCCCCAGGCACCGCCGTCGAGCTGACGTCGAAATAGCTTCGGCGCCATCGTGGTCTTGCCGTGCGGAGCGAGCTTCACGCCGTACTCGTGCACGAATCGCTGCATCCACGCGAGATTGTGACGAAGCTTGTCCTCGTAAAGCACCGCCGTCGGCAAACTCAGATCCTCGTCGAGCAGATTCCACCGCAATCCGGCCGTCTCGCTCGGCGCAAGCGGGGCGCTCAAGGTCCCCAGGCCCTTGTTGAGAATATCGATCATGCCGTGCTGATAGTTTGTATCATTCATTGAAAAATCTCCACGTGACGATGCCCCGACGCTCGCCGGATGGCTCTTATAATAGCTTCTAATTAACGGGGATCGATAAATTTGTTATAAAGTAACAAAATCCAGATCCAACCCTCAGGCGAGCATCCCGGCGCACACCCGCTGGGGGCCGAACCGACCCGACATATGGCCGAAACTTTCGATATCGTGACGCGCGTTGCCGAGCGCAGCGACGCCCTCAGTCAGGCGGAACGCAAAGTCGCGCAGGTGGTGCTCGACGATGTGGCGGGCGCGGCGGCGGCGTCGATCAACGTGCTGGCAGAACGCGCGGGCGTCAGCGAGGCGAGTGTGACGCGTTTCGCCAAGGCGATGGGCTGTCGCGACGTGCGCGATCTCAAGTTGCGTCTGGCGCAGGCCGCTGTCGTCGGTCAGCGTTTTTTCGGCGCGAATGCGGTCAACGGGCAGGACGGCCCGACCGAGACCATCGACCGGATTGCCGACGATATTCAGACCACGTTGCAGGTGCATCGTGGACTCATCAAGCCGGAGGCGGTGCGGCGTGCAGCGGCGCGACTGCTGTCGGCCCGCATGGTGTACGCGTTCGGCATGGGCGGCGGCTCGTCGCTCATGGCCGACGAAGCGCGTTATCGGCTCGTACGTCTGGGGCGACCGGTCGCGAGCTATCAGGACGCTGTGCTGGCTCGCATGGTGGCCGCCACGCTCGGGCGTGACGACGTGGTGCTTGCCTTCTCGGTGAGCGGCCATACGCCGGAGATGGTCGGCGCGTGCGAGATTGCACGCGAGTATGGCGCGCAGGTGGTGGCGATCACGGCAACCGGTTCGCCGCTGGCGGCGTTGGCCGATGAGCTGCTGCCGATCCGTGCGCTGGAAACGGACTTTATTTTCAAACCGTCGTCGTCGCGCTACGCAATGCTGCTGGCGATGGACGTACTGGCCACGGAACTGGCATTGCTCGCCACGCCGCAGAGCCAGACGCTGTTGCGGCGAATCAAATACGTGCTCGACACGCATCGGGGCGGCGGCGATCGTCAGCCTCTGGGAGATTGATATGACGGACTGCCTTGCAAACCGGACGGTCGACACCCTCATTACCAACGTTCGTCTGGCGGACGGCTCCGGCGCGCCAATGACCGACGAGCGCGTCGACGTCGCCTTGCGCGACGGCCGTATCCACACGATTGCGCCGGCCGGTGCGCTGTCGGGCTGGCAAGCCCAGCAGCAGATTCAAGGGGGCGGCAACGTGCTCAGCCCAGGGTTCATCGACGTGCATACCCACGACGACACGAACGTCGTACGCACACCGGAAATGACGCCGAAGCTCTCGCAGGGCGTGACGACGGTCGTCGTCGGCAACTGTGGCATCAGCGCATCGCCGGTGGCGCTCAAGGGCGACCCGCCCGACCCGATGAACCTGCTGGGGGACGCCGACGCGTTCCAGTACCCGACGTTCGCCGCTTACGTCGAAGCGCTCGAGAAGGCGCAGCCGGCGATCAACGTGGCGGCGCTCATCGGTCACACGGCGCTGCGCAGCAATCATATGGACCGGCTCGACCGAGCCGCAACCGATGCCGAGATCGAGGCCATGCGCACGCAATTGCGTGAAGCGCTCGCCCATGGCGCGTTGGGATTGTCGACCGGGCTCGCCTACGCAAACGCAAATGCAGCGCCGACCGAGGAGGTGATGGCGCTGGCCGAGCCGCTCGCCGAGGCGGGAGGTCTCTATGCGACGCACCTGCGTACGGAATTCGCCGAAATTCTCGCCGCGCTCGACGAGGCGTTCCGCATTGGCCGTCATGCCCGCGTGCCGGTCGTCGTTTCGCATCTGAAGTGTGCGGGTGTCGACAACTGGGGCCGCAGCACCGAGATTCTCGACGCACTCGACACGGCGCAACGCTTCCAGCCCGTCGGTTGCGACTGCTATCCCTACACCGCCAGCTCGTCGACGCTCGACCTCAAGCAAGTGACGGACGACTTCGACATTCTCGTGACGTGGTCGCAACCGCATCCGGCGCAGGGCGGCAAGTTGCTCGCCACGATCGCTGCCGAGTGGGGCGTCGACCTGATTGAAGCGGCAACGCGTCTGCAACCGGCGGGCGCCGTGTATCACTGCATGGAGGAAGACGACGTGCGACGCATCCTGCGGCACCCGGCGACGGTCGTGGGATCGGACGGACTGCCGAACGATCCGTTGCCGCATCCGCGCCTGTGGGGCGCGTTCCCGCGCGTGCTCGGCCGTTACAGCCGTGAGCAGCAACTCTTCCCGCTGGCCGAGGCCGTCCACAAGATGACGGGCCTCTCCGCAGAACGCTTCGGTCTGACGGACCGTGGCTTGGTGCGCGAAGGTTACTGGGCCGATCTGGTGCTGTTCGATCCGGCGACCGTGGCCGATGCCGCCACCTTTACCGATCCCATGCAGCCTGCCTATGGCATCGCGGCCGTGTGGGTCAACGGCGTGTTGTCGTGGCGCGATCGCGCGCCTACGCATAACGCGCGTGCAGGCCGCTTTGTGCGTCGTGGCACGCCGCAGCCGATTTTCTGAGTATGTGTTGATGACGCTGTTGCGTCGAAAGGAGTGAAGATGAGTATCAAACGATATGGTGTGGAGGGCGGGCAGGGCACAGGGGGCCAGCGCATGCCATTTGCACGCGCCACGCAAGCCGATGGCTTTCTGTTCGTCTCGGGGCAGACCCCGATGAAGGACGGCGAGGTGATCGATGGGGGGATCGTCGCCCAGTCGCATCAGGCGATCAGGAACATGCTGGCAATCCTCGCCGAAGCGGGTTACGGCACCGAGCATGTGATGCGATGCGGTGTGTGGCTCGACGATCCGCGCGATTTTGCGTCGTTCAACAAGGTGTTCAAGGAGTATTTCAGCGAGCATCCGCCCGCGCGCGCTTGCGTGGTGTCGAGCATGGTGATCGATTGCAAGGTGGAAGTGGACTGCGTGGCCTACAAGAAGCCGGCAGCCTGAGTTTTCGCAATGACGGATACTTCGGTACCCGTTTCGCAAAGTTTGCGGTTTGGCTTCGATGGCGGGCGGTTTTCGGTGGGCGCAGTCTTCAGTCTCTTAATCAGTGAGGAGACGGATTGTGAGACATGGAGCAATTTCCGGTGGACTTCAGCCAGTCACGTCGTTGCACACGCCGGTGGAGTGCGCCGACGAGCATCGCGTCACGATCGATTTCCCGTTGACACCCGACGATGTTCGCTTGCGGTCTCGGACGATGAGCCGACTCAGTTCGACGGGTTGTGCATCCGGGCTCGCGGGACTGGCGTTCACGATACTGGGTGTGGCGGGGATGGCGACGGCAGGGTACATCTGTCTGGAGGCCGATTCGGAGGTCGACAAATCGATCGTCGCGCACGATCGCAGGTGGCTGGGCTATGGCTTCGGCGGCGGGATGGCCATGTTGTCGAGCATGGCCGTGACGTTTGGTCTCAGTCAGGTCTGCCTGGCCATTCGCCGGCGCCGCGACGCCGCGCAGGAGATGAACTCGCTGAGCGGGCGGGCGCGATTCGCGTCAGCTTCCGCGGGAGGGCGTTCGTGACGACGTTTGAGATGCCCAAAGACAAGATGCCGTCGTCACAGCATATCGCCAACGAGATCGACGTGGCGCTGGCGATGGTGCGCGACGCCGACAAGCAACGCGAGGCGATGGACATGCCGTGTCCCGGATCGTGGGACGCGATGCAGTGCGACGCCGCGTATCGTTGTGGCTACGGCGCTTTCGAACGCGGCGACTACGTGCAGGCGATCGAGTGCTTCGCGCCTTTGTTGTCTGCGTGTCCGCATGAAGCGGACTACGCAGTGGCGCTGGCGCTCTCGGTGCAGCGCCACGGGGAACCGAAGGCGGCGCTGCCGCTATTCATGGCTGCGGCGTTGATGGACGAGGAAGCTCCCGGTCCCATGTATCGCGTTGGCGAGTGCCTGATCGAGTTGCAGCATTTCGAGGCGGCTTATCGCGCCATGAAGGAGACGTTGCATCGTTGCGCGGGGCAGCCCAAGTACACGGACGTGAGAAATGCGGCGCGCAAATTGATGGCCAAGGTCAGCTTGTTGAGCTGACCGAGGCTCGGGGGCGATCGGGATGGCGACGGGGCTGCAATCCGTCGCCATTTTTATGTACTGGCGGTCTTACTGACGCGCGGTGCGGGCGTTGTCCGGCATCGGCAACGTGAAGTTGGTGCGGAACGGGTTGATGTCGAGTCCGCCGCGCCGTGTGTAACGGGCGTAGACGGCCAACTGGCTCGGTTTGCACTGGCGCAGGATGTCCATGAAGATGCCTTCCACGCATTGCTCGTGAAAGCCGGTGTGACGCCGGTACGAAATCACATACTTGAGCAACCCCTCCTGATCGATCGGCGGGCCGACGTAGCGAATCTGCAGGCTGCCCCAGTCGGGTTGTCCGGTCACCGGGCAATTGGATTTGAGCAGGTTCGAGACCAGCGTTTCGTCCACATGCGGTTCGTCGTGCGCGGCCTTGAGCAGCGTTGCATCGGGCGCATAGATGTCGGTCTCGACGTCGAGACGGTCGACGAGCAGGCCGCCGAGTTCGTCGAGTTCCAGCTTGCCGAAGCCGCCGGGTTCGACCAGACGAACCTGCACCGGCGCGCGCGCCGCTTCGGATAGATCTTGTTGAATCAGCGCGCGTGCGGCGTCGGCGTTGGCCAGCTTCGTTTGGGCGAACGAGCCGAGATACAGCTTAAAAGACTTCGATTCGATGATGTTCGGCGAGTCGGCCGGCACCATGGCGGTGAGCAGTGCGATCTGCGGTTTGCCCTTTTCGTTGAGCCACGAGAGTTCGTAGCCGTTCCAGATATCCGCGCCGAAGAACGGCAGGGTGTCGGGCACGCCAATGGCCGCGCGCGCGGGGGCACGGGCGATCGGGAAGAGCAGGGACGGGTCGTACTGCTCGGTGTAGGCAACTTCCTTGCCGAGTGGGGATTGGTCAGGCGTTGTCATGGTTTGCAATGCCACTGGGCACGTGTCCGGTCGGGGTGACCCGCGCGGCGGACACGCAGTGGCGTGTTTGATCGTCGAAGAAGAAATCGGGCTCGAATTCGCGCAGGAATGCGCCTTTGTCGAGCCCGCCCAGGAACATCGCCTCGTCGATGTCGATTTTCCAGTCCATCAGCGTGCGAATGGCCCGCTCGTGCGCCGGGGCCGAGCGCGCCGTCACCAGCGCGGTACGAATTTTGACAGGGACTTCGTGACCGGCCAGCGTTTGCAGGCGGTGGAGGGCCTGCAGCAGCGGCTTGAACGGGCCCGGCGGCAATGGTGTCGCGGCCCGTTCGATCTCGTGTTGCTGGAAGGCGTCGAGGCCGTTGCGCTGGAAGATCCGTTCGGCTTCGTCGGAGAAGAGCACCGCGTCGCCGTCGAAGGCGATGCGGATTTCATCGGGATGCAGTTCCGCTTTCTTGGCCGACTCGGGATAGACGCGCGCCGCCGGAAAGCCTGCCGTCAGCGCGCCGCGCACGTCGCGCTCGTTGGCGGAGAGGAACAGGTGCGCGCCCAGTGCGTTGAGGTAGCCGAACGGGTCGCGCCCACGCGTGAACACACCCCGTTCGATCTTGAGCTCGACCTGGCGTGCCGAACGGAATACGCGCATGCCGCTCACGGGATCGTTGCGCGAGAGGACGACGACTTCCACGCGATGCTTGTCGATCCCGTTGCCCTGGTTGAAGGCGAGGAGCTTCTGCACGAGTGGGAACGCGACGCCGACGCGCGCGGGCAGGTCCAGGCGGTCGAGCTGATAGCGCATGTACGACTGGTCGTCACCGCCCGCCACGCCGGCCTCGTACACGCGATTCTCTTCTTCGAAGTCGAACAGCGCGCGCGAGGATATCGCGACAACGAGCTTGTTCTCGAGCGTGATCGGCATGGTGGCAGCGAAGTCCTGTCGTGACGGGGTGAGTGAGGGTAGCAACGGTAGCGACGGTAGCGTCAGCGGGCGACTTACGCGAGGAACAGCTTGTAGACCGGGTTGTCGCTTTCGTCCCAGTAAGGATAGCCGAGCGTGGCGAGGAAGTCGCGGAACGCGGCTTTCTCGTTGTCCGGCACTTGAATCCCCACCAGGATATTGCTGTAGTCGGCCCCCTGATTCCGGTAATGGAACAGGCTGATGTTCCAGTTCGGACTCATGGCCGAGAGGAATTTCATCAGTGCGCCCGGGCGCTCGGGGAACTCGAAGCGATACAGCACTTCATGGCAGGCGAGGGCGGAGCGGCCGCCGACCATGTAGCGAATGTGCTGTTTGGAGAGTTCGTCGTTGGACAGATCGAGCGTGGGGAAGCCGTGCCGCTCGAAGCCGGCCTTGATGCGCTCGCCCTCGTCGCGGTTGTGCATCTGGATGCCCACGAAGATGTGCGCGCTCGACGCTTCGCTGATTCGGTAGTTGAACTCGGTCACGTTGCGGCTGCCGACCACTTCGGTAAAGCGCTTGAAGCTGCCCCGCGCTTCGGGAATGGTGACGGCGAACACGGCTTCGCGCGCTTCACCGACTTCGGCGCGCTCGGCCACGAAGCGCAGGCGGTCGAAGTTCATGTTCGCACCCGAGGTGATCGCCACGAGCGTCTCGCCTTTGAGCTTTTCGCGCTCGGTGTAGAGTTTTGCGCCGGCCACGGACAACGCGCCGGACGGCTCAAGCACGCTGCGCGTGTCCTGGAAGACGTCTTTGATGGCGGCGCAGAGTTGGTCGGTGTCCACGCGGATGACTTCGTCGAGATAGGCTTCGCACAGTCGGAAGGTCTCGGCGCCCACGTATTTCACGGCGGTACCATCGGCGAAGAGACCCACGTCGTGCAACTGAACGCGCTCGCCCGCGTGGATCGATTGCGCCATGGCATCGGAGTCGACCGATTGCACGCCGATGATCTTGATCTCCGGGCGCACGGCTTTGACGTAGGCGGCAACGCCAGCCGCCAGACCGCCACCCCCGATGGGGACGAAGATGGCATGCAGCGGCCCCTGGTGCTGGCGCAGGACTTCCATGGCGATGGTGCCTTGACCGGCGATGACGTCGGGATCGTCGAACGGGGGCACGAAGGTCAGGCCACGTTCTAGTTGCAGCGTCATGGCATGGGCGTAGGCGTCGCTGTAGGAGTCGCCCGCGAGGACGACTTCGACGGCGCGGCCGCCATGGGTTTTCACGGCGTCGATTTTCACCTGCGGGGTGGTGACGGGCATGACGATGACGGCCTTGCAGCCCAGGCGCGCGGCGGAGAACGCCACGCCCTGGGCATGATTGCCGGCGGACGCGGTCAGCACGCCGCGCTCGCGTTCGACTTCGCTCAGGTTGGCCATCTTGTTGTATGCCCCCCGAATCTTGAAGGAGAACACCGTCTGGTTGTCTTCGCGCTTCAGGTAAATTCGATTGTGCAGCCGCATGGAAAGCGTGCGTGCCAATTCGAGTTCGCTTTCTTTGGCGACGTCGTAGACTTTGGCGGTCAAAATCTTCTTCAGATAGTCGGGCGCTGCATCGGACATGATTTAAGGCTTCTTCAGGTTAGATACATCAGGGAACAAAAGGACAATGATAGACCAGCACGTTCGCCGGGGCGGTCGCGCTGGGTTTCTCGGGAAAAACGGGAAAGCGGCGTGCGCGCCCTAACGAAGGTCGTCTGGGGTGTCGATGTCGCGCACGATTCCGGCGTCGTCGACATCGACGATCGTAATGTGCTCGCTAATCAACAGGTCGCGCGCGCCAATGTCGCCATCGAGGGCGATCAGGCGCGAAGTCAAGGCAGAACCGAACGCGACGGGATGGCCGCGTTGTCCCCGATAACTCGGCGCAACGATGGCGTCGGGCGACGTGAGGCCGCTGGCGATCGCGCGAATGGTGTTCGGGTGAATGTAGGGCATGTCGGCCAGCGCGACGAGCCAGCCGTCAAGATGCTCGAGCCCGGAGGGCGGGTCTTCGTCGACGCCCGACTGGATGCCGGCGGCCAGCGTTGCGCCCATGCCGCGCCGGGTGGCATGGCTCATTACGACTTCGCAACCCGCTTGCAACAACACGTTCTCCAACTCGGCCGAGTCCGGACGCACGACGGCGATGACGCGCGGCAACGCAGCCAGCAACGCATGCGCGCTGGCAAGGGCAACGGATCGGTTCAGGGGATCGCCCGGCAGCGGCGCAAGCAGCTTGTTCCGGCGCCCCGCCGCATCGAAGCGGCTACCGAGTCCGCCTGCCAGTAAAATGGCTACGGGCGGCATCGAGGGTCGGGTCATGGTCGTGCATTATGCGCCAGACTTTTCGTTTCTGCCAAACGCGCGTGCGCGCACTCGCACTGGATACGCCGACCGTCCGGTCGGTTGCAGTTGCACGCGCCGCCCGCTTTTTTTCATCCGCTTTTTGATTTTCTCCGGAGTCGCATGGAGTCGTTCATCTCCTGGCTGCTGGGCACGCTGGCACTGCCCGGCGTCGGCCTGCCCGCCATCTTCCTGGTGTCGTTCCTGTCGGCCACGCTCCTGCCCATGGGCTCAGAACCCGCGCTGTTCGGCTACGTCGCGCTCAATCCCCACATGTTCTGGTCCGCCATCGCCGTGGCCAGCGTGGGTAACACCGCCGGCGGTATGCTCAACTGGTGGATGGGCCTCGCCGCCCGACGCGCGTTCGTCCGCCTCAAATCGCGCCGTCGAGCACACGCCCGCGCCGCCGCGCTCTCCGGCAATATGACCGCTACGGCCGCTACCACCGCTACCACCGCTACCACCGGGAATGGCCCGAAGACCACCCCGCGCGTCACCACCAACCCACCGATGAACCAGCGCTATCACCTCTGGCTACGACGCTTCGGCCCCCCCCTTCTCCTGATCTCCTGGCTCCCCGTGATCGGCGACCCCCTTTGCTCCCTCGCCGGCTGGCTCCGCCTCTCCTGGCGCGCCTGCCTCGTCTATATCGCCATCGGCAAAACGCTTCGCTATATCGCCATCACCCTTCTCATGCTCCACGTACCCGACTCGTTCTGGCGCGGCATCTTCGCCCCCCTCAAACACCTTCTGGTCGGCTAACGCCCAATCCCGATGCCCCTCTCAACGCCCGAGTGGCCGGACCGGTGTCCCTTTCCGCCGCTCAGACATTGACCCAACTCGCTGCAGAAAGGGACACCGGTCCGACCTCCCGTCACCCCCTTTTCATCCCCCCACCCCGACCGCCATTTCCTTCCTCCTCGCGTTCGCGTTCTGTTTCTCTCTCTCTCTCTTCCTCTTCTTTTCTATGCCTTCGCCAAATCGAACGGCAACGCACGCACCCGCTTTCCCGTCAACGCGAATACCGCATTCGCATACGCCGGCGCCAACGGCGGCAATCCAGGCTCGCCCATCCCCGTAGGCGCATCCCCCGAACCCACAATGTGCACACTGATCGCCGGCATATCCGTCAATCTCGCCACAATGTACTGGTGGAAGTTGCTCTGCTCAACTTCCCCATCCTTCATCGTGATCGCCGCACCCGGTAACGTCGTCCCCAATCCCATCAACGCCGCGCCCTCAACCTGCGCCGCCACCGTCAACGGATTGACCGCGAAGTTGCAATGCACCCCCGCCGTCACACTCACCAACCGCGGTACCCCCTCCCGCATCTCCGCCACCACTACGTACGCAACGACTGAATCGAACGATTCATGCACCGCCACCCCCCACGCCTGCCCCTGCGCCAACCGTGTCTTCCCATAACCCGAACGCTCCACAGCCAACGCCAGCGCCTCCCGATGCCGTGGATGCTTGTCCCCCAGCAACCCATATCGATACGCCACCGGATCCTGCCCAGCATTCGTCGCCAACTCGTCGATCAACGTCTCCATCACGAACGCCGTGTGCGTGTTGCCCACGGAACGCCACCACAACACCGGTACGTTGACCTGCGGACTATGCAGCGTCAGTCGTAACGGCACCGCATACGGCGTGCCCGATACCCCCTCGACGCTCGTGCCATCAATGCCGTTCTTGACCATCATCTTTTCAAACGGCGTTCCCTGCAAAATCGACTGGCCCACAATGGTGTGATTCCACGCCAACACCTTGCCCCCGGCGTCAAGGCCAATTTCGGCGCGATGCACGTACATCGGACGGTAGTAACCACCATGGATGTCGTCCTCTCGACTCCAGATCACCTTCACCGGCTCACGATGCCCCGCCGCCCGCCACGCCTTCGCCACCTGCGCAGCCTCCACGCCATAGTCCGATGTCGGTACCGCCCGGCGCCCAAAGCCACCCCCCGCCATGAGGGTATGCAGTTTGACCTGCTCCGGCTTGAGATCGAGCGTGCGCGCAATCGCCGCCTGGTCGACAGTCTGGAACTGCGTGCCGGTCCATACTTCAGCCCCGCCGCCGGAGAGCTGCACCGTGCAGTTGAGCGGCTCCATCGGCGCATGCGCGAGATACGGGAAGCTATATTCGGCAACCAGCGTCTTGGGCGCACCCTTGAGCCCGGACACGTCCGCGTCAATGGCGACAATGCCCGGCGTCTTGGCCAGTTCCTTGAATTTCGCCAGTTGCTCTGTGGTGTCGACATGCGCTACACCACTGGTGTCCCACGTGGCGTTGAGCGCGTCACGCCCCGTCTTCGCCTGCCAGTACCCGTCGGCGATCACCGCCACGGCCGTGCCGCCACGGTCGTCAGGGATCTCCAGTACGTCACGCACGCCTTTGACCGCGCGCGCAGCCTTCGCATCGAAACGCTTCACCTTTGCCCCGAAAACCGGCGGACGCGCCACGACGGCCACTTTCAGGTTCGGTAGCTTGAAGTCCATGCCGTACATCGGCACACCCGTGGATTTGGCCCGTGCATCGAGCCGGCCCGTCGGCTTGCCAAGCAAGCGAAACGCCGACGGATCCTTGAGCGCGACGTCGGCCGGCACCGGCAGCGCCTGCGCCCGCGCAGCAAGACTGCCGTACGTGGCGCGCTGTCCGTTCGGACCCAAGACGACTCCGCCCTCGGTTCGCAATTGGGCGGCAGGTACTTTCCACTGCTGCGCGGCAGCGGCGACAAGCATGGCGCGCGCCGTCGCGCCAATGCGCCGGTATTGCAGCCACGAATGCGCGATGGAACCCGAGCCGCCCGTCATCTGAATGCCGAACATCGGGTCTTTATAGACGTCGGCTGCGGGTGCCAACTCGCCCCGTACCTTGGCCCAGTCGCAATCGAGCTCCTCGGCGACGAGCATGGGCAGGGCCGTCTGTACGCCCTGGCCGAAATCCAGCCGGTTGACCTGAATGGTGACCGTGTCGTCCGGGGCGATGTGCACGAAGGCCGAGGGCACGACGGGCACGGCCGCCGCCCCCTGCGCACTGGCGCTGCGCACGGCGCCAGGTAACGACAGTTCGAGCATGAGGCCACCCGCGGCCACTGCGGATGTCTTGAGGAACGCACGGCGGGTCAGGCCCGCGTAATCGCCCACGGCGACGCCGCGGCGCGGGGAAAAGCGAAGTTCACGCATGTTGGGGTCTCCTCGCCTCAGGCCAGCGACGCGGCAGCGTCTTTGATCGCCGCACGAATGCGGGCGTAGGTGCCGCAGCGGCAGATGTTGCCCGCCATGGCGGCGTCGATCTGCGCGTCGTTCGGCTGTTTGTTCTCGCGCAGCAAGGCCGTGGCGGACATGATCTGGCCGCTCTGGCAATAGCCGCACTGGGGCACGTCGTGTTTGACCCAGGCATTCTGCACGGCGCGCCCAACCGGGTCTGCGCCGACGTTTTCAATGGTGGTGATTTGCTTGCCCGCGACCGCAGAGACGGGGGTAATGCAGCTTCGGATGGGCGCGCCGTCCAGATGCACGGTGCAGGCGCCGCACAGCGCCATGCCACAACCGAACTTGGTGCCGGTCATGTTGAGCGCGTCGCGCAGGGTCCATAACAGGGGCGTGGCGGGGTCGACATCGACCTGCACGGGACGGCCGTTCAGTTGAAACGAGACCATAGAAACACCTCTTGGCGGGTGGATGAATCGGGGATCGGCAAAACATACTCCCATTCCGTGGAAATTTCAGCTTAGGGGTCCGTCGCAAGTCGCTGTTTGTCGATGGATATAGCGCTCGGCACGATTCGGGGCTGTCGGGCGCGCGCCGCAAGGCACCGGCGGTCGTGAACGTGGGGTCAACGCGGCGATGAGCCCGCCGAGGTGTCGGTCGCGCGTGGACTCCCCCCGAATGCCGCGACGGCTGCGTCAGTCGGCGGATTCGGTACGGCGCCGACGTGTTGCGGTGCAATGAAGTACAATTCGAGCTACATTCCCCTACCACCCTTTTCCCAAGCCGGAAGAAAGATCTGGGCATGCGCACCAACTGCCTCACCCCCCTGTGCTTCTGCTCGATGACTGGACACGATTCGTCATCGAGGTCTTGGCACGGCAGTCGTCGATCTCGCTGACCGCAGGTCGTCTGTTGCCGGCGCGCGCGCACCCGTCGCGCCTGCTGCCGGCATTCTTAGCGCATACCCGATTTTGACTTTCGGCGCGTCTCGCGAGACGAACGCCGACGGCGGATGCACCGCCGCATTGACGAGCCCGACAAGATGAACGCACCCTTGCCTGCCTTCGAGCCGCACGACGCCAAGCATGCCGTAGCTGCCCAGCCCGCGCGACTGCGCGAGATTCCCTATAACTACACGTCGTTTTCGGATCGCGAGATCGTCATACGCCTGTTGGGCGTCGACGCCTGGAACATTCTCGATGAACTCCGCGCAGAGCGCCGCACCGGCCGCTCGGCCCGCATGCTTTATGAAGTGCTCGGCGACATCTGGGTGGTTCGCCGCAATCCGTATCTGCAAGACGACCTGCTCGACAACCCGAAACGTCGCAAGCTGCTCATCGACGCGCTCGATCACCGTCTGAACGAGATCGACAAGCGTCGTCGCGCCGACGTGGCCGAGCACGCCGACGCCAACGGCCGCGAGCGCGCCGCCCGCGTCGAGCAACTGGAAGTGGCCGCACGTCGCGCCGTGGCAGATTTCGCCGACGAGTTCGCCAAGCTGGCCGAGCTGCGCCGTCGTGCGAAGAAGGTGCTGGGCCGTACGACCGCCCACGACAACATCAAGTTCGACGGCCTGTCGCGCGTCTCGCATGTGACGGACGCCACGGACTGGCGCGTGGAGTATCCGTTCGTGGTGCTCACGCCGGATAGCGAAGCCGAAATGGCGGCGCTGGTGAAGGGCTGCTTCGAACTGGGGCTGACGGTCATTCCGCGTGGGGGTGGTACCGGCTATACGGGCGGCGCGATTCCGCTCACGCCGTTCTCGGCCGTCATCAATACGGAAAAGCTCGAGCAGCTCGACGAGGTCGAGTATTCGCAGCTCCCGGGCGTCGATCAGCCGGTGCCGACGATTTTTTCGGGCGCCGGCGTCGTGACGCGCCGTGTGGCCGAGGCCGCCGAGCGCGCCGGTCTGGTGTTTGCGGTCGACCCGACGTCGATCGATGCGTCGTGCATCGGCGGTAACGTGGCCATGAACGCCGGTGGCAAGAAGGCCGTGCTGTGGGGCACCGCGCTCGATAACCTCGCGTGGTGGCGCATGGTCGACCCGCAGGGCAATTGGCTGGAAGTCACGCGCCTCGATCACAATCTCGGCAAGATTCACGACATTCCGGTGGCGCGCTTCGAATTGAAGTGGTTCGACGGCAATCAGGCGCCCGGCGCAGTGCTGCTCAAGACGGAACGGTTGGACATCGAGGGCAAGCGCTTTCGCAAGGAAGGGCTCGGCAAGGACGTCACGGACAAGTTCCTCGCCGGCCTGCCCGGCGTGCAGAAGGAAGGTTGCGACGGTCTGATTACGAGCGCGCGCTGGATTCTGCACAAGATGCCCGCGCACACGCGTACGGTGTGCCTGGAGTTCTTTGGTCAGGCGAAGGAAGCGATTCCGAGCATCGTCGAAATCAAGGACTACATGTTCGCGCAGACGGCTGCGGGCGGTGCAATTCTGGCCGGCCTCGAACATCTGGACGAGCGCTATCTGCGCGCCGTGGGCTATGCCACGAAGTCGAAGCGCAATGCGTTCCCGAAGATGGTGCTCATCGGCGATATTGTCGGTGACGACGATAACGCCGTCGCCCAGGCAACGTCGGAAGTCATTCGCATGGCCAACGGCAAGAGCGGCGAAGGCTTCGTTGCCGTGTCGGCCGAGGCTCGCAAGAAGTTCTGGCTCGATCGCTCGCGCACCGCCGCCATTGCGCGTCACACCAACGCCTTCAAGATCAACGAAGACGTGGTGATTCCGCTGCCGCGCATGGGCGAGTACACGGACCACATCGAGCGCATCAACATCGAACTGTCGCTCAAGAACAAGCTGCAGTTGGTCGACGCGCTCGAGACGTTCTTCGACGCCGGTAACCTGCCGCTGGGCAAGACGGACGACGCCAACGAAATTCCGTCGGCCGAATTGCTCGAGGATCGCGTGCAGACGGCGCTCACGCTGCTGCGCGACGTGCGCGCGCGCTGGACGTTCCTGCGCGATCATTTCGAATTGCCGCTGGCCGAAGCCATCCCGCTACTCAATCGTTACGGCGTTCGCGATCTCAACGTGGCGCTCAACGATCGTCTGAACAAGGAACCGCAGACGCGTCTCATCGACCTGCTGCAGGATCGTACGGTGCGTGTGTCGTGGAAGCAGGAGATCCGCGCCGAGCTGCGTCAGATCTTCGCAGGCGCAGAGTTCAAGCCAATCCTCGACGAAGCCCAGGCGATTCACAAGCGCGTGCTGCACGGCCGCGTGTTCGTCGCCCTGCATATGCATGCGGGCGACGGCAACGTGCATACGAACATCCCGGTGAACTCGGACAACTACGAGATGCTCCAGGATGCGCACAAGGCCGTGGCGCGCATTATGGCTATCGCCCGCTCGCTCGACGGTGTGATCTCGGGCGAGCATGGCATCGGCATCACCAAGCTGGAGTTCCTGACGCAAGAAGAGATCGGCGAATTCCGTGCGTACAAGCAGCGCGTCGATCCGCAAGGGCGCTTCAACAAGGGCAAGCTGCTCGACCTGCCCGATCTGCCCGCCGATTTGCGCAACGCCTATACACCCAGCTTCGGGCTGATGGGCTACGAGTCGCTCATCATGCAGCAATCGGACATCGGCGCGATTGCCGACAGCGTGAAGGACTGCCTGCGCTGCGGCAAATGCAAGCCGGTCTGCGCCACGCATGTGCCGCGCGCGAACCTGCTGTACAGCCCGCGCAACAAGATTCTCGCAACGTCGCTGCTCATCGAGGCATTCCTTTACGAAGAGCAGACTCGCCGTGGCGTGTCGATCAAGCACTGGGACGAGTTCAACGATGTGGCCGATCATTGCACGGTCTGCCACAAGTGCGTGACGCCGTGCCCGGTGAAGATCGACTTCGGCGATGTGACGATGAACATGCGCAATCTGTTGCGCAAGATGGGCAAGAAGAAGTTCAACCCCGGCGCCGCCGCCGGCATGTTCTTCCTGAACGCGACCAACCCCGAGACGATCAACATCACCCGCAAGGTGATGATCGAGTGGGGTTACAAGGCGCAGCGTTTCGGGGCGGATGTCTTCAAGAAGATCGCGAAGAAGCAGACGGCCCGCCCGCCAGCGACGGTGGGCAAGCCGCCGCTGCGCGAGGAAGTGATTCACTTCGTGAACAAGAAGATGCCGGGCAATCTGCCGAAGAAGACGGCGCGCGCGCTGCTCGACATCGAAGACAACAAGGTCGTGCCGATCATTCGCAATCCGAAGACCACCACGGTCGATTCGGAGGCGGTGTTCTACTTCCCGGGCTGCGGCTCGGAGCGGCTGTTCTCGCAGGTCGGGCTCGCCACCCAGGCCATGCTCTGGCATGTCGGCGTGCAGACGGTGCTGCCGCCGGGCTATTTGTGCTGCGGTTATCCGCAGCGCGGCTCGGGCCAAGGCGATAAGGCCGAGAAGATCGTGACGGACAACCGCGTGCTGTTCCACCGCATGGCGAACACGCTGAACTATCTCGACATCAAGACCGTGGTCGTGTCGTGCGGCACTTGCTACGATCAGCTCGCCGGCTATGAATTCGAGAAGATCTTCCCCGGCTGCCGCATCGTCGACATCCACGAGTATCTGCTCGAGAAGGACGTGAAGCTCGACGGCGTGAACGGCACGCGCTACATGTATCACGACCCCTGCCACACGCCGATCAAGACGATGGATCCAGTCAAGCTCGTGAACCAGTTGATGGGCAGCGAGAACGACGGCTACCAGATCGAGAAGAACGATCGTTGCTGCGGCGAATCGGGCACGCTGGCGGTCACGCGCCCCGATATCTCGACGCAAATTCGCTTCCGCAAGGAAGAGGAGATGCGCAAGGGCGCGGCGAAGCTGCGCGCGGACGGCAAGGTCAATGACGTCAAGATTCTGACGAGCTGCCCGTCGTGCCTGCAAGGTCTGTCGCGCTATAACGAAGACGCCAATGTCACGGCCGACTACATCGTCGTCGAGATCGCCCGTCACGTGCTGGGCGACGAGTGGCTGGTGGACTACGTCAAGGATGCGAACCACGGCGGCATCGAACGCGTGCTGGTCTGATGCCCCTCGCGGGGACACGGCCGATGCCTGAGCGACGGACCACGGAGGCGGCATGGAGGTAGTCTATACAGCACTCATGCTGCTGTTTGTCGTGGCGCTGACCGGCGTGCTGGTCAGCGTCGTGAAGTTTCTTCCGGTACCGCTCGTGCAGATCGCCGTGGGCGCCGCGCTCGCTTTTCCGGGCGCGGGGCTGCATATCGATCTCGACCCCGAGATCTTCTTCTTGCTGTTCATCCCGCCGCTGCTCTTCGCCGATGGCTGGCGCATGCCCAAACGCGAGTTCTGGCGCCTGCGCGTGCCGATCGTTACGATGGCGCTCGGCCTCGTGATCTTCACGGTACTCGGCGTGGGTTATTTCATCCACTGGATGATTCCGTCGATTCCGCTCGCCGTGGCGTTCGCGCTCGGCGGCGTGCTCTCCCCCACCGACGCTGTGGCCGTCTCCGCACTCACGGGACGCATGCAGATGCCCACGCGGCTCATGCATGTGCTCGAAGGCGAGGCCATGATGAACGACGCGTCGGGCCTCGTCGCTTTCAAGTTCGCTCTCGTGGCCGCGACCACGGGCGTCTTTTCCCTCGGTAACGCCACGTTTTCCTTCTTCGTCATCGCGCTCGGCGGTCTGCTCGCGGGATGGGCCGTGACGTGGCTGTTTACGCAGTTTCATCGCCGGGTGATGGCGGCGTCCATCGAAGAACCCGCGACGGTCGTGCTGCTTTTGCTGCTCTTGCCGTTCGCCGCTTATCTGGTGGCCGAGCACTTCGGCTTCTCCGGCATTCTCGCGGCCGTCGCCGCCGGAATGACGGTTAGCTCGACCGACCTGCTCAACACGCGCACGGCCACGCGCATTCTCGGCAACGGTGTGTGGTCGATGCTCGAATTCGTGTTCAATGGCGCGGTGTTCGTGCTGCTCGGCCTGCAATTGCCCGATATCGTGCGCGCGGCGCTGCGCCCGAGCGAGCATCGCTGGGCAATGCTGCTCAATCTCGGTGAATTGATGTTCTATGTCGGCGCGATTTCAGCGGTGCTGATTGTGCTGCGCTTCTGCTGGGTGTGGGTGGCATGGCGCGTGATGTATTTCCTCGGCATGCGACGCGGCGAAATCACGATGAAACCGGGCATGCGCTTTACCGGGGTGACGGCCCTCTCCGGTGTGCGCGGGGCGGTCACGCTGGCCGGTGCGCTCTCGGTGCCGCTCGCCCTGCCGGGCGGCGCGCCGTTCCCCGCACGCGATCTGCTGATTTTTCTGGCCGCCGGTGTCATTCTGCTCTCGCTCGTCGGCGGCAGCGTCGGTTTGCCGGTCCTGCTGCGCGGCGTGCGCTGGCCGCGCGAGGACCCACGCAATCGCGAGATGGGCGAGGCGCGCCTTGCCGCCTCGGAGGCGGCGATCCGTGCCGTCGAGTCGTTGCAGAAAGTGATTGCGAAATCGGCTGATGAACTCGACACCGCTGTGTGCGCCGAAGCGGCAGCGCGGGTGATGGGCCGGTATCGTCGCTCGCTCAACGCGTCGACCGCCACGGACGAGGTGCGTGAGCGCGCAGTGCGCGAGGTCGAAGTCGAGCGCCGGCTGCGCGCTGCCGCCCTGCAGGCCGAGCGGGTGGAACTGTCGCGTTTGCGCATTTCCCACCGCATCAATGACGAGACCTTGCGAGAATTGCTCAGCGAGATCGATTTCGCCGAACTCGCACTCGGGGCCGTCGATCCGGCCACGGGCAAACGTCGCAGACGCAAGGCGCGCTGACGCAAACGGTCAGCGGGGAATTCGCCCAATGGCAGGCAAACGAAGGGAGAAGAACGATCATGGAATGTCCGTTTTGCACCGGTGGCGGCGGTGAAGTCGTATGGCGCGACCCGGTGCTGCGCGTGGTGCTGGCGAACGAGAACGGCTATCCGGGCTTCGCGCGAGTGATCTGGCATGACCATGTCGCGGAAATGAGCGATCTGCCCAACGCCGCGCGCGAGCATGTGATGCGTGTCGTGTTTGGCGTCGAGACGGCGCAGCGCAGTGTCATGTCGCCCGACAAGATCAACGTGGCGAGTCTGGGCAATTGGGTGCCGCATGTGCATTGGCACGTGATTCCGCGTTATCGCGATGACGTGCATTTTCCCGGCTCGGTCTGGAGCGCGCCGCAACGCGAGCTGCCTGGCGCGGTGCTCGCGCAGCGCGCCGCCCGGCTGCCCGCGCTGTGCGAGGCTATCGTGGCAGAATTGGACCGTGTCCCGGCATGGCCGACGCGACCCGCATGAGCTGCATGCGCAGCAGGGCCCGCCGCCCCACGCGCCTCACGCGATCCGCATGCCCCGCATGACCCACATGACCTACATGACCGTTAGGTCCTGAGCGGCTATACTGCCGGCCGGTGTGTCGCATGTCGGCACACCGACCGATTTTTCTGGAGCACGACAATGGCTGGGTTGGAGAAAGACACGCCGATTCCCGTTTCCCTGACGCTGCATCGCGCATCGAAGGTGCTGGAACTGGGTTACGAGGACGGCAAACATTACCGCCTGCCGTTTGAATTCCTGCGCGTGCTCTCGCCGTCGGCCGAAGTCCGTGGGCACGGTCCTGGGCAGGAGACGTTGCAAACCGGCAAGCGCGATGTCGAACTGAACGGCCTCGAGCCGATCGGCAACTACGCGGTGCGCCCCGTCTTTTCGGACGGCCACGACACAGGCATCTATTCGTGGGATTACCTCTACGATCTGTGCGTTCGTCAGGACGCGCTGTGGCAGGAATACCTGGACAAGCTCGCGGCCGCGGGTGTCGATCGCGACACGCCGATGCCATCGCCGTCTGCCGGTGGCTGCCACCACCATTGAGGTCCCGGCGGCGCGCACGTTCAAGCGTGGTGCCCGCCTATGTGAATTTGGGAGATTGCAATGGGCCAACAGACCCACTTCGGTTATGAAACCGTCGACGAGAAAGAGAAGGCCGGCAAGGTTGCCGAGGTGTTCCATTCGGTCGCGAGCAAGTACGACGTCATGAACGACCTGATGTCGGGCGGTCTGCACCGGATCTGGAAGGCCTTCACGATCGGACGCGCCGCCGTGCGCCCAGGCTTCAAGGTGCTAGACATCGCGGGCGGCACGGGCGACCTCTCGAAGGCGTTCGCGCGCGCCGCCGGCCCGACCGGCGAAGTCTGGCTCACCGACATCAACGAATCCATGCTGCGCGTGGGCCGCGATCGCCTGCTCGACGCCGGCATCGTCACGCCGACCCTGCTGTGCGACGCCGAGAAGCTGCCGTTCCCTTCGAATTATTTCGACGTGGTGACCGTGGCGTTCGGCCTGCGCAACATGACGCACAAGGACGCGGCGCTCGCCGAAATGCGTCGCGTCATCAAGCCCGGCGGCAAGGTCATGGTGCTGGAGTTCTCCAAAGTCTGGCAGCCGCTGGAAAAGGCTTACGACACCTATTCGTTCAAGGTACTGCCATGGCTCGGTTCGCGCATCGCGGGCGACGCCGACAGCTATCGCTATCTGGCCGAATCGATCCGCATGCACCCGGATCAGGAAACGCTCAAAACGCTGATGGAAACGGCGGGCCTCGAGCGCGTGGAGTACCACAACCTGACCGCTGGTGTCGTCGCGCTTCACATCGGACGAAAATTCTGAGTGCGCACTCACTGACCTGACGCGGCCCAGCGCCCCCGATTGCGGAGGAATGCCGCGCCGGGGCGTTTTGCCGGTGCTCTCGTTGCGGCGCGTGCGCTCGGCACGCTTGCTCTAATAACAAGCTCCAATAGCAAGCTCCAATAGCAAGCTCCAATAGCAAGCTCCAATAGCAAGCTCCAATAGCAAGCTCTAATAACAAGCTAATTCTCCTGTGGCAGAATCGGCCGTCGCTTGATCCGGTTTTAATACATAAAAAGGTGATGAACCATTCGGGTTGCGGTGTGTCCATACACAGCAACCTATAACTCCACGGAGAGACCAGAACGATGTTCCAGTTCCTGAAAAACAAGCTGTTGTTGGGCGTTGTAGCCGGCGTAGTCGCGGTCGGCATGACGATCGCAGACGCCGACGCCAAACGCGTTGGCGGCGGCCGGAGCATCGGCAAGCAGTCCAACAGCGTGACGCAGCGCCAGCAAGCGCCGCAGCAACCGTCGCAGGCGACCCCGGGTGCTACACCGCAGCAAGCCGCGCCGGCCGCAGCCGGTGCCGGTGCCGCAGGGGCGGCCGCTGCCAAGCCCGCCAACCGCTGGCTCGGACCGATCGCCGGTCTGGCGGCAGGCCTCGGCATCGCGGCATTGCTCTCGCACTTCGGTCTGGGCGGTGCATTTGCCAGCATGATGGCCAACATCATCGTCATTGCGCTGATCGCCTTCGCCGTGATGTGGCTCATTCGTCGCTTGCGCGGCAATAAGTCGCAGACGCAGACACCTGCCTATGCAGCCGCAGGCAATGACGCCTCGAACAACACGCTGCGTCAGGCGTGGGACAGCCAGTCGCAACCGACGTCGCAACCGACATCATCGGCCCAGCCGTCGCTGTCGGCCGTGCCTGCGGTCGGTGCCGCCGCTGCCGCTGCAGCCGTGCCGTTCGGTGTGCCCGCCGATTTCGACGCCGACGGTTTCCTGCGTAGCGCCAAGGTGTACTTCAACCGTCTGCAAGCCGCATGGGACAAGGGCGATCAGGCCGATATCAACGAGTTCACCACGCCGCAGATGTTCGCGGAAATCAAGATGGACCTCGAAGAGCGCGGCAAGTCGGACAATCGGACGGACGTCGTGCAACTCGACGCTGAATTGCTCGGGATCGAGCAATCGGCCACCGAATACGTGGCGAGCGTCCGTTTCTCGGGCCTGATCCGCGAAGCGGAGGGTGCGCCGGCCGAGCCGTTCAACGAAGTGTGGAATCTGACGAAGTCGGCGGCCGGTAACGGCGGCTGGGTGCTCGCCGGAATTCAGCAGCTCAGCTAAGCAAGCGCCGTTTTTGTCCTAACCTGCCTTACAATGAGAGCCCGCGTTTGAAGCGCGGGCTCTTTTGTTTTTGCCGTTCGCAGATCGTTGGCGGGCGGCGTCCTTGGGTGCGACCGGTGTTCTGCGCCGGCCGGCCGTCAAACCATGACCGTAGCCGCCAAAGCCTTTGCCGCCACCGTGAACCATTTGCTTGCCCGTGAACCCTGGGCACGCGAGCGCCTGCGCCATCACATCGGTGCGTCTGCCCGGCTGGCGATGTCGGCAATCGACGTGCGCCTGCGTGTGGGCGATGACGGCTACCTCGTCGCCGCAGACGCCGATCTGCCCTGCGACGTCAGCATCTCCGTGCCAGCCGCGGCGCTCGCCGATTTTGCCGGCGGCGGTCAGGCCGCCGTGATGCGTCACGTCAAGATCGAAGGCGACGCCGAGTTTGCCAACACCGTGTCGTATCTTGCCCAGCACCTGCGCTGGGAGGTGGCCGAAGACCTGAGCAAAGTGATCGGCGATGCCGCTGCCCATCGCGTGACCGAGACCGGCAAGGCGGCCGTGGCTGAGGCGCGCCGTACCGGTGGCACCCTGGCGCGATCGCTCGCCGATTATCTCGTTGAAGAGAATCCGCTGCTTGTGGCGCGCCCGCGCCTCGAGGCGATGCGCGTCGATATCGGCACGCTGCGTGACGACCTCGCGCGGCTCGAGAAGCGCATCGAGAAGCTGGAACGCCGCAAGGGCGCGCGCGACGGCGCGCCTGCCTCGGTAGCTCGCACCTCCGGAGGCCGCTGACCGATGCGTCTCCTGCGTCTGATCAAGATCTTTCTCGTGTGCTATCGCTACGGGCTCGACGAGTTGGTGCTTTCCAGCATTCCCCATCCCTTCGCGCGCGGATTGCTGCGCGTGCTGTCGTTCGGACGCAGCGGCCTGAAAGCCCCGCGCGGAGAGCGATTACGTCTGGCGCTCGAATCGCTGGGGCCGATTTTCGTGAAGTTCGGGCAAGTGCTCTCGACGCGCCGCGACCTGATGCCGCCCGATATCGCCCAGGAACTGGCGCGTTTGCAGGATCAGGTGCCGCCGTTCGATCCCGACGTCGCGCGCGCGAGCATAGAGAAGTCGCTGGGCCACCCGCTCGAAGAAGCCTTCGTGGCATTCGAGCGCACGCCGGTGGCGAGTGCGTCCATTGCCCAGGTGCACTTTGCGCGTGTTCGCGAAGGCGAGCACGCCGGCAAGGAAGTCGCCGTCAAGGTGCTGCGCCCGAACATGCTCGGCGTGATCGACAGCGATCTGGCGCTCATGCGCGATCTTGCCGGTTGGGTGGAGCGGTTGTGGCCCGACGGCAAGCGGCTCAAGCCGCGCGAGGTGGTCGCCGAGTTCGACAAGTATTTGCACGACGAACTCGATCTGATGCGTGAAGCCGCCAACGCCGCGCAGCTTCGCCGCAACTTCATCGATTCGGGCATGCTCATGGTGCCTGAGATCTATTGGGAGTTCAGCTCCAGTTCCGTCCTCGTGATGGAGCGCATGCACGGCGTGCCGATCAGCCAGATCGACGTGCTGCGCGAGGCCGGTGTCGACCTCAAGAAGCTCGCCCGCGAGGGCGTCGAGATCTTCTTCACGCAGTTCCTGCGCGACGGCTTCTTTCACGCCGACATGCATCCGGGCAACATCCTGGTCAGCCTCGACCCCGCCACCTTCGGCCGCTACATCGCGCTCGACTGCGGCATCGTCGGCGCGCTGTCCGAATTCGACAAGAACTACCTCGCGCAGAACTTCCTCGCCTTCTTCCGCCGTGACTACCATCGGGTGGCGTCGCTGCATCTGGAGTCGGGTTGGGTGCCGCAGGATACGCGTGTCGAAGAACTCGAAGGGGCGATTCGCGCAGTCTGCGAACCGTACTTCGACCGGCCGCTCAAGGAAATTTCGCTCGGACTGGTGCTCATGCGCCTGTTCCAGACGTCACGCCGCTTCAATGTCGAAATCCAGCCGCAGCTTGTGTTGCTGCAAAAGACGCTGCTCAATATCGAAGGACTCGGTCGTCAGCTCGATCCGGATCTGGACCTGTGGAAGACGGCCAAGCCGTTCCTCGAGCGGTGGATGGCCGAGCAGATCGGCCCGCGCGGCTGGTTCGACCGTCTGAAGGCCGAAGCGCCACAGTGGAGCAAGACGATGCCGCAATTGCCGCGGCTCATCCATCAGGCGCTCGCTGCCCACGCGCGTCTTCAGGACGACACCGTGCTGCTCGCATTGCTGCAGGAGCAACGCCGCACGAACCGGCTGCTGACGGGAGCCTTCTGTCTGGTGGGCGGGATCGCCATCGGCGTGTTGGCGGCGTTCGTCTGGCTCTACGGGCCATTCTGACCTTCATGGAGCCCACCGTGCCATACGTTGTTCGACCGTTTCGCGGCACGCCCGCCGCGCCTCGTGACGATGATTGTCCCGCGCAGGGCGGTGCGCCCGCAGCGCCAGCGGTCCCGTCGCCGTCGTTCGCCCATCGCGATCCGTCGCAAGCGGCATTCTGGGACGAGCGGTTTGCAAGCGCCTTCATGCCGTGGGACGCGGCCGGCGTTCCGCAGGCGCTGCGAGACTTCGTGGCAGGTGAAGGCGCGCCGCGTGCCACGCTGATCCCCGGCTGCGGTGCCGCGTATGAGGCTGCATGGCTCGACGCGCAAGGCTGGCCGGTGAGGGCCATCGATTTCGCACCGGTCGCCGTCGATTCGGCCAAGGCCCGGTTGGGACCGCAGGCGGCGCTCGTCGAACAGGCGGATTTCTTTACCTATGCGCCGCCATTCGCGCTCGACGTGATCTACGAACGCGCGTTTCTCTGCGCCTTGCCCCGCACGCTCTGGCAGGACTACGCACGCCGGATGGCCCAACTATTGCCGCATGGGGGGCGTCTGGCCGGTTTCTTCTTCCTGAAGGAAACGCCGAAAGGCCCGCCGTTCGGCATCGCGCCGGCGGCGCTCGACGCGCTGCTCGGTCAGGACTTCGTCTGCGAGGCCGATCGGCTTGTCGACGACTCGGTGCCGGTCTTTGCCGGGGCCGAGCACTGGATGATCTGGCGCCGGCGCTGAACGTCGATCTGACGGGGGGCGCATTGGCCGTGGCGGAATCGCATCTGCCGATCGTGCGTGCCAATTGCATGCAAAGTTACCTCAGACGATAGGCAATTCCCGATATTTGTATCGATCGGTCGCGAAGATCGTTATTTTCTTCCCCGCTCGCTGTGCACGCCGCTATAATCGGCCGAAAATTTTTCCGGCAGGTGGCAAAAACGGGCGCCCCCGCACGCTGAGTCGCATCAGCCCCGTCATGCACGACCTGATTTTCTGTTGCCCGGAAGGCTGCGGCCCAAGGCTCGGCATCGTTAGCGGTTAGCGCGCACGGCGGCCCTCTCTGGCCGGATCACGCTCGCCGCTGACGCCGCCATGCCACGGCCGTCGCCCTGGGGATTGGCTGGGGCCGCGTTATGCTGATCTGGTTTGTCATTCTGTATTGGGTCATTTCGGTGGCCATCGGGCTGTTCGCCGCCCTCAAGGTCCGTAATACCAAGGATTTCACCGTCGCCGGGCGCCGTCTGCCCTACGGGATGGTCATTGCCGTCGTGTTCGCGACATGGTTCGGCTCGGAAGCCGTGCTCGGCATTCCGGCCACCTTCCTCAGCGAAGGGCTGCGCGGCGTGGTCTCGGACCCGTTCGGTTCGTCGATGTGTCTGGTGCTTGTCGGCGTGTTCTTCGCCCGCAAGCTGTATCGCATGAACCTCATGACGATCGGCGACTTCTACAAGCTCAAGTACAACCGCACGGTCGAAGTGGTGACGAGTATCGCCATCGTGATCTCGTACCTCGGCTGGGTTGGCGCGCAGATCAAGGCGCTCGGTCTCGTGTTTCACGCGGTGTCCGGCGGCGCGATGTCCGAGCCGACGGGCATGATCGTCGGTGCCGTCTCGGTGCTGGCCTACACGCTGCTCGGCGGCATGATCTCGGTGGCCGTGACCGACTTCATTCAGATGATCATCATCGTCGTGGGGCTCGTGTACATCGCCGTGGAAGTCTCCGGCATGGTGCCGGGCGGGGCGGGCGCAGTGATCGCCCACGCGTCGCAGGCCGGTAAGTTCGTATTCCTGCCAGCGCTGAATCCGGCCGATGTGCTGGCGTTCATCGCGGCGGGCGTTACCATGATGTTCGGCTCGATTCCCCAGCAGGACGTGTTCCAGCGCGTGATGTCGTCCAAGTCGGAAAATGTGGCGGTCGCCGGTTCGGTGACGGGCGGCGTGCTGTACTTCTTCTTCACGTTCATCCCGATCTTTCTGGCTTACTCGGCGCTGCTGATCGCCCCGTCGATGGTGGAAAAGCATATCGGTACCGATCCGCAACAGATTCTTCCGCAGTTAGTGCTTACTAGCGTTCCGGTTGTCGCACAGGTGATGTTCTTCGGCGCACTCCTCTCGGCCATCAAGAGCTGCGCATCGGCCACACTGCTTGCGCCATCGGTGACCTTCGCCGAAAACATCATCCGCCCGATGCTCAGGGGCCACATCGACGACAAGCACCTGCTTCGACTCATGCGCATTGTCGTGCTGTGCTTCACGGCGCTCGTGCTGGTGTACGCGCTGAATTCGACGGCGTCGATCTTCCATATGGTCGAGAGTGCGTACAAGGTCACGCTCGTGTGCTGCTTCGTGCCACTGGCGTTCGGCCTGTACTGGAAGCGTTCGAGCTCGCTGGGCGGCACGCTCGCAGTGTTTTGCGGCCTGATCGTCTGGATTGGCTGCGAAGTTCTGGTGCCCGAAGCGCTGGTGCCGCCGCAATTGGCCGGTCTGATGGCCTCGATCGCGGGCATGGTCATCGGCTCGCTCCTGCAGCCCGCATCGCAGCGCGGCCAGGGTGCCGGTCCGGCGGAGCCGCGGGTTTCGACGATCTGATCGTCCCGGCAGGCCATGCCACAAAGATGGCGCGTTTGCTGACGTTTACCCATCGGACGCGAGGGGAGACGTCGGCCGACGAAAGGGCGACCGTTGACCGCGCTTTGCCGTATAGGACGGTTCTCGCCGCGATTGGGCAGATCCCGCATACGTTAAATGCGGCAACGTCTTGCCTTGATCTTGCATCGCTGCGGCCCCATATATCTGCGGACAAAACCCGAAAGCCTTGTGAAGCGGTTATAATTCAAGGCTTTGCGCGCCTTTTTCCGTCGGAAAGAACCATGCCTATCTATGCCTATCGTTGCGAAACATGCGGTTTCGCCAAGGATGTGCTGCAAAAAATGAGCGATGAACCGCTCTCCCAGTGCCCGGAATGCGGCAAGGACACGTTTCGCAAGCAGGTGACTGCGGCCGGGTTCCAGCTCAAGGGTTCGGGGTGGTATGTGACTGACTTCCGCGGCGGCACGAGCGCACCGGCGTCGGGCGCGGCGTCGGCCGCGGCGGCACCGGCAGCGTCGTCGAGCGAGAGCACGTCGTCCACGTCGTCGTCGTCCGGCGGCGAGGCGTCGAGCGCGCCGGCAGCAAGCTGCGGCGGCGGTTGCGCCTGCCACTGATATCGAAAAGCCGGTGTGCGCCGGGCCCAGCGGCCCGCCGTGCGGTAGTACCGATACGCCCCGCTGATACCCCGTAGCCGCCCACATTCGCGAGTCCTGCCATGCGCGTCAAAAAACCCGCGTTGAAGACGATTTTCCTGACCGGCCTGCTCGTGCTGGTGCCTCTCGCCATCACGCTCTGGGTGCTCGGCCTGATCATCGGAACGATGGATCAAACCTTGCTGCTGCTGCCGGACGATTGGCAGCCGTCACGCCTCATCGGCATGCGCGTGCCAGGCTTCGGCGTGGTGGTGACGCTCGCGTTCGTGTTCGTCGTCGGTCTTCTGACGCATAATTTCATTGGCCAGAAGCTGGTGGGGTGGTGGGAGGCGGTTCTGACGCGCATTCCCATCGTCGGACCGTTGTATGGCAGCGTCAAGCAGGTCTCCGACACGCTGCTCTCGAGCAGCGGCAACGCGTTTCGCAAGGCGTTGCTCGTGCGTTATCCGCACGCAGATTCCTGGACCATCGCCTTCCTGACCGGCGCGCCGGGCGGCGACGTGGTCAATCACTTGCAGGGCGAGTATGTGAGCGTCTATGTCCCGACGACGCCTAACCCGACCTCAGGTTTCTTCCTGATGATGCGGGCGAGCGACGTGGTCGAGCTCGACATGACGGTCGATGCCGCGCTCAAGTACATCGTATCGATGGGCGTGGTGGCGCCCGCCCACAACCCGCGCCAACAACGTCCCGGCCCGCTCCTTTGAGCCACCGGGAATCGTCGGCGCCATTTTTTTGAGAATCGGAACAGCAAAATGTCCATGCGTACCTCCTACTGCGGTCTGGTGACCGAGCAACAACTGGGCCAAACGGTCAAGCTGTGCGGCTGGGTCAATCGCCGCCGCGATCACGGCGGGGTCATTTTCATCGACCTGCGCGATCGCGAGGGTCTGGTGCAGGTCGTGTGCGATCCGGACCGCGCGGAGATGTTCAAGGCCGCAGAAGGCCTGCGCAACGAGTTCTGCGTGCAGATCACGGGCCTGGTGCGCAGCCGTCCGGCGGGCACCGAGAACGCCAATCTGACGAGCGGCAAGATCGAAGTGCTGTGCCACGCGCTGGAAGTGCTCAACCCGTCGGTGACACCTCCGTTCCAGCTCGACGACGAAAACCTGTCGGAAACCACGCGCCTCACGCATCGCGTGCTGGATCTGCGTCGCCCGCAGATGCAATACAACCTGCGTCTGCGCTACAAGGTCGCGATGGAAGTGCGCAAGTATCTGGACGCACAAGGCTTCATCGACATCGAAACCCCGATGCTCACGAAGAGCACCCCGGAGGGCGCGCGCGACTATCTCGTGCCGTCGCGGGTGAACGCCGGCATGTTCTTCGCACTGCCGCAGTCGCCGCAGCTCTTCAAGCAGTTGCTGATGGTGGCCGGCTTCGACCGCTATTACCAGATCACCAAGTGTTTCCGCGACGAAGACCTGCGCGCCGACCGTCAGCCGGAGTTCACGCAGATCGACTGCGAAACGTCGTTCCTCTCGGAGCAGGAGATTCGCGATCTGTTCGAGAACATGATTCGTCACGTGTTCAAGGAAGCCATCGACGTCGATCTCGACGCGAAGGTGCCGGTCATGGAGTACTCGGAAGCAATGCGTCGCTTCGGCTCCGACAAGCCCGATCTGCGCGTGAAGCTCGAGTTCACCGAGTTGACCGACGTGATGGGCGATGTCGACTTCAAGGTCTTCTCGGTGCCGGCCACGACCGAAGGCGGTCGCGTGGTTGCGCTGCGCGTGCCGGGCGGCGCTGAGATCTCGCGTAGCGAAATCGACGCTTACACCGAGTTCGTGAAGATCTACGGCGCCAAGGGCCTGGCGTGGATCAAGGTCAACGAGGTGGCGAAGGGCCGCGACGGTCTGCAAAGCCCGATCGTGAAAAACCTGCATGACGCCGCCGTCGCCTCGATCCTCGAGCGCACCGGTGCGCAAGACGGCGACATCATCTTCTTCGGTGCCGACAAGGCCAAGGTCGTCAACGACGGCATCGGCGCGCTGCGTCTGAAGATCGGTCACTCGGAATTCGGCAAGGCCCACGGCCTGTTCGAAGCGGGCTGGCGTCCGCTGTGGGTCGTCGACTTTCCGATGTTCGAGTACGACGAAGAGGATGCTCGCTGGGTCGCCTGCCATCACCCGTTCACGAGCCCGAAGGACGAACACATCGATTACCTCGAGACCGATCCTGGCAAGTGCCTCGCGAAGGCTTACGACATGGTGCTCAACGGCTGGGAAATCGGCGGCGGTTCGGTCCGTATCTTCCAGGAAGACGTTCAGAGCAAAGTGTTCCGTGCGCTCAAGCTCGGTGAGGAAGAAGCGCGCGCGAAGTTCGGCTTCCTGCTCGACGCGCTCCAGTACGGCGCGCCGCCGCACGGCGGTATCGCGTTCGGCCTCGATCGCATCATCACGATGATGGCCGGTGCCGATTCGATTCGCGACGTGATCGCGTTCCCGAAGACGCAACGTGCGCAGGATCTGCTCACGCAGGCACCGTCGCCGGTTGACGAGCGTCAACTGCGCGAACTGCATATTCGCCTGCGTCAGCCGGAAGCGCCGAAGGCCTGACGCGAACGACGCGACGAGGCGCCGAGATCCCGTCCCGGCCCCGAACGCACGCTTTCAACCCCCTCTGCCGTCTGGCGAGGGGGTTGTTGTTTTTGGCGTCATGCGAGCGGGCAGGGCGGGGCGATGTTCGGTTCGCGTGCAACCGCGTGCGGCCGCGCATACCGGACATATCGGACATATCGGACATATCGGACGTGCCGCAGCATCGCTCGATTGCCCTATACAATGCGTCATCGTCGCCGTCATCGATTTCCATGCCTGCATGAAGCCCTTCAAGATTCCCGAATCCGTGCTCGTTGTGATCTACACGCCGGCGCTCGATGTTCTGCTCATCGAGCGTGCCGACGCCGAGAACTTCTGGCAGTCGGTGACCGGCAGCAAGGACCGGCCCGACGAGCCGCTGGTCGAGACGGCGGTGCGCGAGGTCTTCGAAGAGACCGGCATCCGCGTGGCGGACGGGACCCCGGTGCCCCCCGCAGCACTGACCGACTGGCAGCACGAGATCGAGTACAACATCTATACACGGTGGGCACATCGCTATGCGCCGGGCGTCACACGCAATACGGAGCACTGGTTCGGCTTGTGCGTGCCGCAGAACACAGCCGTGACGCTCGCCCCGCGAGAGCACGTCGCTTATGCCTGGCTGCCCTGGGAAGCGGCGGCCGAGCGCTGTTTCTCACCGTCGAACGGCGATGCCATCCGGCAGTTGCCGTTGCGCGTGCGCTAGCCGCTGCACCGCGCGCCGATGAGCAAGTACCTGCCGTTCTCCCACGATAACGACCTGACGCTGCTCTATCTCGGTGAGAGCTACTTCGCAGCCCTCGTCGCCGCGATCGACGGGGCCACGCGCAACGTAGCGCTCGAGACGTACATCTTCGAAGCCGACGCGGCTGGGCAGCGTGTCGCCGCTGCGCTACAACGCGCTGCGCAACGCGGCGTCGAGGTGCGGGTCATCATCGATGGTGTCGGCACCCGCCGCAGTCTGCCATTCCTGTCCGACTGGCGCGAAAGCGGGGTGTCGTACCGCATCTACAATCCGCGTCTGTTCGGCAAGTTCGGGTTCTCGCGCACGCACCGCAAGCTGGCCATCGTCGATCATGCGGTGGCGTTCGTCGGTGGCATCAACATCATCGACGATGACAACGCCGGTGACGGCACGCGCATGAGCGAGCCGCGCTGGGACTTTGCCGTGCAATGCAGCGGGCCCCTCGTCGCCGAAATCTCCATCGCGTTCCACTTTCAGTGGCTGCGTCTCGCGCCGGGGTACCTGGGCACGCCGTTTCGTCATCGACGCCGCGGACAACGCGGGCGACTGCACGCCCCGTACGCCGGTCAGGCCGCCTTCGTGGCACGCGACAATCTGCATAATCGCCGCGCGGTCGAGAAGGCGTATCTGATGGCGCTTGGCCGCGCGCGTCACGAGGTCTGGATTGCGAATCCCTACTTTTTGCCCGGCCGCCGGTTGCGACGCGCGCTGACCCAGGCGGCCAGTCGCGGCGTGGCGGTGCACGTACTCATCGGACGCAATGAATTTCGCCTGCTCGATACCGCCGTGCCCTGGCTCTACGCCAAGTTGCTCGACGCCGGGGTGCGCATTGGCGAGTACGACGTGCGTCAACTGCATGGCAAGGTGGCCGTCGTCGACGATAGGTGGGCGACGGTCGGCTCCTCGAATCTTGACGCCCTGTCGCTGTTCCTCAACCACGAGGCCAACGTGGTGGTGCTCGACGACCCGATGGTCATCGAATTGCGCGACCATATTCGCCAGGCGTTCGCCGAGGCCCGCCTCATCGACCCGGGCCGCTATGGCAAACGCTCGCGCTGGCGGCGCTTGCGCCAGTGGGCCGCGTACCGTCTGTATCGCCTCGTGATGAAGGCCCTCACGCACGGCAAATACGACTGAGTCCCGCCCCAGGGGCGTCACATACCCGTGCGTCTTCCATTCCGGCCAGTGCCTGCGCAGACGCCGCCGAAACCATCCCGCCAACGGTACCGATTAGGTATTCCGATCTAATAAATTCCTTGTTCGCCCATGGGTGTCCCTCAATAATAGGACGGCCGTTCGATTTTTTGGTTAGCATCGGGGAACAGATAACGAGAGCGATGCCATACACATGCGAAAGGGTGAACAGACACGTGCCGCAATCCTGAACGTTGCGCTGGAGCTGGCGGGGCGCGATGGGCTTGAAGGGCTGACGATCGGCTTGCTGGCCGACCGTATGCAGATGAGCAAAAGCGGCGTTTTCGCGCACTTCGGTTCGCGTGAAGACTTGCAGATCGAAGTGCTGCGCGAATACCACCGGCGGTTCGAGGAAGAGGTGTTCGCCCCCGGCATGGAAGCGCCGCGCGGCCTGCCGCGACTCAGAGCGCTGGTGGATCGCTGGATGGACAAGCGAATTCGCGAAGTGACGACGGGTTGCATTTATATCAGCGGTGCCGTCGAGTACGACGATCGCGCAGCCAGCCCGGTGCGCGAAGCCTTGGTGAAGAGCGTGCGGCTGTGGCGATCCGCCCTGCTGCGCGCGATCACGCAAGCGAAAGAGGAAGGTCATCTGCGTGCGGACACCGATCCGCGCTTGATGCTCTTCGAAATGTACAGCCTGACACTTGGTTTGCATCACGATGCGCGTTTCCTTCGGGAACCCGGCGCAGTAGAGATGACCCGGGTGGCACTGGAAAAACTGATTTCGTCTTATCAGCGCGGGTGAGGCGTGAGCCGTCCGCGATTCAATTCGATTTGTTGGGAGGAGTAGGTCATGGGACAGTACAACGCGCCGCTGCGCGACATGCAATTCGTTCTGCACGAACTGCTGGGCGTGGAAAACGAATTAAAGGCGATGCCGAAACATGCGGACATCGACGCCGACACCATCAATCAGGTGCTCGAAGAGGCCGGCAAGTTCTGTAGCGAAGTGGTCTTCCCGCTGAACCAGGTGGGCGATCGCGAGGGCTGCAAATACGAAGGCGATGGCGTCGTCACCACGCCGACCGGCTTCAAGCAAGCCTACGAGCAATACGTCGAGGCCGGCTGGCCGTCGCTGGCGTGCGACCCCGAGTTCGGTGGCCAAGGGCTGCCGCAGGTCGTCAACAACGCCCTGTACGAAATGCTCAACTCGGCGAACCAGGCATGGACGATGTATCCCGGTCTGTCGCATGGCGCCTACGAATGCCTGCACGCCCATGGCACTCCCGAGCAACAGGCGACCTATCTGCCGAAGATCGTGTCGGGCGAGTGGACCGGCACGATGTGCCTGACCGAGCCGCATTGCGGCACCGATCTGGGCATGTTGCGCACGAAGGCCGAGCCGAATGGCGACGGCTCGTACGCCATCTCGGGCACGAAGATCTTCATCTCCGCCGGCGAGCACGACATGGCCGCCAACATCGTCCACCTCGTACTCGCGCGCCTGCCGGACGCGCCGCCGGGAACGAAGGGCATCTCGCTGTTCGTCGTGCCGAAGTTCCTCCCCGACGCGAATGGCGCGCCGGGCGAGCGCAACGGCATCAAGTGCGGCTCCATCGAGCACAAGATGGGCATTCACGGCAATGCCACATGTGTGATGAATCTTGACGGCGCGCGGGGCTGGCTCGTGGGCGAACCGAACAAGGGTCTCAACGCCATGTTCGTGATGATGAACGCGGCGCGTCAGGGCGTTGGCATGCAGGGTCTTGGGTTGACGGAAGTCGCTTACCAGAACTCGCTTGTCTACGCGAAGGAGCGCATTCAGATGCGCTCGCTCACCGGTCCGAAGGCACCGGACAAGCCCGCCGATCCGATCATCGTGCATCCAGACGTGCGTCGCATGCTGCTCACGCAAAAGGCCTATGTGGAGGGCGGTCGCGCGTTCTCGTACTGGACCGCGCTGCATATCGACAAGGAACTGTCGCACGGCGACGACGCCGAGCGTCGCGAAGCCGCCGATCTCGTCGCGCTGCTCACGCCGATCATCAAGGCTTTTCTGACCGATAACGCGTTCGAGTGCACGAACCACGCGCTGCAGATCTATGGCGGCCACGGCTACATCGCCGAGTGGGGCATGGAGCAGTACGTGCGCGACGCGCGTATCAACATGATCTACGAAGGTACGAACTCGATTCAGGCGCTCGACCTGCTTGGCCGGAAAGTGCTTGGCGACATGGGCGCGAAGCTCAAGAAGTTCGGCAAGATGGTGCAGGATTTCGTGGAAGCCGAGGGCGTGAAGGAAGAGATGCAGGAGTTCGTCAATCCGCTCGCGGATATTGGCGACAAGGTCCAGAAGCTGACGATGGAAATCGGTATGAAGGCGATGGCCAACCCGGATGAAGTGGGCGCGGCAGCCGTGCCGTACCAGCGCGTGGTAGGCCATCTCGTGTTCGCTTATTTCTGGGCTCGCATGGCCCGCATCGCGCTCGACAAGCAAGGCAGCGGCGACAAGTTCTACGCTTCCAAGCTCGCCACCGCGCGTTTTTACTTCGCCAAGCTGCTGCCGGAGACCGCGTACCACATTCGCGTCGCCCGTGCCGGCGCGAAGACGCAAATGGAAGTCGACGTCGACCTGTTCTGAGAGCGGAGGAGATCACTGTGAGCCAAACCAACAAACCCCTGGTCGTACGCAAGGTCGCTGTGCTGGGCGCCGGCGTGATGGGCGCGCAGATCGCTGCGCACCTCGTCAATGCGAAAGTGCCCGTCGTGCTGTTCGATCTGCCGGCCAAGGAAGGCCCGAAGAACGGCATCGTCATGCGCGCCATCGACGGCCTGAAGAAGCTGAGCCCCGCGCCGTTCGCCGACAAGGCCGACGCGCAATACATCGAAGCGGCGAACTACGAGGACGACCTCGAGAAGCTCGCCGGCTGCGATGTGGTGATCGAGGCGATCGCCGAGCGCATGGACTGGAAGCATGACCTGTACAAGAAGGTCGCACCGCATCTGGCCAAGCATGCGATCTTCGCGTCGAACACGTCGGGCCTGTCGATCACCGAACTCTCGGAAGGGTTCGACGCCGACCTGAAGGCGCGCTTCTGTGGCGTGCACTTCTTCAACCCGCCGCGCTACATGCATCTGGTCGAGCTGATCCCGACCGCGACCACTGAGCCGGCGATTCTCGACCAGCTCGAAACGTTCCTCACCTCCACGCTCGGCAAGGGCGTGGTGCGCGCGAAGGACACGCCCAACTTCATCGCCAACCGCGTAGGCGTGTTTTCGATTCTCGCGGTGTTCGCCGAAGCGCAGAAGTACGGCATTGCGTTCGATGTCGTCGACGACCTGACGGGCAGCAAGCTGGGCCGCGCCAAGTCGGCCACGTTCCGCACGGCCGACGTGGTCGGGCTGGACACGATGGCGCACGTCATCAAGACGATGCAGGACAACCTCAAGGACGACCCGTTCGCGCCGACCTACGCCACGCCGCCGGTGCTGGGGGCACTCGTTGCGAAGGGGGCGCTGGGACAGAAGACGGGCGCCGGCTTCTACAAGAAGGAAGGCAAGGTCATCAAGGTGCTCGACCCGCAAACGGGCGAGTACGTGGAGTCGGGCAAGAAGGCCGACGAGATGGTCGTGCGCATTCTGAAGAAGGCTCCGGCCGAGCGGCTGCGTTTGCTGCGCGAATCGACGCACCCGCAGGCACAGTTCCTGTGGGCCGTATTCCGCGACGTGTTCCATTACATCGGGGTGTATCTCGAGCAGATCGCCGACAACGCGCGTGAGGTCGACTTCGCCATTCGCTGGGGCTTTGGCTGGTCCACCGGGCCGTTCGAAGACTGGCAGGCCGCCGGCTGGAAAGACATCGCGCAATGGGTGCAGGAAGACATCGACGCGGGCAAGGCGCTGTCCAATGCGCCGCTGCCCAAGTGGGTGACGAGCGGTAAGGTTGCGGAAGCGGGCGGTGTTCATACGGCCGACGGGTCGTATTCCCCGGCCAAGGACGCCTTCGTGCCGCGCAGCACCTTGCCCGTGTATCAGCGTCAGGTGTTCCCGGCATCGCTTGTCGGCGACGCCAGCGCCGACCCGCGCAAGTTCGGCAAGACCATCGAGGAGAACGACGCCGTACGCGTGTGGGTCGACCAGACACCGGGGCAGGACGACGTGCTCATCGTCTCGTTCAAGTCGAAGATGAATACCATTGGGCCCGACGTCATCGACGGCCTGACCCGTGCCATCGATCTGGCCGAACAGGAATATCGCGCCGTGGTCGTGTGGCAGCCGACGTCGCTGCAACTGGGGGCGCCGGGCGGACCGTTCTCGGCGGGCGCCGATCTGGCCGCCGCGATGCCTGCGTTCATGATGGGCGGCGCCAAGGGCATCGAGCCGTTCATCAAGAAATTTCAGGACGGCATGATGCGCGTGAAGTACGCGCAGGTGCCGGTTGTCTCGGCAGTGTCGGGCATTGCGCTGGGCGGCGGGTGCGAGTTGCTGCTGCACAGCGCCAAGCGCGTGGCGGCGCTTGAGAGCTACATCGGTCTCGTGGAAGTCGGCGTGGGTCTCGTGCCGGCCGGCGGCGGTCTGAAGGAAGCCGCGATTCGGGCGGCCGAGGCCGCGACGGCGGCGGGCAGCGTGCAGTATCTGCAGTTCGTCACCAAGTCGTTCACCAACGCGGCCATGGCGAAGGTCTCGGCCTCGGCGCTCGACGCCCGCGACATGGGCTACCTGAAGCCGACGGACACGCTCGTCTACAACGTGCACGAACTGCTGTCGGTGGCCCGCAACGAGGCGCGCGCACTGGCGGTGGCCGGGTATCGTCCGCCGCTCAAGCCGGCCGGTATTCCGGTCGCGGGCCGCTCGGGTATTTCGACGATCAAGGCATCGCTCGTGAACATGCGTGACGGCAATTTCATCTCGGCGCACGACTACCTGATCGCCTCGCGTATTGCCGAAGCTGTCTGCGGCGGCGACGTGGAAGCGGGCAGCCTGGTGGACGAAGCGTGGTTGCTGGCGCTCGAGCGTCGCGCCTTCATTGAATTGCTGGGCACGTCGAAGACCCAGGAACGCATCATGGGCATGCTGCAATCCGGCAAGCCGGTGCGCAACTAAGCCGATCGGAGACTGACATGAGCAAACAACTGCAAGATGCCTATATCGTTGCCGCCACGCGCGCGCCGATCGGCAAGGCGCCCAAGGGCAGCTACAAGAACACGCGTCCGGACGATCTGCTCGCGACCATCCTCAAGAGCACGCTCGCGCAGGTGCCGGGGCTCGATCCGAAGGTGATCGAAGACGCGATCATCGGCTGCGCCATTCCCGAAGCCCAGCAAGGCCTGAACGTGGCGCGTATCGGCGCGCTGCTCTCGGGCTTGCCGAATACGGTCGGCGGGGTGACCGTCAACCGCTTCTGCGCCTCGGGCCTCACAGCGCTCGCCATGGCGGCCGACCGCATCCGCGTGGGCGAAGCCGACGCCATGTTCGCTGGCGGCATCGAGAGCATGAGCATGGTGCCGATGATGGGCAACACGCCGTCGCTCTCGCCGTCGATCTTCGAGCGTGACGAGAACGTGGGCATCGCCTACGGGATGGGGCTGACGGCCGAGAAGGTGGCGCAACAGTGGGGCGTGTCGCGCGATGCGCAGGACGCGTTCGCGCTGGCCTCGCACCAGAAGGCGATCAAGGCGCAACAGGCCGGTGAGTTCACGAACGAGATCACGCCGATCGAGATCGTCGAGAAATTCCCGAATCTGGCCACCGGCGAAGTGTCGATCAAGACGCGCATGCTCTCGCTCGACGAGGGTCCGCGTCCGGACACGTCGATCGAGGGACTCGGCAAGCTGCGTCCCGTATTCGCGAACAAGGGGTCGGTCACGGCCGGCAACAGCTCGCAGACGTCGGACGGCGCAGGGGCGTTGCTGGTGGTGAGCGAGAAGATTCTCAAGCAGTTCAACCTAACGCCGCTCGCGCGTTTCGTCTCGTTCGCCGTGCGCGGCGTGCCGCCGGAAATCATGGGCATCGGTCCGAAGGAAGCGATTCCGGCCGCATTGCGCGCTGCGGGTCTGAACCAGCAGGACATGGACTGGATCGAGCTGAACGAAGCGTTCGCCGCACAGGCGCTCGCCGTCATCAAGGATCTGGATCTCGATACCGCCAAGGTGAATCCGATGGGCGGCGCCATTGCCCTTGGCCACCCGCTCGGCGCCACCGGTGCGATCCGGGCCGCGACCGTGGTGCATGCGCTGCGCCGGCACAACCTGAAGTACGGCATGGTGACGATGTGCGTGGGTACCGGCATGGGCGCTGCGGGGATTCTCGAACGTATGTAAGTGCAGATGCCGTCGTCTGACTGGCGGCTGGCATGACGCAGCTACCACGCAGGCACCACGCAAGCACCACGCGGATACGACGCCGACGACGGCTCAGGGCGCCGGGGTGCGGTCTCGCGAATGCGTGACCGCCCCCGGCGTTGTCATCTACAGCAGGCGATGATCCGGCGGCGCCGGATTCCCGACACACCCGAGGAGACACTCACGATGGACGACGTATCCGTGCAACGCCAGGGCGCGGTGCAGGTGCTGACCTTCAACCGCGCACACAAAAAGAATGCGATTACCGCAGCCATGTATCAGGCGATGGCCGACGGCATTGCCGAAGCGGAGACCGATCCGTCGCTGCGTGTAATCCTGATTCAGGGACAGCCGGAGGCCTTCTCGGCAGGCAACGATCTCGAAGACTTCCTCAAGCACCCGCCGAAGGACGAAGACGCGCCCGTGTTCCAGTTCCTGCGCGCGATAAGTCAGGCGAGCAAGCCGATCGTGGCGGCCGTGGCCGGCAATGCGGTCGGGGTCGGCACCACGCTCCTGCTCCACTGCGACGTGGTGTATGCATCCGAGACGGCGCGCTTTTCGCTGCCGTTCTCGCAACTGGCGTTGTGTCCCGAGGCGGCGTCGAGCTGGCTGCTGCCGCGCGTGGCGGGCTACCAACGTGCCGCCGAGAAGCTGCTCTTCGGTGAGCCGTTCGACGTGAACGAGGCCGTGGCGATGGGCTTCGTCAATCGCATCGTGCCGGCGGCCGAATTGGCCGAGTATGCCGCGACGCGCGCGGCGCAATTGGCCGCCATGCCTGCGGGGTCGCTGCGCGTGACCAAACAGTTGATGAAGGGCGATAGCGCACGCGACGTACAGGAACGGATTCGCGACGAGGCGTTGGAGTTCGGCAAACGCCTCGTGTCGCCCGAAGCGCGCGAGGCCTTCACGGCGTTCTTCGAGAAGCGCAAGCCGGATTTCAGCCAGTTCTCGTAATGCACGCCGCTGCGCACGGGCATCGGCGGACCGACCCGAAGGACTGACGCCGCGCGCCTCGTATTGCGAGGCGGCGGCGTCGTTTGGCGCGCGCTCAGTTCGGCGTATCGAGCTTGGGCAGCGGGCGCGGGCGTCGGTCTTCGTCGGTCGCCACGTAGGTGACCATCGCCTCGGTGACTTTGACGATCTCGTGCGACAGGCGCATGCGTTGCGCGTACGCCTCGACGTAGACGGTGATCGACGTATTGCCCGTTTTCACGATCGTGGCGTAGAAGCTCAGCAGATCGCCGACGAACACCGGCTCCTTGAACAGGAACGAGTTGACGGCGATGGTGGCCACGCGACCGTTGGCGCGCTGTGCGGCGGGGATCGAGCCGGCGATGTCGACCTGCGACATGATCCAGCCGCCAAACACGTCGCCGTGGGCGTTGGCGTCGGCGGGCATCGGCAGCACGCGCAGCGCCAGTTCTTTTTCGTCGGGCAGGGCCGTGAGGGCAGGGGTCGAGGTACTCATGAGGTTCCTTGCGTAAGCCGGAAAGACTGAAAAGGCCGAAACAACGGGGGAGGCGGGTGTCGGCAGGCCGACGCCGGTCATTCCGGGCGCGTTCGCGGGCAAATGAGCCGCCCGGCGTCGGCTCAGCATGAGACGCCGGGTTCTGCGAAAATACGCCATCGACGATTTTAGCGGAAAGCCCTCGCGCGAGCCGGACCCCGCCCCCATCCCATCATGAGACGTTTCACTCCGGCCGAGCCCGCGCCGGCGCCCGCTCCTGGCCCCAAAGCCCCTCGCGGCGATTGGCAGGTCCTCAAGTCGCTGGTGCCGTATCTGCTTGAATTTCGCGGACGCGTCACGCTCGCCCTGTCGTGCCTGATCATGGCCAAGGTGGCCAACCTCGGTGTGCCGATCATCATGAAGCACATCGTCGACGGGCTTGGCCCCGTGTCGACACTCTCGGCCACGGCGCGCGCGACGGGCGATCCGAGCCTGGTCGTCGTGGGCGGGCTGGGTCTGCTGGTCGTGGCGTACGGGCTGGTGCGCCTGTCCACGTCGCTCTTCACCGAGCTGCGCGAGATTCTGTTCTCGAAGGTGACGGAGAGCGCGGTGCGGCAGATCGCGCTCAAGGTGTTTCGCCATCTGCACGCGTTGTCGTTGCGCTTTCACCTGGAGCGTCAGACGGGCGGCATGAGCCGCGACATCGAGCGGGGCACACGCGGCATCCAGTCGATGATCTCGTACTCGCTCTACAGCATTCTGCCCACGCTCATCGAAGTGGCCCTCGTGCTCGGCTTCTTCGTCGTGCGCTATGACGCGTTTTACGCCATCGTCACGCTCGTGGCGCTCGCCTTCTACATCGTGTTCACGGTGAAGGTGACGGAGTGGCGCACGCACTTCCGCCGCACGATGAACGAACTCGATTCGAAAGCCAATGCGCGCGCGATCGACTCGCTGATCAACTATGAGACGGTGAAATACTTCGGCAACGAGGCGTTCGAGACGCAACGTTACGACGAGAACCTCAAACGCTATCGCGCCGCAGCGATTCGATCGCAGAACTCGCTCTCCGTGCTGAATTTCGGGCAGCAAGTCATCATTGCGTCCGGACTCGTGCTGATTCTCTGGCACGCGACCCAAGGCGTGATGAGCGGACGCATGACGCTTGGCGATCTGGTGCTCGTCAACACGTTCATGCTGCAGCTCTATATTCCGCTGAACTTTCTCGGCGTGATCTATCGCGAGCTCAAGCAGGCGATGACCGACATGGATCGCATGTTCACACTGCTCAACGTTCACCGCGAAGTCGCCGATCCACCGAATGCGCGACCGCTCGTCTGTCACGGCAGCACCGTGCGCTTCGATCACGTGAATTTCGGCTATGAACCGGCGCGCCAGATTCTGCACGACGTCGATTTTACGGTCGCAGCGGGAACGACCACCGCCGTCGTTGGACACAGCGGCTCGGGCAAATCGACGCTCTCGCGACTGCTGTTCCGTTTTTACGACGTAGGCTTCCCCGGCCTGCCAGCGGGGCGCATCACCATCGACGGGCAGGACATTCGCGATCTCACACAGGATTCGCTGCGCGCGGCGATCGGCATCGTGCCGCAAGACACGGTGCTGTTCAACGACACGATCTACTACAACATTGCGTACGGCAACCCGTCGGCGTCGCGCGAGCAGGTCATTGCGGCCGCCCGCGCGGCCCACATCCACGACTTCATCGAAAGCCTGCCCGCCGGTTACGAGTCGATGGTCGGCGAGCGCGGGCTCAAGCTCTCCGGCGGCGAGAAGCAGCGCGTGGCGATCGCCCGTACCATCCTCAAGAATCCGCATATTCTGATTTTCGACGAGGCGACGTCGGCGCTCGACTCGCGCTCCGAGCAGGCGATTCAGAGCGAGTTGCGCAACATCGCCCGCGAGCGTACGACGCTCGTGATCGCCCACCGCCTCTCGACGGTCGTGCACGCGGCACAGATCCTCGTACTCGACAAGGGGCGCGTCGTGGAGCGCGGCACCCACGACGCGCTGCTGCGCGCCGAAGGGCTCTACGCGCAAATGTGGGCGTTGCAGCAACAGCGTCGCGGCGGGGAGGGGGATGCCGAGGCGTCGCACTTTGCGACGGTGGTGTCCTGAGCGACGACCCGACTCAGGTATCGGGATGCGGGCCTGGCGACGAGCGCCGGGCGCGGGCCTGTCATCCGGGCGGTCGATTGAGTAGACTAGCGCGCTGACATGGCCGACGCGGGAGTGCCGCATGGAAATCAAATGGCTCGAGGACTTCGTGTCGCTCGCCAAGACGAACAGTTTCAGCCGGTCGGCCGAATTGCGCCATGTGACGCAGCCGGCGTTCTCGCGCCGCATTCAGTCGCTCGAAGCGTGGCTCGGCAGCGAACTCATCGACCGCTCGAGCTATCCGACACGCCTCACGGCGGCAGGCGAAGTGTTCTACGAGCAGGCGCTGGCACTGCTCTCGCAGGCGCAGGAAGCGCGCGCGCTATTGCGTGAACAACGATCCGCCGACCATTCGGTCGTCGACTTTGCAGTGCCGCACACGCTATCGATGACGTTTTTCCCGCGTTGGCTCAAGGCGCTGGAAAAGCGTCTGGGGCTGTTGCGCAGTCGCTTGCGCGCGCTCAATGTGCACGACGCGGCCATGTCGCTGACCGACGGCGGTTGCGACCTGCTGATGTGCTACTACCATCCGAGCCAGCCCTTGCAGCTCGACGCGGCGCGCTACGAAATGATCGTGCTCGGAAGCGAGCGATTCAGCCCCTACAGCGCGCCGACGCCGCAAAAGCGCGCCCGGTTCAAGCTGCCCGGTACCCCCGACGCACCGGTTCCCTATCTGGCCTACACGTCGAATGCTTACCTTGGCCGAATGGCCGATCTGCTCGCGGGCGACGCGTCGAGTCCGCCGCATCTCGACAAGGTGTACGAGACGGACATGGCCGAGGCGCTCAAGGCCATGGTGCTTGCCGGACACGGCGTGGCGTTTCTCCCGGAAAGCGCGGTCATCGATTCGATCGCGCGCGACGAACTGATCGATCTTGCGCCGCCGGGCAAGGCGTCGGCGCCATGGCATCTGGACATGGAAATTCGCCTGTACCGCGACCGGCTCGCCTATACCGACGCAGGCAACCGCCGTGAGCGCGCCAAACGCGAAGTCCTCGAGGCGTTCTGGCAGGCCGTGCGCGACCAGGTCAAAGGCTGACGGACGGCGTTGCCGGGCCGCGTGCCGGGGTTCGGGGCTCGTGCCGTCTGCGCTTGGGCAAAGCCCCGAACCGGGGCCGAGGTCTGACGCACTGCATATCGGATTTCGTGTGCGTACGCGGCGATTCGCGAGTCTTGGGGGCGAAATGACCGCGGCAGCCTAACTATGCAAGAAATGCATAATTGCATGTTTATTCGGCATTGGATTGTTCTCTGCGGTTCTCTGTAAAGTGCGTGCCATTCGTGTCGCAAGCACGGTATGTGCGTGCGGCGCAGATTGAAGCCGGAGAATTCAACGATGTCCCAAACGTTACATGCCTTGCCTTCCTACCTTCAGGCCGACGATCTCGGCCCGTGGGGCAACTACCTTCAGCAGGTCGATCGCGTCACCCCCTATCTGGGTTCGCTGTCGCGCTGGGTCGAAACGCTCAAGCGTCCGAAGCGGATCCTGATCGTCGACTGTCCGATCGAACTCGACAACGGCACCATCGCCCATTTCGAGGGCTATCGGGTCCAGCACAACACGTCGCGCGGCCCCGGCAAGGGCGGTGTGCGTTTCCACCAGGACGTGACGCTGTCCGAAGTCATGGCCCTGTCGGCCTGGATGTCGGTCAAGAACGCGGCGGTGAACGTGCCCTACGGCGGCGCAAAGGGCGGTATTCGCGTCGACCCGCGCAAGCTCTCGCGTGGCGAACTGGAACGCCTGACGCGTCGTTACACCAGCGAAATCAACATCATCATCGGACCGACGAAGGATATTCCTGCGCCGGACGTCAACACCAATGAGCAGATCATGGCGTGGATGATGGACACCTACTCGATGAACGAGGGGTCCACCGCCACCGGCGTCGTGACCGGCAAGCCGATCTCGCTGGGCGGATCGCTGGGCCGTCGCGAAGCCACCGGACGCGGCGTGTTCGTGGTGAGCTGCGAAGCGGCGCGTCGACTGGGCATGGATGTGCGCGGCGCGCGCGTGATCGTGCAGGGCTTCGGGAACGTGGGCGGGATTGCCGCCCGCCTGTTCCATGAAGCGGGTGCGCATGTCATCGGCGTGCAAGATCACACCGGCACCATTTACAAGTCCGACGGTCTCGATGTACCGAACTTGCTCAAGCATGTGGCCGAGACCGGCGGCGTGGGCGGCTTTGCGGCGGCCGAGACGATCAAGGACGACGAATTCTGGTCGCTCGATTGCGAGTTCCTGATTCCGGCAGCACTGGAAAACCAGATCACCGAGAAGAACGCCGACAAGATCCGTGCCAAGGTCGTGGTCGAGGGCGCCAACGGCCCGACGACGACGGCCGCCGATGATATTCTGCGCAGCAAGGACATTCTTGTCGTGCCGGACGTCGTCGCCAACGCTGGCGGTGTCACCGTCTCGTACTTCGAGTGGGTGCAGGATTTCTCGAGCTTCTTCTGGACCGAAGACGAGATCAACCACCGCTTGGAGCGCATCATGCGCGAAGCGTTCGATAGCGTATGGCATGTGGCGCAGGAACATAAGGTTTCGCTGCGTACCGCCGCATTCATCGTCGCGTGTACCCGTATTCTGCAAGCCCGTGAGATGCGTGGGCTGTACCCCTGATTGGGCGGTGCTGTCCAGCTAAGTAGTAATACGCATTAATGCGTAAAACAGAATGTTCGGGGCGATTTACGTCAAAAAAGACGTACGTTCCGAACATTCAAGAATAAAAAAATGGGCAATTGCAGTGCTAAAATGCATTCGTTTTGTGCCAAGGAGACTAAGGAATGACCCTTTCGAAAATTGCATTGGCGATGTGCTGTGTGGGCCTGATGGCTGGGGCTGCGCAAGCACAGGAGAGCGGTACCCTCAAGAAGATCAAGGACACCGGCGTTATTTCGCTGGGTAACCGGGAGTCGTCGATCCCGTTCTCGTTCTATGACAACAACCACAATGTCGTTGGCTATGCCAATGACGTGGCGATGGCCGTCGTCGCTGAAATCAAGAAAGAACTGAAGCTGCCGAAGCTGGAGGTCAAGCAAACGCCGATCACGTCGCAGAACCGCATCCCGCTGGTTCAAAATGGCACGATCGACATGGAGTGCGGTTCCACGACGAACAACGCCGAGCGTCAGAAGCAGGCTGCGTTCTCGAACACGTTCTTCATCATCGGCACGCGTCTGCTGGCGAAGAACGGCTCGGGCATCAAGGACTTCGCCGACCTCAAGGGCAAGAACGTCGTGACCACGGCGGGTACGACCTCCGAGCGTCTGCTGCGCGAGATGAATCAGAAGGACAACATGGGCATGAACATCATCAGCGCCAAGGACCACGGCGAAGCGGCGATCACGCTGCATTCGGGCCGTGCGGTGGCGTTCATGATGGATGACGCCCTGCTCGCCGGCGAGCGCGCCAAGTTCAAGGATGCCAAGGACTACAGCATTGTTGGCAAGCCGCAATCGTACGAAGCCTACGGCTGCATGATGCGCAAGGACGATCCGGCCTTCAAGAAGCTGGTCGACAAGGCGGTTGCCGATTACCAGAAGTCGGGCCAGGCGCAGAAGGACTACGTCAAGTGGTTCCAGCAACCGATCCCGGCACTGGGTGGCGTCAACATGAGCTTCCCGCCGTCGGCTGAAATGGCCGCGCTGTGGAAGTCGCCGAACGACCATGCTGACGTTGAAAGCGCCAAGTAAGCCTTACGGGCTTGATGGATCGCTGAGCATAGTCAGTGCGTAATGCCGAAGCGGAAGGAGTCAATCCTTCCGCTTCTTTTTAAGCAAGACAAGCAGAAGAGGGGAGATCATGGCTCTCGGTCTCGATTTCAGTTTTTTCTTCCAGCCGGTGGCGACGGGCGAGGGGACTACCTACTTCGGGTGGCTGCTCTCGGGCTTCAAGCTCACGCTTGAAGTGGGTCTCGGCGGCTGGATCATTGCGCTAATCGTGGGCTCCGTGCTCGGCGTGTTGCGCACCGTTCCCAATAAATGGCTTTCCGGCTTCGCGGCAGGGTACGTGGAACTGTTCCGCAATATCCCGCTGCTCGTACAGTTGTTCTTCTGGTATTACGTGGCGCCCGACTTCCTGCCGGAATCCGTTCGCACGTGGCTATTCGCGCTCAATCCGGCGAACGTCTCGCTGCTCACCGGTGTGGTCGGCCTGGGCCTCTTTACCGCAGCCCGGGTGTGTGAGCAGGTGCGCTCCGGTATCAATTCGCTGCCCAAGGGCCAGAAGAATGCCGGTCTGGCCATGGGCCTCACGCTGCCGCAGACCTATCGCTTCGTGCTACTGCCGGTGGCTTTCCGTGTGGTGATCCCGCCGATCACCTCGGAATTCGTCAACATCTTCAAGAATTCGGCCGTGATCTCGACGGTGAACCTGCTCGAACTGACGGGGCAGGGTAAGCAACTCATCGATTACACGGCACATAGCTACGAGTCGTTCATCGCTGTGACGATTGCGTACATGATCATCAACATTGCGGTGTTGATGCTCATGCGCTTCATCGAAGCCAAGACCCGCTTGCCGGGCTACATCGGGGGCAAATAATGGGTGAGATCTTCGCATGGGGCGGCGCCTTCGACGCGAGGTCGCTGCTCTTCCAGGGCATGATCACCACGCTGCAGATCACGGTGCTCGCCGTGGTTGTGGGGATCGTCTGGGGGACGTTGCTCGCGATGATGCGTCTGTCGGGCGTGACCGTACTGAAATGGTTCGCGGATCTGTACGTGAACGTGTTCCGTTCGATCCCGCTGCTGATGGTGCTGCTGTGGTTCTTCCTGATCGTGCCGCAGGTGCTGCGTACGGTGCTCGACGTGCCGCCGACGTGGGACATCCGGATGGTCTCGGCCCTCGTCGCGTTCTCGCTGTTCGAGGCGGCGTATTATTCGGAAATCATTCGCGCGGGTATCCAGAGCGTGTCGCGTGGTCAGATGTCAGCCGCTTTCGCGCTGGGCATGTCTTACTGGCAAGCGATGGGGCTCGTGGTGCTGCCGCAGGCGTTCCGTAATATGGTGCCGCTGCTGCTCACCCAGGGCATCATTCTGTTCCAGGACACCTCGCTCGTGTACGCGATCGCCCTGGCCGACTTCTTCGGCATGGCGTATCAGGTGGGTCAGCGTGACGGCACGCTGCCTGCAATGATTGTGTTTGCCGGAGCGGTCTACTTTGTGATCTGCTTCTCGGTTTCGATGTTGGTTAAACGTCTTCAGAAGAGGTTGGCGAAATGATTACCCTTAAAAACGTCTCCAAGTGGTACGGTCAGTTCCAGGTGCTCACGGACTGCTCCACTGAGGTCAAGAAGGGGGAAGTCGTGGTGGTGTGCGGCCCGTCGGGTTCGGGCAAATCCACGCTCATCAAGACCGTCAATGGCCTGGAGCCGATCCAGCAAGGCGAGATCATCGTCGATGGCACATCGGTTGCAGACCCGAAGACGAACCTGGCCAAGCTGCGCTCGCGCGTGGGCATGGTGTTCCAGCACTTCGAACTGTTCCCGCATCTGTCGATCACCGAGAACCTGACGCTCGCGCAGGTCAAGGTCCTTGGCCGCAGCAAGGACGCTGCCCGCCAAAAAGGCCTGAAATTGCTCGAGCGCGTTGGCCTGACGGCGCATGCCCACAAGTTTCCGGGGCAACTCTCGGGCGGTCAGCAGCAGCGTGTGGCCATCGCCCGTGCTCTGTGCATGGACCCCATCGCCATGCTGTTCGACGAACCGACCTCGGCGCTCGATCCGGAAATGATCAATGAAGTGCTCGACGTGATGGTCGAACTGGCGCATGAAGGCATGACCATGATGGTGGTCACGCACGAAATGGGCTTCGCCAAGAAGGTCGCCAACCGTGTGATCTTCATGGATCAGGGCATCATCGTCGAAGACGACAGGAAGGACGAATTCTTCGCGAATCCGAAGTCGGACCGCGCCAAGGATTTTCTCGCCAAGATCCTGCACTGATTCCGGTCAGCGCCGCAATGACGAAAGCGTGCCTTCGGGCACGCTTTTTTTATGGTTTATCGCGCATGGCCGCAGCTTTTTGCGCAGACGTACGTCGTGCGAACACGCGCATCCGGTGGCGACGCAGCCTTATTGGCAGGCCGTGTTCTGTGCGTTGCGCAGGCGGACGGCTTCCGGGATCGGCACGACGGTGCGCAGCGACGGCGCACCTTTCTCGAACAGAATCAACTCGCCCGGCTCGAAGGTCGTCCAGACTTCGTTGTCCGTGAGGGGGGCGGTGGCAATCACCGCGACACGATCGGCCGGCGTGGTGAACTTGGCGAAATCGATCTCCCAGTCGGCATCGATCAGATGCGCCTTCGTGAACGGCCATTGACGGGCGATGAAGTGCAGTCGCGTCGAGCAGTGTGCGATCAACGCCTGACCGTTCGAGAGGACGAAGTTGAACACGCCGTGGCGCGTGATCGTACGCGTAATGTCCTCGACGGCGTGAAACAGCTCGTCGAGCGGCGGCTGCGAACCGGGGAAGCGCTTGCGCAAGCCTTGCATGATGTCGCAGAAGGCGCGTTCGCTGTCGGTCGTCCCCACGGGTTGGTACACGCCCGAGAGAAATGGGTCGTAGTCGTGCAGATCGCCGTTGTGCGCGAAGATCCAGTGGCGTCCCCACAGCTCGCGTTGGAACGGATGGCAGTTCTCCAACTCAACGATGCCTTGCGTCGCTTTGCGGATATGCGCGATGACGTTCTTCGACTTGATCGGGTATTTCTTCACCAATTCGGCGATGGGGGAATTTGCTGCGGCCAGGTGATCGATGAAAAGGCGGCAGGCCTTGTCCTCGAAAAAGGCAATGCCCCAACCGTCCGCATGGTGATCGGTGCCGCCCCCACGCGCCGCAAAACCGGTAAATGAGAACGTGATGTCGGTCGGTTCCGCGCAATTCATTGCGAGCAGTTGGCACATGGGACGGGCAATTCGAAGATTGGCCGCGCACGTCGTGTCGGAGCGCCGCAGCCAGTACAATAGGGGGTTGCACAAGCATAGCACCGGCCCCTGTGCACGTACATGACCGCCCAAAAAGTCCGTCGCGCCGACGCGTCACCGCGCCGCGGCGGTCTCATGGGCCAGTCGCTTCCCAGCCCCCGGAAAACGCCCATGATTACCGAATTGACTATCACCCGTCCCGACGACTGGCACTTGCACGTGCGCGATGGCGACGTGCTCAAGAGCGTACTGCCCGACAGTGCCCGCCAGTTCGGGCGCGCGATCATCATGCCGAACCTGAAGCCGCCGGTCACCACGACCGAGCACGCGGCGGCCTATCGCGAGCGCATTCTTGCCGCGCGCCCGGCCGGCAATACGTTCGAGCCGCTCATGACCCTGTACCTGACCGACAACACGCCGGCCGACGAGATTCGTCGCGCAAAGGCGTCGGGCTTCGTGCATGGCGTGAAGCTCTATCCTGCCGGTGCAACAACGAACTCGGACGCCGGCGTGACCGACCTGACCAAATGCCGCAGCGCGCTCGAAGCCATGCAGGACGTTGGCATGCCGTTGTTGGTGCATGGCGAGGTGACGAGTTCCGACATCGATATCTTCGATCGCGAAAAGGTCTTCATCGACCGCGTGATGTCGCCGCTTCGCCGCGATTTCCCAGGGCTCAAGGTGGTGTTCGAACACATCACGACCAAGGATGCCGCCGAGTATGTCGCGCAGGCCGAAGGCCCCATCGCCGCCACGATCACCGCGCATCACCTGCTATACAACCGCAATGCGATATTCACGGGCGGAATCCGCCCACATTACTACTGCCTGCCGGTGCTCAAACGCGAGACGCATCGCGAGGCCCTCGTGAAGGCGGCCACGTCGGGCAGCACGCGCTTCTTCCTGGGGACCGACAGTGCTCCCCACGCCCGTGGCGTCAAGGAAGCTGCCTGCGGCTGCGCGGGTTGCTACACGGCGCTGCACGCGGTGGAGCTTTACACCGAAGCATTCGACAAAGCCAATGCGCTCGACAAGCTTGAAGGCTTCGCCAGCTTCCACGGCCCCGACTTTTACGAACTGCCGCGTAACGCCGACAAGATCACGCTGGTGCGCGAAGACTGGACGCTGCCAGCGGAGTTGCCGATGGGCGATGCGACCGTGGTGCCGCTGCGCGGCGGTGAAGTTATCGGCTGGAAGCTCAAGGGTTGAGCCGGGACGGCGTGCTTTCGATGTCGATGTCCGCGGGGTGCGCGCTGCCCGAGATCGACTGGCGGGCGCCGTGGTTCGAAGCGGTGTCGGAGCGGGGGCAACGCGCGCTCGCGGGTGGCGACTGGCGCGAGACGCTGTCGGCGCAAGCTGCGGCCCAAGAGCGGGTGAGCGGGTGGGGGCGGGCGCTTCGATTCGTCGCGCCCGAGCGCCTTCCGGCTGCCCCCGCGTACGAGGCGTTCATCGCGGCCACGGGTTGCGTGCCGACGCGCGCGAACCTGCATGACTTTTTCAACGCGCTGATCTGGTTGACCTATCCGTGTGGAAAAGCGGCGCTCAATGCCCGTCAGGCGGCAGCCATCGCCGCTGACGGCGTGCGCGCCACGCGTGGCGTCACGCGCGATGCCGCGACCCTTTTCGACGAGAATGCCGTGCTCTTCGCCTGCAGCGACGCGGCCCTCGGGCGGGCGTTAAGGGCATTCGACTGGCATACGCTCTTCGTGACGCGGCGCGCCGACTGGGGGCGCGCCTGCGAAGTGCTGCCGTTCGGGCATGCGTTGCTGGAAAAGCTCGTCGCGCCCTATCGATCGGTGACGTCGCACGCTTGGATTGTCGACGTTCCACGAGACTATTTCGGCTGGACGCCTGCTGATCGGCGCGTCTGGCTCGACGGCCAGATCGCGCCGACGCTCGCGAGCGCGCCGCTCACACCGCGCGACTTCGCCCCCTTGCCGATATTGGGAATTCCCGGTTGGTGGCCCGCCAACGAGGACCCAGCCTATTACCTGGACGCGTCGGTCTTTCGACCAGGCCGGCGACGCAACGACTGAACGTGCCGTGGGGCCCGCGCCGATATTGCGGGCCTTTGGGCAGTGAGGCCGACACGCGTGATACACTTCCGGCCGCAGAGTCGGCCAGACAATCGCCGCCTCCCTTTGGGGAGGGGGAGGAAAGTCCGGACTCCATAGGGCAGGGTGATGGCTAACGGCCATCCGTCGTGAGACGCGGAACAGGGCAACAGAGAACAGACCGCCGATGGCCCCTGGCGCAAGCCAGGTGGATCAGGTAAGGGTGAAACGGTGCGGTAAGAGCGCACCGCGGCGTGCGGCAACGCACACGGCACGGTAACCTCCACCCGGAGCAATTCCAAATAGGCAGGTGAGCGGCATGCGCCTCGTGCGGGTGCCGGCAACGGGGCCCCCGGGAGCCTGCGGGTAGGAAGCTTGAGCGGCGCAGTGATGTGTCGCCTAGAGGAATGATTGTCAGGCGCGGCGCGAGTCGCGTTCACAGAATCCGGCTTATCGGCTGGCTCTGCATCCAAATAGAACACAAAAGGCTCCCCTGGGAGCCTTTTGTGCTTCTGCCGCCGTCATGCCTGCGGCCGGTGGTTTGGCCGACCGGGTCTCAGCCTTCGACAATCTCGACGCTATGCGTGATCTCCGCCGTCTTGGCGAGCATGATCGATGCCGAGCAGTACTTGTCGTGGGAGAGTGTCACGGCGCGCTCGACGGTGGCAGGGTTCAAATTGCGGCCCGTGACCGTGAAGTGGAAGTGAATCTTGGTGAAAACCTTGGGATCTTCGCTGGCACGCTCGGCCTTGAGCGCGACGGTGCAGCCCTTCACCTCGGCGCGGCTCTTTTTGAGAATCAGCACCACGTCGTACGCTGTGCAGCCGCCCGTGCCAACCAGCAGCATCTCCATGGGACGCGGTGCCTGGTTGTGGCCGCCGCCTTCCGGCGCGCCGTCCATCGCGACGATATGGCCGCTCCCCGTCTGTGCAACGAAGGCCATGCCATCCTGGCCCATCCAGCTAACCTTGCATTCCATATGTCGAAACCCCGATATCGCATTCAAGCAAAAATTGTAGCGGCTTCCGCAAACTCGCGTACGACGCCGCGCGCGACGCTGTCGCCCGGCTATGCGGGCTCAGGTTGCTGCGCCGCAATATTGGCGTTTTTTTGATCGAATTTTCAGCGGGATAAACCCTAAAACCGGAATTCTGGCACCGATTGGCGCGCATCCAAGAGCGTGAGAACTTGTGTAAGTGATTGATTTTTATTGATTTTTGCGGGGGTTGTGCAAATTTCCATCATTTCATATTGTGGTGTTATGTTTCGCACTATAAATTTTCTTGCGCAGCACTTTCTGCTTTGCTAGACTGGAGTCATTGGTTGTTGTGCTTCACAGCAATCCTGCAAGTGTCTCCTCCACCCTCCTCCTTTGGTGGATTTAACCCGGACCCACGAGGTTCGGGTTTTTTTTTGTCCGGCCGGAAATGCCGTTTACCGGTGAGGGGATTTTTCTGTATAATCAAGGGCTTTTCCGGAAATGCCCACGGAAAAGACATCAGGGAGAGCCTGCAAGCACAGGACTGCGCCGTGCGACTCAAGTCGCCAGGACGCGGCCGGCAGACAAGCAGGAAGTTGATGTTAATGGGGCAAATGTATTTTATTTGGATCGATCATGAAGACGTTTTCCGCTAAGCCGGCAGAGGTGACGCGCGAATGGTTTGTGATTGACGCGACGGACAAAGTCCTCGGCCGTGTCGCCAGCGAAGTGGCACGCCGTCTACGCGGCAAACACAAGCCTGAATTCACGCCGCACGTTGACACGGGTGATTACATCATCATCGTCAATGCTGCCAAGCTGAAAGTCACGGGCGCAAAGCAAACCGACAAGAAGTATTACCGCCACTCGGGTTACCCGGGCGGTATCTACGAAACCACGTTTGGCAAGATGCAAGAGCGTTTCCCGGGCCGTGCGCTCGAGAAGGCCGTGAAGGGCATGCTGCCGAAGGGTCCGCTGGGCTACGCGATGATCAAGAAGCTGAAGGTTTACGCCGACGGTAACCATCCGCACGAAGCGCAGCAACCGAAGTCGCTCGAGATCTAAGGGCCACGCCATGTTCAAAAACGATTGGAATTACGGCACCGGCCGTCGCAAGAGCGCTGTTGCTCGTGTGTTCATCAAGGCTGGCAAGGGCGACATCGTCGTCAATGGCAAGCCGATCAAAGAGTACTTCGCTCGTGAAACGTCGCTGATGATCGTTCGTCAGCCGCTCGAGCTGACCAACCACGGCGAAACGTTCGACATCAAGGTCAACGTTTCGGGCGGCGGTGAAACGGGTCAGGCCGGTGCGGTTCGCCACGGCATCACCCGCGCACTGATCGACTACGACGCGACGCTCAAGCCGACGCTGTCGACCGCTGGCTTCGTCACGCGCGATGCTCGTGAAGTCGAACGTAAGAAGGTGGGTCTGCACAAGGCACGCCGTCGCAAGCAATTCTCGAAGCGTTAATCGCCCGAGTGCTTGTTCGCATCTGCCTCTGGTGGATGCAAGGAAGGCCGCCTCGTGCGGCCTTTTCTCTTTTTTGCGTTGTCTTTTCAGCCACTGGTTGGGAGATGCGCCGGGTGCGTCACCGTCCCACACGTGTCGTGGAAGCTTGATAGAATCGCGATTCAGATTGAAAGGGGTAGGACATGGTCAAGGTAGGTATCGTAGGCGGCACCGGCTACACCGGTGTGGAGTTGCTCCGTTTGCTGGCGCAGCACCCGGAAGTGAAGTTGACGGCCATTACCTCGCGTAAGGAAGCGGGTACGCCGGTCGCCGATATGTATCCGAACCTGCGAGGCCGTGTCGACCTGGCATTCTGCAGCCCCGACGACGCCCGACTGACCGATTGCGACGTGGTGTTCTTCGCCACACCGCACGGCGTTGCCATGGCGCAGGCGCGCGAGCTGCTCGCCGCCGGTGTGCGCGTGATCGATCTGGCGGCAGACTTCCGCCTGAAAGACCTGGCCACGTTTGAAAAGTGGTACGGCATGCCCCACGCCTGCCCCGACATTCTCGAAGAGGCTGTCTACGGCCTGCCCGAGATCAATCGCGAAAAGATCAAGAGCGCCCGCGTGATCGGTCTGCCCGGTTGTTACCCGACGTCCGTGCAATTGGGCTATGCGCCGTTGTTTGCCGGCGGCCGCAAGCTGGTCGATCCGAAGCACCTGATTGCGGATGCCAAGTCGGGCGCGAGCGGCGCCGGCCGCAAGGCGGAGACGTCGCTGATCCTTGCCGAGACGTCCGACAACTTCAAGGCCTATGGCGTGAAGGGACACCGTCATCACCCGGAAATCAAGCAGGGGCTCGAGGCGATTGCCGGCTACGAAGTAGGCCTGACGTTCGTGCCGCATCTGCTGCCGACCATTCGGGGTATCCACTCGACGCTGTACGCGACGATCCTGCCCGAAGCGCGCAACACCGATTTCCAGGCGTTGTTCGAGACGTATTACGCGGGCGAGCCGTTTGTGGACGTGATGCCGGCCGGCGCGTTGCCCGAGACGCGCTGGGTGCGTGCGTCGAATTATGTGCGCATGGCAGTGCATCGTCCGGGTAACGAAGACACGTTGGTGATCCTCGTGGTCGAGGACAATTTGGTCAAGGGCGCGTCCGGTCAGGGTGTGCAGTGTATGAACCTGATGTTCGGCTTGCCGGAGAACATGGGGCTGACCCATATTCCCGTATTGCCGTAACGGTATTTATCGTCTCTAAGCCATTGATTTTTCTGCCGTCGGCACAATTTAGGATTAGGGACTAGAATGGTACCGAACCGATTTATGGAGATTTGCGATGAACGCACCGCTTGAGGCCGCTGTCACGGAAATGCCCGCGTTTCTGGTCTTTACCGACAGCGCCGCGGACAAGGTCAAGCAACTGATCGACGAAGAGGGTAACCCCGAGCTGAAACTGCGCGTTTTCGTGCAGGGCGGCGGTTGCTCCGGCTTTCAGTATGGTTTCACCTTCGACGAAGACGTCAACGAAGACGACACCGTGCTCGACAAGAATGGCGTTTCGCTGCTGATCGATTCGATGAGCTATCAATACCTCGTCGGCGCCGAGATTGACTACAAGGAAGATATCAACGGCGCGCAGTTCGTCATCAAGAACCCGAACGCATCCACGACGTGTGGCTGCGGCTCGTCGTTCTCGGTCTGAACGGCTCGAAAGCAGTCATTGGACGTAGTGAGAGAAAGGACCCGCAAGGGTCCTTTCTTTTTTCCCTTTCCCGTCAGCCAACATGGGTTGAAGTGGGTCGGGGCTGGCGTGACGCTCAATGCGGATAGATCGCGCCAAGAATGCGGGGGCCTTGCGCGCCGGTGACGGTCGAAAGATTCCCCGCTTGCCGCGCCAGGCAGCGCTGCGCGAGCCAGGCGAAGGCGCGGGCCTCGACCTGATGCGGCGGTACGCCGAGCGCGTCGGTCGTTGCAACGCTCACGCCCGGCAGACGCAATGCGATGGCCTGCATGAGCGCGTGATTGCGCGTTCCGCCGCCGCAAGCGTATAGGCCTCGACAGTCAGGTGCGTAGCGCAACACGTCGTTCGCGACGCACTGCGCGGTCAGCGCGACGAGTGAGGCCTGGACATCGACGGCCGCCACGCCTGGGAACGCCGCCAGATGTGCCGCCAGCCACTCGGCATGGAACAGGTCGCGACCGGTGCTCTTCGGGGGATGCTGGCGGAAGTAGGGTTCACTGAGCCAGGCGGCGAGCAGGGCGTCGTTGACGCGTCCGCCGGCACCCCAGGCGCCGCCATCGTCATAGGACTTGCCGAGATGGCGCGCCGCCCAGCCGTCGAGTAGTGCGTTGCCGGGACCGCAATCGAAGCCCGAGACGGGCCGGCCGGACGCCGCCGCCGGCAGAATCGTCACATTGCTGATGCCGCCAAGATTGCAGATGACGCGCGTCTCGCTCGCTTCCGAAAACATCGCCTGGTGATAGGCGGGTACGAGCGGCGCCCCCTGGCCGCCTGCTGCGACGTCGCGGCTGCGCATATCTGCAACGACATCGATGCCGGTCAACTCGGCGAGGAGCGCGGGGGCGTTGAGTTGGCGGGTATAACCCGTTCCGTCGAATTCTCCCGGACGATGACGAATCGTCTGCCCGTGCGCGCCAATGGCCGCGACGGCCGACGCGGGCAACCCTGCCGTGGTGAGCAACGCGCTCACGCATTCCGCATAGACGCGTGCCAACGCGTTTGCCGCCAGCGCTTCCCGATGCAGCTCGTTTTCCGAGGGGGCCTGCAACACCATCAATGTGTCACGCAGATCGTCCGGAAACGGGAGATAGGCTTGCGCAAGCACCCGTGTGTTTGCCGATGTGACGAGCACGCCATCGACGCCGTCCAGACTGGTGCCGGACATGAGACCGATGAAATGAGCGGGCGGAACCGGGGCGAGGGTGGAACGAGCGATGTCGGTCATGGGCGGTGCGGACGGGCGCGGGGGAGCCGAAGAAATCGAAACCGCGCCAGCAGGGCAGACATGTCAGTCACACGTCGCGGTGCGTGGCGCGAACTCCAGCATACCTCAATCGCGTTGAGCGACTTGCACTGTGCGCATCAGGTCAATGCGCTTGAGGAGGCTCTCGGCGTACATGTCGAACAGCTTCAGGCGGGCACCCGCGAGCGGCGCGGTGGCCGCCACGTCCGTCGAGAACGGATTGCGCGGCACACCCTTGTAGCGGAGCTCGTAATGCAGATGCGGGCCGGTAGCCCACCCCGTTTGCCCCACGAAGCCGATGACTTGTCCTTGCGTGACACGTGTGCCGGCCTTCATGCCCTGCCCAAAACCGGACAGGTGGGCGTAACGCGTCTGGTAATTGCCCGCGTGATCGATCTCGACCAGGTTGCCGTAGCCGTTTTGCTTGCCGGCGAACTTGACCACACCGTCGCCCGCTGCAAACACGCGCGTGCCGATCGGCGCGGCCAGATCGACACCTTCGTGCTGCTTCCACTTGTGCTGGAACGGATGTTCGCGACCGCCGAATGCCGACGAAATCCGCGAGAACTCGACAGGCGTGCGCAGAAATGCCTGTTTCAGATTGCGCCCGTCGAAGCCGTAGTACGCGCCCTCGGGCGCGCCGTGCGGATCGGCGTACCAGATGGCCTGATGCGTCTTGCCCTGATTGATGAACTCGACGGCGAGCACGCGGCCGGTGCGAACGGTGCGATCCTGCTGCTTGACCACTTCGTACACCAGACGGAAGCGATCGCCGCGGCGCACGTCGCGCTGAAAGTTGATCACGCCCGAGAAGATGTTCACCATCTGCGCCACGACGGCATCGGGCACACCGGCATCGTCCATCGCCGTGAAGAAATTGCCCGCAATGGCACCGGAGCGCATGGCCCATTCGGTATCGTTGGCGAGTTGCTCCATGCGCGCGCGCAGGCGACCGGCGTCATTGCGCTCGATCACCAGTTGCTGGGCGGCGGCATTGCCGTTCGAGAGGACGGTGGAGAGCGAGACGAGCTTGCCATCGTCGTCGGTCTCCGCCTGCACGACGTGCCCGGCGGGCACACCGATCAGGCGACGGGCGACGGCGTTCTCGCGAATGAAGCGCTCAGCGGCGGGGTCCTGGATCGACAGGCGCGAGAGCATGTCGCCAAGCGTTTCGCCGCGTCGCAGCGCCACCTGATGGATAAAGGTCTGGGACTGCGCGTCGAGCTGCTGGATTTGTTTGGCCAGGTCGGGGAAGGTGAGCGGCAACGTCACGCTCGCACCGTTGCGCGCCGCTTCGGGCACCATAGGTGCCACGCCGAAAGCGGTCACCATTCCCAACGTCAGGGCCGAACCGACCGTTGCCACGATTTGCACCTTTCTTCGACGGTGCTTCGGCTGCGTGGGGTCGATCAGGGTCAGCAGTTCGCGCGCAAAAAAATCACGGAGTTTTGGCCACATCACGTAAAATTCTGCGCAACTTACAAAAAAGCCCGGGCGGAGCGACACGCTTCGAGATTGCCTGCCGGAATTCCGGGGCAACCCGGCGTTGCTTCGGCCCGAGCCGAGAATTGAGCGGCGATTATAGCAGATCCGCCGCCGTCTCCGCCTTTACTGACTGGCTAAGGGAAACCCTGAACCAGTCTGGACAATGATGTTATGACAAGTGAACACGCACTCACCTCGGAAAAGAAGTATCCCGTGACCGATGCCGCGCGGGCCGCTCTGGCGATCGCCAAGCGCGGTTGCGACGAGCTGCTCGTTGAGGAGGAGTTCCTGCAGAAGCTCGCGCGCAGCGAAGCGACCGGCAAGCCGCTGCGTATCAAGCTGGGCCTCGATCCGACCGCACCCGACATCCACATCGGACACACCGTGGTGCTCAACAAGATGCGCCAGTTGCAGGATCTGGGGCATACGGTCATTTTCCTGATTGGCGATTTCACATCGCTGATCGGCGACCCGTCGGGCCGCAACAGCACGCGCCCGCCGCTCACGCGCGAGCAGATCGAGTCGAACGCCAAGACCTATTTCGAACAGGCTGCCCTGGTGCTCGATCGCAGCAAGACCGAAATCCGCTACAACAGCGAGTGGTCGATGAAGCTGGGCGCGGACGGCATGATCAAGCTTGCGTCGCGTTACACGATGGCGCGCATGCTCGAGCGTGAGGACTTCACCAAGCGCTTCCAGGGCGGTGTGCCGATCGCCATTCACGAGTTCCTCTACCCGCTCATGCAGGGGTACGACTCGGTGGCGCTGGAGTCGGATCTGGAGCTTGGCGGCACCGACCAGAAGTTCAACCTGCTGGTGGGACGCGAATTGCAGAAGCAGTACGGCCAGGAGCCGCAGTGCATTCTGACGATGCCGCTGCTCGAAGGACTGGACGGCGTTGAGAAGATGTCGAAGTCCAAGGCCAATTACGTGGGCATCAGCGAGAAGCCGAGCGAGATGTTCGGCAAGCTCATGAGTATCTCGGACGAGCTCATGTGGCGCTACTACGAGTTGCTCTCGTTCCGTTCGCTCGACGAAATCGCGCAACTGCACAAGGATATCGAGGGCGGACGCAATCCGCGCGACGTGAAGGTGCTGCTCGCGCAGGAGATCGTGGCGCGTTTCCACTCCCAGGCCGACGCCGAGCGCGCACTCGAAGACTTCAATGCGCGCGCCAAGGGCGGCGTGCCGGACGATATTCCGGAAGTCTCCCTTGACGGCGCACCGCTGGGCATCGCTCAGTTGCTCAAGCAGGCAGGTCTCGTGCCCTCGACCTCGGAAGCCAACCGCAACATCGAGCAGGGGGGCGTGCGGATCGACGGCGAGGCTGTGTCCGACAAGGGCGCGAAGATCGACGCCGGCACCTATGTCGTGCAGGTCGGCAAGCGCCGCTTCGCGCGCGTGACGCTCGCCTGAATGTCGCTCGCCTGTATGTCACCTGCCTGTACGTCACCTGCCTGTATGTCGATCTCGCTCGCGTTGCACTTGTTGCCTCTCGTTGCGCGATGATCGCACTCATCCAACGCGTGCTCGAGGCCGCAGTCACCGTGGACGGCCGCACGGTCGGCGCCATTGGTCCGGGCCTGCTCGCCCTGGTGTGCGCCGAGCGCGGCGACACCGAGGCGAGCGCGGACAAACTACTTGCGAAGCTGCTCGGCTATCGCGTGTTCTCGGACGAGGTGGGCAAGATGAACCGCAGCGTGTCGAACCTCGACGGCCATGGGGCGGCGGGCGCGCTGTTGCTCGTCTCGCAGTTCACCCTTGCGGCCGACACCCAAAGCGGCACCCGTCCGAGCTTTACGCCGGCGGCGAGCCCGGCCGACGGCAAGCGGCTCTTCGATCATTTCGTCACGCAGGCGCGCGCGCGCCATCCGATCGTGGAAACGGGCGAGTTTGGCGCGCACATGCGTGTCGCGCTCGTGAACGATGGACCGGTCACGTTCTGGCTTCAGACACGTCCCGAAGTGTCCTGACATCGTCAGCGACACTGCGCCCACCGAACCCCCCGCATCCGCCGCATCCACGGGTCTGAGCGTGCGCACCAGACACCCGCTGTGTCCGTCGGCAAGCGTCGCATCGGCCGCCGCACCCACCGCGCCCGCGCACCGGCACCGGCACCAGCACCAGCACCAGCACCAGCACCGGCACCGGCACCCGCGGGCCCCTGCGTGCCCACCGGGCACCCCGCTGTGCCCATCGGCACGCATTGCATCACCGCCTTCCATCGTGCCGCCTGTTCGCGCTCATGTGCGCAAACCCCGGTGTTATCCCGAAAATCGCCTGGAATCGTCCGGAAGTGTGCGACCCGTTGCACGCGATCCGCATCGGTGTGATACCGTCGTCGAGTTCCGAAACGACAATGCTTGGGAGAGACCGATGAAAGTCTGGAGTGACTCGTTTGCCGATCATGCGGCGATAGATGCACAGTTCGCCTTCGGCAAACCGGATGCACAGGCGCACGTGGCGCTATCGCAGAACAAGAATCCGCACCTGGCCTGGTCCGACGTGCCTGCCGGCACGCGCTCGTTTGTCGTGATCTGTACCGACAGCGACGTACCGAGTCAAGGGGACGACGTCAACAAGGAAGGACGCGAAGTGCCGGCCGATCTGCCGCGCGTCGATTTCTACCATTGGGTGCTCGTTGACGTACCGGGGGCCACGTCCGAAATTCCGGCGGCCAGTCACAGCAATCACGTCACGCCGCGCGGCAAGTTCGGCCCCGACGCGCTCGACGGCATGCGTCACGGCGTGAACGACTACACCGCATGGTTTGCCGGCGACGAGAGCATGAAGGGGGATTACTACGGTTACGATGGCCCTTGCCCGCCGTGGAACGACACGATCGTGCACCACTACCACTTCACCGTGTACGCACTCGACATTGCCCGAGTGCCGCTTGAAGGGCGCTTCGGCGGCGACGACGTACTCGCCGCGATCAAGCCGCATGTGCTTGGGCAGGCCAGCGTCACCGGTACTTACACGCTCAATCCGAAATTGGCCTGACGGCGCTTCGCCAGCGGACCGCCCGAACTCACAAACACAATCGTATCGATGACCGGCACGACCACCACCCTGACGCTGATTCGCCACGGCGAGACCGACTGGAACCGCGTCAAGCGGATTCAGGGGCATACGGATATTCCGCTGTCGGCCGAGGGCGAGCGTCAGGCGGGATTGCTGGGGGCGCGTATCGCGCGCGAAGTTGCCGCGCATGGGCGCGTATTCGACCATGTGCTCACGAGCGATCTGCGGCGCGCGGTGCAAACGGCGGAGCCGGTTGCGCGCGCGTGTGGCCTGCCGCTCGTGCGCACCGCGAGTCTGCGAGAGCGCCATTACGGGATCTTCGAAACCCACATGCCCGACGAGATTCTGGCGCAATTCCCTCAGGACTATGCGCGATGGCAGCGCCGCGATCCCGATTTCGTGATTCCCGGCGGTGAGTCTGCACGAGGGTTCTACACGCGTATCACCGAGGCCGTTGGACAACTCCTGAGCGACCATGCGGGCCAGCATCTGGCGCTTGTGGCGCACGGTGGTGTGCTCGACTGCTGCTATCGGCTGGCGACGCAACTCGCGCTGACCGAGCCGCGCGCCTATCCGTTGCTCAACGCGAGCGTGAACCGTCTTACATACGACGGCCTGCGTTGGTGCGTGCTCAGTTGGGGCGATGTCACGCATCTTGACAACGCGGTGCGTGACGAAAGCAACGACAGGCCGGTGGACGCCGCTACGGATCGGGTCGATCCGCGCGTAGTGTAACGGGCACGCCGGCGACGTAACGGCAGTGGCTCGCTTGGATGCACCTAGCGCTCGAGCGACGGCTGCGTAGCGACGACGTCGGGTGCCGCCAGAGCGCGGCGTCGCGCCCGGTGCGCCACGCTGTTGCGCATCGACCAGCGTGCGACCTGCGCCATGTGACGCACGGCGGGCCGCACCGTCAGACGCCGTACCGCAGATCCCTCCGCGAAGCCGAGCATCGCCTGCGCCCAGTCCGGCATGAGATCGGCGCCGGCACGGAACAACAAGCCGCTGAACATGCGCGCGCCGACGAACGGCGCAGGGAGATTGCGCAGCACGCGCACGACTTCCGCTGTGCGTTCGCTCGTGCGTAATGCCGGGCGCATGGCGGCGAGATAGTCGTCGATCTGCGCCACGCTCGTCGGCACGTCGCGTGCGCCAAGCGCCACCGCAATGCGTGCGACCTCTGCGTAGTAGCGATCCTGCTCGCTGCGGGCGAACGCCGGGTTTCGGTACACGAGGTAGCTGCGCAGGAAGCTCGACGTCTCGGCCACATGCACCCACGTCAGCAGATCGGGATCGTAGGCAGCGTAGGGGCGACCGTCGGGGGCCGTCCCCTTGACCTGCAAATGGATGCGTCTCACGCGCTCGAGCAGCGCTTGCGCGTCGGCGGTATTGCCGAACGTCGTGCCGCCGATGAACGTCGCCGTACGCCGCAGGCGGCCGATCACGTCCTGCCGGAAGGTCGAGTGGTCCCAGACCCCCGCCATCGCGAGCGGATGCAACGACTGCATCAGCAATGCGCTGATGCCGCCGATCATCATGGACGTGAAGTCGCCGTGCACATGCCAGCAGGCGGCATCCGGACCGAACAGGCCGGGATCGCCGGCCGGCGTGTCGTAGTTCAGTCGCGGCGCGCCGGGGCCTGACGTGAGGCTCACCAGGCGCATGGCGATGGCGTGCCGCACGCGTCCCGACACGCCCACGACCGGCCCGGCAGGCTGCAAGGGCGTTGTCGGAGGCGGGGTCGGGAGGTCGTCGTGCGAAGACATGCGAGGGTCAGTGTGACGTGACGGCGCGCGTCACTTGTTCGTGGCGTCGGGCGACCAGAGCGAGCCGCTCTCCGGCGCGCTGCCGGGTGCGGCCAGTCCAAAGTGACGGTACGCCGCCAGGGTCGCCACGCGTCCACGCGGTGTGCGTTGCAGGAAGCCCTGTTGGATCAGGTATGGCTCGATCACATCTTCAATGGTGTCGCGCTCTTCGCCGATCGCGGCGGCGAGGTTGTCCACCCCCACCGGCCCGCCGTCGAACTTGTGGAGCACAGCTTCGAGCAGCTTGCGGTCCATCACGTCCAGGCCCACCGGATCGACGTCGAGCATCGAGAGCGCGGCGTCGGCCACCGGGGCGGTAATGCGTCCGTCGGCCCGGACCTCGGCGTAATCGCGTACGCGCCGCAACAGCCGGTTGGCGATACGCGGTGTGCCGCGCGCGCGGCGAGCGATCTCATAGGCGCCATCGTCGGCAATGACGGCCCCCAGCAGGCCGGCGGAACGACGCACGATGCCCGCCAGTTCTTCGGCCGTATAGAACTCGAGACGCGCCACGATCCCGAAGCGGTCGCGCAGCGGATTGGTCAGCATGCCGGCGCGCGTGGTTGCACCGACGAGCGTGAACGGTTGCAGATCGAGCTTGACGCTGCGCGCTGCAGGGCCTTCGCCGATCATGATGTCGATCTGATAGTCCTCCAGCGCCGGGTACAGGATTTCCTCGACGACCGGCGAGAGCCGGTGGATTTCGTCGATGAACAGCACGTCGTTGGCTTCGAGATTGGTCAGCAGCGCCGCGAGGTCACCCGGACGCTCGAGCACGGGCCCCGACGTCTGACGTAAATGCACGCCCATTTCACGGGCGATGATGTGCGCGAGCGTCGTCTTGCCCAGACCCGGCGGACCGAAGAGCAGCACGTGGTCGAGCGGTTCCGCGCGCTTGCGGGCCGCCTCGATGAAGATTTCGAGTTGCCCGCGTACCTTGCGCTGGCCGACGTATTCGTCGAGCAGCTTGGGGCGCAGCGCGCGCTCGAAGGCTTCCTCGTTGGGCGAGGCCGGGGTCGGCGCGATGATGCGCTCGGCGGCGAGTTTGTCGGTTTCGATCATGGCTGCATTGTAGCGCTTCGGGCGTCGTGTGCCGGGGCGCGATGGCGCGATTTGCCGCGCCGCACGGCAAGGGCGCGCTTAGCCGACCAGGCGCCCGCGCCGCACGCGCAACCCCTTGGCCGCAAGGCCGGGAGAGACGCCGGCCAACGCCGCAAACGTCTCGCCGCTATGCGCGTGGCAGATCGCCACGCCCAGCGCGTCGGACGCATCCTTGCCCGGCGTGCCAGTGAGGGTGAGCAAGCGTGCCACCATCTCCTGCACCTGCTCTTTACGGGCGCGTCCGTAGCCGACCACGGCCTGCTTGAGTTGCATTGGCGTGTATTCGAAGACCTCGAGCCCGCCGACAGACAGCGCGGTGATCGCCGCGCCGCGCGCCTGTCCGAGCAGCAGCGTGGATTGCGGGTTGACGTTGACGAATACTTTTTCGACAGCCGCCTGATCGGGGCGGTAGGTGTCGACCAGTTCCGCCACGCCCTCGAAGATGATGCGCAGCCGCGCGGGCAGCGTGCCTTCGCCGGTGCGGATGACGCCGCTTGTCACATATTGCAGACGGGTGCCGTGCTTTTCGAGCACGCCAAAGCCGGTCACGCGCAGCCCGGGATCGATGCCAAGTATTCTCATGCGGGGGCCAATGTTCGGCGTACAGGCCGATGGGGGCGAAAAAGCCGATATGGCCCGTATTCTGGCACACCCGCACGGGGGCGTCGCCGAAGTCGTGTTTCGCCGGATGAGACGCGCCGACGCTGCGACCCGGCGGGGGCCGCCCGACGTGGGGGCAGCGGCGCTTGCCGCGCTGCGTCGAACTGCCGCAGGCTTCACGCCTGACGGTGCGAGGCGCTGTGCCTCACGACATCGCGGATTGTTGTACATTGTTTGCTGTTCAAAATATTCGACGGCCTGCGTGCGGGCCGCCTGTCCCCGATGCTCTGGATCAAAGCGTTTCATATCGTTTTCGTCGCCTCGTGGTTCGCCGGTCTGTTCTATCTGCCGCGCATCTTCGTCAATCTCGCGATGGAGAGCGATCCCGCCGCCACGCAGCGGCTGTTGCTCATGGCGCGCAAGCTATACCGCTTCATGACGATCCTGGCGGTGCCGGCGATCGCTTTCGGGCTGGTCCTCTGGCTGTACTACGGTATCGGCCGCTACGGCGGCTGGATGCACGCCAAGCTGCTCATCGTGGTGTTGCTGCTCGGCTATCACCACGCGTGTGGCCGACTGCTGCGCAAGTTCGAGACCGGCCGCAATACGCGTTCGCATCGCTGGTATCGCTACTTCAACGAATTCCCTGTGCTGGCGCTGCTCGCGGCGGTGATCCTCGTGGTTGTCAAACCGTTCTGATACGCCGTCCCGCATCGCAAGCGCCACCCCCGAAAGCCAAGAGGAGTCTGCCGTGAGTCTGACCTGCGATTATTTTCTGGCGCCGCCGTCGCCCTTTGTCTATATGGGGCACGCGCGCTTTATCGATCTGGCACGTCGCTACGACGTGCAGATCCAATTGAAGCCGATCGATCTCGGACGGATCTTCTCCGGTTCGGGCGGATTGCCGCTGGCCAAACGTCCGCCGCAGCGGCAGGCGTATCGTCTGATCGAGCTGGCGCGCTGGTCGAAGTTTCTCGGCTTGCCGCTCAACCTGCAGCCGAAGTTCTTTCCGGTCGCGGGCGATCCGGCAGCGCGGTTGATCGTCGCGACGCAGCTCGCGCATGGGACCGAGAAGGCGCTCGAACTGGTGGCGGCCGTTTCAAAGGCGCTGTGGGTCGAGGAGCGCAATATCGCCGACGAAGCCACGCTGCAATCCGTTGCCGAGCACTTGTCGCTCGATGGCAAGGCGCTGCTCGCGGCATCGAGCGGTGCAAGCGTGCAAGCGGCCTACGATGCCAATACCGACGAGGCCGCGAGCGCGGGGGTATTCGGTGCGCCGTGGTTCGTCTTCGACGGTCAGCCGTATTGGGGGCAGGACCGTCTCGATTTTCTCGAGCGGGCATTTGCAGAAGCGCGCAACGCACAGCGCTGAACTCGCAAACCAAACCGACATTTCGTTCGTCGTCTGCGGATGCTGACGGCGGCGACCCCAGGAGTGACCAGGATGAGTCGTCCGGAAGTGGTGTTGTACAAGGCCGTGCCGCCGGAAGTGCGCGCGCGGTTGGCCGAGGTTTTCACGCTCTCGGAATTCGAGGGCGTCGACGATGGCAACCGGGCGGAATTCGTGGCGGCGCTGGGCCGTGCCGACGGCGCCATCGGTGTGGGAGTGAACGTCACCGTCGCGCTGCTGGATGCGGCCCCGAAGCTCAAGGCATGGGCCACCATTTCAGTGGGCTACGACGCATTCGATGTGCCCGAACTCACACGTCGCGGCATCGTGTTGATGAATACGCCGGACGTCCTCACGGAAACCACGGCAGACACCGTTTTCGCGCTGATTCTGGCGAGCGCCCGGCGTGTGGTCGAGTTGGCCGAACTGGTCAAGGCGGGCGGTTGGAAGGCGAGCCTGGGTGAGGCGCATTTCGGTACCGATGTGCATGGCAAGACGCTTGGCATCGTCGGCATGGGGCGCATTGGCGGGGCCGTCGCGCGACGCGCGGCACTTGGCTTCGGCATGAAGGTCTTGTATAGCAACCGCTCGCGCAACGAGGCGGCGGAGCGAGCCTACGGCGCACAACACCGGACGCTGTCGGCGTTGCTCGCTGAAGCCGATTTCGTCGTAACGCTGGTTCCGCTGTCGCCGGCCACCGAACGGTTGATCGGCGCTGGCGAGTTCGCGCAGATGAAGCGCGGCGCGATCTTCATCAACGCCGCCCGTGGCAAGGTGATCGACGAGGCAGCGTTGATCGACGCGCTGGCGTCGGGCCATCTGCGCGCCGCGGGTCTCGACGTGTTCGAGCGCGAGCCGGTGCCGGTCGATTCGCCACTGCTGACGATGAAGCAGGTGGTCGCGCTGCCGCACATTGGCTCCGCAACGCACGAGACGCGCCATGCCATGGCATTGTGCGCAGCAGACAACCTGATCGCCGCGCTCACCGGCGAGCCGTTGAAAAATGCGGTGAACCCGCAGGCGCAGGGCTGATCGCGGAAAGTAAAGCGGGCAGGCGCAGAAGCAGAAGCAGGCGCAGAAGCAGAAGCAGAAGCAGAAGCAGAAGCAGACGCAGACGCAGACGCAGGGCGGCGCGCCGGTGCAGGCTTCGCCCTTCGTCTTACTTACCGTCGTTGGTCGTTCGACGACGGTTGATGACTTCCTTCGCGCGGGCGAGTTGTGCGGGCAGGCGCTCGCCCAGACGCAGCGCCATGCCCACGGCCAGCACGTCGCCAATGGCCAGATGGGTGATGCGTGAGGTCAGCGGCGAATACACGTCGGTGTCTTCGTCGACATCGGCGAACAGCGCCACGCTTGCCGCACGCGCCAGCGGCGAGTTGCTGTGTGTGATGGCAATCACGCTCGCGCCGGCCGTGCGCGCCAGTTGCACGGCGTCGAGCAAATCCCGCGTCCGCCCGGTGTTGGAGATCGCCACGACCACGTCTCCCGCCTGCAGCAGCGCGGCCGACATCCCATAGACGTGCGGGTCGCTGTACGCCACCGCCGGCACGCCCAGTCGGAAAAACTTGTGCTGCATGTCCTGTGCGGCAATTCCCGAGGCGCCCGCGCCATAGAACTCAATGCGCCGTGCCTCGGCGAGCAGGGCGATGGCTTGTCCGATGCTGTCGGGCGAGAGGTTGTTGCGAACCTGCATGAGGCTGCCGATGGTGCGGTCGAGCACCTTGCTGGCGATGCCCGGTACCGGCTCATCGGGTCGAACGTCGCGATGCACGAACGGCACACCCTGCGCAATGCCCTGCGCCAGCCGGATCTTGAATTCGCGATATCCACTGCATCCCACGGCCTGACAGAACCGGGCGATCGTCGGCTGACTAACGTTGGCGCGCTCGGCAAGGTCGTTCATCGATAGATCGACGACCTCGCGCGGTGCGTCCAGTACATAGGTCGCGAGCTTGCGCTCGGACGGGCGCAGTTGGGGCAGCGCGGCTTTGATTCGGTTAAGCATGGCAGGCGGACTTCCACAAAAGCAGGCGCCCACTATAGCACCCGCCCGCCATGACGCCACAGTCCGGGGGGGCAGGCGTTCTGGCTCGCAATTTACGGTGGTTTTGTACAAAAACTACATAAAACTGTAATTTCGTATCGTGGGATCATGTTTCTCGATATGGCATAAAATCATGTAAATACGGGGATAGGCTAAGTACAAGCCCGAGTCATAGCGCCTTTCGATTGATGGGATGTAGAATTTCTACTAAACTCCGCTCCCAATCGCACCTGTCCTGGGTGCGCAATCCGGTTCCCGGCATGACGTCAGAGCAAACGAAGCCCCTGCACCCGACCGTAATGGCAGTGACCGCGCGCATTGCGGCGCGCAGCCGCGATACGCGTGCGGCGTATTTAGCGCGAATCGATGCGAGCGCCGGTCGTTTTCCGCAGCGCGGTGCGCTGTCCTGTGCCAATCTCGCGCACGGCTTCGCCGCGATGCCGGTCAACGACAAGCTCGTTCTGCGCGAGCAGCGTCGCCCGAATGTCGGCATCGTCACGGCTTACAACGACATGCTCTCAGCGCACCAGCCGTATGAGCAGTACCCGGTGCGCTTGCGTGAGGCCGCCCGTAAGCTCGGCGCGACGGCGCAGGTCGCGGGCGGCGTGCCGGCAATGTGCGACGGCGTCACGCAAGGCAATGCGGGCATGGAGTTGTCGCTGTTCTCGCGAGACGTTATCGCGATGAGCACGGCCGTCGCGCTTTCCCACAACATGTTCGATGCCGCGCTGATGCTCGGCGTGTGCGACAAAATCGTGCCGGGTCTGGTGATCGGTGCGCTGCAATTCGGTCATCTGCCGACGATCTTCGTGCCGGCCGGTCCGATGGCAAGCGGCTTGTCGAACGATGAGAAGGCCAGGATCCGTCAGGCGTATGCGACGGGCAAAGTCGGCCGCGACGCGCTTCTCGAAGCGGAGTCGCAGGCCTATCACGGCGCGGGCACCTGCACGTTCTACGGCACGGCCAACAGCAATCAGCTCCTGATGGAGATCATGGGTTTGCATCTGCCGGGGGCCGCCTTTGTCCATCCGCACACCCCGTTGCGCGATGCACTGACCGACGCCGCGCTGGCGCGCGTGCTCGCCATTGGCGCCGACACGCCCGACTACACCCCCATCGGCCACGTGGTCGACGAGCGGGCGGTCGTCAACGGCATTGTCGGCTTGATGGCCACGGGCGGCTCCACCAATCACACGCTGCACCTTGTCGCGATGGCCCGCGCGGCGGGCATTGTCATCGACTGGGACGATTTCGACGCCTTGTCCGCCGTGGTGCCGCTCATGGCGCGCGTCTATCCGAACGGCAAGGCCGACGTGAACCATTTTCACGCGGCTGGCGGCATGGGTTTTCTGATCGGCGAGTTGCTCGACGCCGGTCTGCTGCACGCCAATGTAATGACCGTGGCCGGCCCGGGTCTCTCGCGTTACCGCGCCGAGCCGTGGCTCTCGCCGGACGGGTTGGCGTGGCGCACCGGCGGCGCTTGCAGTGGCGATCGCGACGTCTTGCGCAGCCATGCCGAGCCGTTCGCCCCCGATGGTGGATTGCGGCTCATGCATGGCAATCTGGGGCGCGGCGTCATCAAGGTCTCGGCGGTCAAGCCGGAACATCGACGCGTGGCGGCGACGGCACGCGTGTTTGCGTCGCAGGAAGCGGTGCAGGCCGCGTTCGACGCAGGCGAGCTGCGTCGCGACGTGGTCGTGGTGCTGCGCGGCCAGGGGCCGCGCGCCAACGGCATGCCCGAGCTGCATCGCCTCACGCCGTTGCTCGGGGTTTTGCAGGACGAAGGGTTTGCCGTGGCGCTCGTGACCGATGGCCGGATGTCCGGCGCCTCGGGCAAGGTGCCCGCCGTGATTCATGTGTCGCCCGAAGCGGCGGGCAGCGGCCCGCTCGCCCGGGTGTGCGACGGTGATCTGATCGTGCTCGACGCCAATGCCGGTATGCTGCATGTCGAGGTGGCCCCGCAGGAATGGGCTGCTCGTGCGCCGGCCCCGGTACCGTTCTCGGGCGACGACACCGGGCGTCTGCTCTTCGGGCACATGCGCTCGGCCGTCGGCGTGGCAGAAGCCGGCGCTTCCGTGTTCTTCGGTACTGAGTGACGCGCAGCACACGTCACGGCATTCAAGGAAAACGTAATGGACATCAATGACATCGTGCGTGCGGGGCCCGTGGTCCCGGTGCTCCAGTTCGATAACGTCGAGCAGGGCGAACAGGTTTCTCGCGCGCTGCTCGCGGGGGGCGTGCGGGTTCTGGAAATCACGCTGCGCACACCGGCGGCGATGGACGTCATTCGCCACGTGGCCGGGCTGTCCGACGAACTGATTGTCGGTGTGGGCACGCTCACGCACCCGCAAGAAATGGCGCAGGCCGTCGCCGCCGGCGCGCGCTTCGGCGTCTCGCCGGGCTACACGAGCGCGCTGGGCGCGGCGGCCAAGGCGGCGGGGCTGCCGCTGTTGCCGGGCGTGGTGACCCCGTCCGACATTCTCGCGGCGCTCGCCGACGGCTACGAAACGGTGAAGTTCTTCCCGGCCGAGCCGTCGGGGGGCGTACCAATGCTCAAGGCGTTGTACGGACCGTTTCGCCAAGTGCGTTTCTGTCCGACGGGCGGCATCAGCGCGGCGTCGGCGCCGTCGTATCTCGCGCAGCCGAACGTGGTGTGCGTGGGCGGTTCGTGGTTGACCCCCAGGGCGCTCGTCGACGCGAAGGACTGGGACGGCATCACTCGGCTGGCGCAATCGGCGAGCGCATTGCCGCGCCGCTGAGCCGCTAAGCGAGTGAGCCGTTGAACGGTTGAGCAGTTGAGCAGTTGAGCAGTCGAGCAGTTGAGCAATTCAGAGGCGAGGCAACGCCGGTTTCATCGAATAACAGAATTCCAATAATCGGGCGCAAGCCCTTCGGGCATTCGCCCATCTAGCCAAACGAGGAGACCCCCCATGGTCGCGGTGCAAGGCAACTTGCTGCTGGTGTACGCGCTTGTCGCGGTAATCGCGCTGATTGTGCTGATCGCGCGTTTCAAACTGAATCCGTTCATCACGTTGATCGTCGTCTCGCTCGTGCTCGGGTTGGCGGTGGGCATGCCGATGGGCGGGATCGTCAAGGCATTCGAGACCGGCGTGGGCAACACGCTGGGGCATATTGCGCTCGTGGTGGGGCTTGGCACGATGCTCGGCAAGATGATGGCCGAGTCGGGCGGGGCCGAGCGCATTGCGCGCACGCTCATCGGTTTCTTCGGTGAGAAGAATGTGCACTGGGCGATGGTCGTGATTGCGTTCATCGTGGGCCTGCCGGTGTTCTTCGAAGTCGGCTTCGTGCTGCTGATTCCGATTGCGTTCAACGTTGCGAAGCGTACCGGCACGTCGATGGTGCTCGTGGGCATTCCGATGGTGGCAGGTCTGTCGGTCGTGCACGGCCTGATTCCGCCGCACCCGGCCGCGTTGCTGGCGGTGACCGCCTATAACGCGGATATCGGGCACACCATCATGTACGCGTTGATCGTCGGCATTCCGACGGCGGCGATTGCCGGGCCGCTCTTTGCGAAGCTCATGTCGCGTTACGTGGTGCCGAATCCGGATAATCCGCTGCTCGCGCAATTCGTTGAGAAGGACCGTCAGTTGAACGAGTTGCCGGGCTTCGGCATTACCTTGTTCACGATTCTGCTGCCGGTCATTCTGATGCTCATCGGGAGCTGGGCCGACGTATTCTTCACGCCGAACACGTTCGCCAACGATTTCCTTCGCCTGATCGGCAACTCGGTGATGGCGTTGCTCATCGCCACGCTCGTGAGCTTCTTCACGTTCGGCAAGCAGCGCGGCTTCAATCGCGACCAGATTCTGAAGTTCACCAACGAGTGTCTGGCGCCGATCGCCACGATCACGCTGGTGGTGGGCGCCGGCGGCGGATTCGGGCGTATCCTGATGGACAGCGGGGTATCGAAGGCGATCGTCGATGTGGCCACGCATGCAAACCTCTCGCCGCTGCTGCTGGGTTGGCTCGTGGCGGTGCTGATCCGTATCGCGACGGGCTCGGCCACGGTGGCGATGACCACGGCGTGCGGCATCGTCGCCCCGATCGCGGCGGCAGCAGGAGCCACGGTCAAGCCGGAACTGATGGTGCTGGCCACGGGCGCGGGGTCGCTGATTCTGTCGCACGTCAACGACGGCGGCTTCTGGCTGGTCAAGGAGTACTTCAACATGACCGTGCCGCAGACCTTCAAGACCTGGACGGTTTGCGAGACGATCATTTCGGTCGTGGCGCTGCTGCTCACCCTCGGCCTCGCAACGGTGGTGTGACGTGGCGATTCAGGGCGCGCAACATCGGTCACACGCTGACGTTTGTCAGCAGGCTACAAGGAGACGAGCCATGATCGTCGTGGTAATGGGCGTATCGGGCAGCGGCAAGAGCACGGTCGGGCAAATGCTTGCCGACCGTCTGGGCTGCGGGTTTTCCGACGCGGATTCGTTTCACAGTGCCGCGAACATCGAAAAGATGCGGCGCGGCGAGGCGCTCAACGATCACGATCGCGCCCCCTGGCTCGCCGCGATTCGCGAGGCGATCGTCGCGCGCCGTGTGGCCGGGCGTCATCATGTGTTTGCGTGCTCGGCGCTGCGCTCGCGCTACCGCGATGTGCTTGGCGAGCACGATGGCGATGTCGTGTTCGTCTATTTGAAGGGGGCCCCCGAGGTCATCGGCGAGCGCTTGGCGTCGCGCGCGGGGCACTTCTTCGACCCTGCGCTGCTGCAAAGCCAGTTCGACACGCTCGAAGAGCCGCACGACGCGCTGGTGATCGATATCCGTGAATCGCCCGGCGACATCGTCGAGACGCTGCTGCACAAACTCGCCGCCTGCCCGGGCGGTGTGCCGCTGCCGTCGTCGGGGCCGGCACGCGTACAATAGCGGTTTATTCCCTCCGCCGGCACTTCGCGTGCCGGTCGTACGCATCGAAATGGCTTCCTTTGAATTCTTCGCGCCCTGTCCTCGCGGACTGGAAGAGGCGCTTGCCGCCGAACTGGCCGAGCTGGGGCGACTGGCGCCGGTGTCGGTCGGCAAGCAGGTGCCCGGTGGCGTGCATTTTGCCGGACCGTGGGCCGCCGGCATGGCCGCCAACCTGCATTCGCGTATCGCGAGCCGTGTGCTGCTGCGCGTTGCCCAGCAGGGCTACCGGACCGAGCAGGATATTTATGCCTTCGCACTCGTGCAGCGCTGGGAGGAATGGTTCTCGTCCGCGCAGACGCTGCGTGTGGACGTCACGGGTATCAAGGCGCCGGTGCGTAGCCTCGAATTCGTCACGCTCCGGATCAAGGACGCCGTGTGCGACCGCCTGCGCGAGAAGACCGGCGCGCGACCGAACATCGATACCTCGCAGCCTGACGTGCGCGTGTTCGCGTTCCTGACGGCCACCGATGCCACCCTCTATCTCGATACCTCCGGCGAAGCATTGTTCAAGCGCGGGTGGCGTCTGGACAAGGGCGCGGCCCCGCTGCGCGAGAATCTGGCGGCCGGCATTCTGCGCCTGACGGGCTGGCGCACCGATACCGCCGCCGACATGGTGCTGTACGACCCGATGTGCGGCAGCGGCACGTTTCTCGCGGAAGCCGCGCAGATCGCGCTGGGCGTGCCGGCGGGCGCGGGGCGTCGTTTCGGTTTCGAGAAGCTCAAGGGGTACGACATCACCGCGTGGCAAGCCCTCAAGGTGCAGGCGACGGAGGCACAGCGCGACGCGCGCGTGCGGGGTGTGCCCGCGACGATTTTCGGCAGCGACATCTCGGGTGACATGCTGGCCAAGGCGCGTGCCAATCTGGAGCGTGCGGGCGTGGGCGACATCGGCCTCAAGCAGGTCGACGCGCGCGATATGTCGCCGCCAGTCGATCGTCCCGGCATCATCGTCGCGAATCCGCCTTACGGCGAGCGTATCGAAGTGCGCGGACGTCGTGCGTCGCGCGACGCCGACGACGGCGACCTTTCGCCGGACGTGCAGGGCAATCGCGGCGCAACGTTCCAGCGCAATCAGCCCGACGGCGTCGATGCGGCGTTTTTCCGCGCATTCGGCGATGCCCTCAAGCAACGCTTCACGGGCTGGAGCGCCTATCTGCTGACGGCCGACATGAGTTTGCCGGGCCAGATGCGTCTGCGCGAGTCGCGTCGCACGCCGCTCTACAACGGGGCGTTGGAGTGCCGCTTGTTCCGCTTCGACCTGATCGCCGGTTCGGTGCGCAAGCGTAGCGAGAACGAAGACAAGGGCGAGCAGGGCACGCCGCAATCGTAAGCGAGCGGTTGCGCCTCGAGGCAAGAAAGACCGGCTAAGGCCGGTCTTTTGCTTTTCGCGGGAGACGCGCGGTGGGGCTATCGGTCGGCGGCCGACCAGGGGGCACGCCGGATCGGCGCGGCATCGGCTGGCTCAGACGGTGAGTCTCGGCCCGCCGCGCGTCGCCCGGAGGTCAATCTGGCGAGGCGCTCACGCAACTCGCTTGGCGTGATGGGCGCGCGTTCCGGGGCGCCCGTCAGGTTGTCCGGGTCGGAAAGGTCGCTATCGTAATCGGGGCCGGTGCGCGGCGTATGTCCTGCAATGTCGACAAATCCGACGGGCGTGACGTTCCTGAGCCATCGCTCCGTCTCGCACGTGATGGCGTTGTCGGACACGATATCGTCACGGAATGTGTCGCCACGGGGGTCCGGATAAATCTCCCAGAGGTCGTCTCGGACTTCCCAGTGCGGCCAGAGTTGTCCGCCTGCGCCGAAGTGGGTGTATGCCACGGCTTGGTAGGCCTTGCGGCACGACTCGCGCAGGGCGCTGCAGTCCGGTCGATCCATCGTCGCTATATTGAGCAGTTGTGTGAGACTGCGGGTGTCGCTTGACGATACGTTGTAGAAGTACACCCACTTGTTGGTGAGATCGAGCGACCACGGCACGGCGATGTCGTGGCCAAAGGCCTGTAGGACGCGCAGCGTCAGGATATCGTCGGCAACGTGTACGTCGTCCTCCCGCTCGAGCACGGATCGCGCCCAGGCGTTGAGATTCGGTGTCGTCACGATCCGTTCGTAGAGCGACCAGCCCGTCGGGCGTGCGACCAGTCGATGCACGAGATCGAGCGCGATGGCATCCGGCAAGCCCGCATCCCTGAGCAGGTCGACCGTCACCTCATGATCTTCCAGGACGGCGAGTCTGCGCAGCGCCAGACGCTGTTGCGCGTTACGCGCCGGCTCGCCGATGACCGTCTTGCCGACGTAGGTGTCGATTTCCGGTCCGAACACACTCTCGGGATGCTCGGCGGCAAGCGTGATTGCGGCCTTCGTCGGATTGCATTTGGGGTCGAGGGCTCTGATCTGGACGACATCGCTCCAGCAGAGTGACCGATAGATTGGTGCCAGTGCAGGCGCACTCAGTTGTGCCCCCGCGGATGGCCCGACATGATGATTCTCTACGTTCACCGAAAGTCTCCTCCGGACAATGTAAGAAGTGGCATTGTCCAGAAGGTATCCGGCGAAGGATGTCGAGATCGCTCGCGGGAATTGTCTAAACGGGGAGGGGAGACGAATTGCCCGCGAAGGCAACGCGGGTTTCGAGATGGGCGAATCGTCGCGCCTGCGGCGGCGCGCCCCACGCTTATGCGTGTCTTTCGCGCTCTGTCAGGAAGCGGCGAAGCACACCGTGCGAGTAGTGGCTGGCCACATCGCGGAGAAAGCGTGGGAAGTCGACATGCGCGGTGTCGTCGGCGGTGTCGGAGAGCGTGCGCATCACGGCGAACGGGATGCCGTACTCGTGACATACCTGGGCTACGGCGGCGCCCTCCATCTCGACGGCGAGGGTTTGCGGCAACGCATCGCGCAAACGGCCGACCTCGTGCGCGCTGGAGACGAACCGATCGCCGCTCGCGATCTGCCCGACGTGCACGCGCGGTGTGGTCATCTGCAATTCGGCGCGCAGCGCCGCAGGGACTTGCGTCGCCATCTCATCGTCGAGCCAGCCGCGCGCAGCCTCTGCGAGGGCGTCGCGCAGCGAGGGCGCGGTGTCGAGTGTGTCGCGTCGCAGCAGCGGGATTTCGAAGCGGGGAAAGAGGGGGCTGGCGTCCATGTCGTGTTGCACGAGTGTGTCGGCCACGACGATATCGCCGACCGCCAGCCCATGGGCAAGCCCGCCCGCTACGCCAGTGAAGACGAGTTCGTCGACATCGAACCGGTGTATCAGCGCGGCCGTGGTGGCGGCCGCCGCGACCTTGCCGACACGCGCGAGCACGACGACGCAATCGTGTCCATGCAACTTGCCTACGTGGTAGTCGCGCATGCCAATGTGCTCGACGTGCGCTCCAGTGGCCATCTCGGCGAGCAGATCGGCGATTTCTTCATGGAGAGCGGCGACAATTCCGAGCGTCATGGCGCGGTTCCAGCGGGGAATGAGAAGCGCGCATTGTAGCGCGGGGCTGCCTCTTGCAGCCCCGCTTGGCCCCGCCTCACGGTTGAAGCAACCGCGTCGCCTTAGTCAACGGCCTTGACCATCTCTTCGATGACCTTCTTCGCGTCGCCGAACACCATCATGGTCTTGTCGAGATAGAACAGGTCGTTATCCAGCCCGGCGTAACCCGCCGCCATCGAACGCTTGTTGACGATGATCGTCTTGGCCTTGTAAGCCTCGAGAATCGGCATGCCCGCAATCGGTGAGGTCGGATCGGTCTTCGCGGCCGGG
>NZ_JAYRUC010000006.1:0-224034 GCF_041919235.1 Pandoraea sp.
CTTGAGCAGGTCATCGACTTCAATACCCTCATCGACCGCGACTGCGATCTTTGTGGTGCGGAAATCGCTGTCTTCCGAAACTTGAATCGCACCGAAGGCCAGATCGTCGCCCTGTTTGGCAACGCGCGAGTTGATCTTCGCACCCTCGCTCGACTCGTATTTGCCCACGGCCAGCTTGTTCGTGCCCAGATCGAGCGTACCGGCGTTCGAGAGGGTCGTCACACCGGCAACATCGGCGTTCAGCGCGACCGTACCGGCGCTCGCGACACTCACGGTGCCCGAACCCAGCGCATTTGCATGCGCCGCAGTCAACGTACCTGCTTGAATCCCCAGACTCGAAACGTCGCCTTGGTCGCCACTCAGCGTCAGGTTGCCGGTACCGACTTTGATCAGTTGAACACCTTGGGTTGCGCCCGCTTCGGCAGACATCCGCAACTCGAGCGGCTCCGGCGTCTGGATCGTGAGCCAGTCTTCGACCGTCACGCCCATGTCGTCCCTCGTTTGCACGAAGCGACCACCAAATTCGTCGTCGCGATTCGCCGAACCCAACGTCACGGTCGTCGTCCCCGTGATGACTTCACCAGTCCCAGACAGCGATCCGATCGTGATGGCCTTCTCGGCCGGGGCCGTTTGGGCGGCGGAATCGTCGTTCGCATCCCCAACGTATCTAACATCCAGCGTGCCACCGCTCATCGTGACAATCGCGTTGTCCGCAGTCGTCTTGCCGATCAAGCCGATCCGGCCCTCGTTGGACAAACGAATGTTTTCCAGCGCCGTATCGAAAATCGCGACCTCTCCCGAAGCGCGATTCGTGATCGTCGCGTTCCCGCCCAATGCGTCGGAGATGGAGACAACGCCCGCGTTGTCGAGCGTGAGACTCTCGAGAGACGCGTCGTCGAAGGCGACCGTTCCGGCAACCTTGTTGTCGATGACCGCGTCGCCACCGGACGTTGCCCAGAAATCGGCGTGACCGCTGTTCGACAGGCGCAGCTTCTCAAGCTTCGAGAGCGAAAACAACACCTCACCGTCACTGTCGTTGTTGATCTCGGCATTTCCCCCCGATGACAACACGAGATGGACATTCCCCGAGTTGGCGATCGACGATTGCCTTGCCTGGGCGCCGATGAAGGTGGCGGCGCCGCCATTCGAAATCGAGATCCGGCTGGTCCCCGCGTTGGCACCTTCTTCGAACCAGAGACTGCCGCCATCACGAATATCGAGCTTCGCGCTTCCCGCACTGGTCCCTGCGTCGAACTGGACGGTCCCCCCAAACTCGGACATTCCGGCATCGTGTCCCGCGGTAATTTCCACGCCATTCGCACCGAAGCGGATTCCTTGGCCGCCTTCCTCAAATCGCAACCTCCCTTCGGTGCCAACAGCAATGCTCAGCTTGCCAGCCCCCTCGATCCCCTGCGTGACCACCAAATGACCACTCTTGACGTCCAAGCGGTGATCCGCCTCTTCCGAAACGCGCAGCGTACCGACATATCGCTGTCCGCCTGTCGTGCCGGCAAGCGGATTCGATGCCTCCCCGGAGCGCTGCGTGATCTCGACAATGGTCTGGTCGCCGATAAGGGTCTGGCCATTTTCTTTCAGGATATCGGCGTAAGCGCCGTTCAAGTTGTCGGCGCCCCACGAACCGACAGGCTTGACCGTTCCGTTATCCGTCTCGGCCGTCAACTCGTAACGGTTGATCAATTCGTTTAACGACGCACCCTCAGCGTTGCTCAATGTCTTCAGTTGTTCTCTGACGCTGACCAACTTCTCCCAAATCGGCTGAACCTCACCCGCGATCTGCGCTTCGCGCGTAGCGCGCGACAGGAAGGCCGTCAGCTTTTCGATTTCACCGGCTCGCTCAACGCCCTCTGTCCGCAAGATTTCATCGGCGCCAAGTTTGATTTTCTGCAAATCATCCACGCTCAACCAATCGACGTGCGTCAGCGGCTTCCCGTCCTTCCCCTCGCTGGCGACTTCGAGCATCTCAGCGATTCGCTCGCTGATACCGCGGAGTTCCTCGTTCTGTTTATCGAGCGCTTTAATACCAAGAATATTCCGGACAATCTTTGCGCTCGCCTTCCAACTGGTTTCCAGCAGATACTCATCGTTCTTCGCGCGGCTTTCAGCATCGAGCTTCTTAAATTGCGACTGCAGATGATTGATGATCTGATTTTTGTCTTTGTTTCGCTGCGTGACGACCGAAGACTTTTCTTCTTCCGCCTCGACGACGCTCGGGAATGCCGCAGCCGCCACCATCGCCGCTGCCGCCATACAGATCTTTGTTTGACGAAGCACGCCAACCTTCGAAGACTTCCCTTGCATTTGATACCTCCTAATTGCGTTCGCAAAAGCAGACGACTGTGACCGTCGTCTCCTTGAGAGCGGCATAGAGGTCGTCAATGAAGGAGGCGATTCTAGGACGGGAATCGTCAAAACAACGTATATCGGCAATCGAATTGGTAGCTTTTCCCAAGCGAAAGATCATTCACCGAAATTGGGATATTTCACACAATACGGCTTAATATTCGATTGAAATTAACTTAAACAATGCAGTTTAATTGCCTCATTTAACGCATACAAATCACTCACAACAAACGCAAATAACGGCGCTACATCAAGGTTTGCGCCATCTCCCATCTGCGCATTCCTGTCCCGCTACATCGGCCTTCGGGCGGCAATAAAAAAACCCGCCGTGCCCTTTCGGGCACGACGGGTTTTCCGTCCATCTTTCCAGCAAACGGGACTACAGCCGCCTGCGCACGCTCAAACGCGTCCTTACACGTCTCGCATCGTCGTCAGCTCACGCCACCGGCTTACGCTTGGGCTTGATATCGGTACTGTCGATCTCCTCGAGCACGTCGCGAAACTCGGCGATGTCCTCGAAGCTGCGATACACCGACGCAAAGCGGATATAGGCGATCTTATCGAGCCGCTTCAACTCGCGCATCACCAGTTCGCCGATACGTTGGCTCATCACCTCGCGCTCTGCACCGGCCAACAGCTTGTATTCGATGCGCGCAATCGCGGCATCCATCGCTTCGGCACCCACCGGGCGCTTGCGAATCGCCAGTTGCATGCTCGCACGCACTTTCGCGCGATCGTACTCGGCGCGGCTGCCGTCTTTCTTGACGACGGCCGGCATCGCCAGCTCGACACGTTCGTACGTGGTGAAGCGCTTGTCGCACGACGGGCATTTCCGGCGCCGCCGGATGGCAGCGCCGTCTTCTGCTTCACGCGAGTCGATGACCTGCGTGTCGTCGTGCCGGCAGAACGGGCAGCGCATGCGCGCGACGTCCGCGGCTTAGCCGTAGACCGGGAAACGCTGGGTCAACTCGGCCACTTGCGCTCGCACGCGGGCCAGGTTCTCGGCGTCTTCCGGGTTATCCAGCACGTCGGCGATCAGGTTGCCGACCTTTTCCGCTTCGGCTTCCTTGAAACCGCGCGTGGTCATGGCCGGCGAGCCCAGACGCACACCGCTCGTCACGAACGGCTTTTCCGGATCGTTCGGAATCGCGTTCTTGTTGACGGTGATGTGCGCTTCGCCCAGCGCAGCTTCTGCCGCCTTGCCCGTGATGTTCTTCGCGCGCAGGTCGACCAGCATCACATGCGATTCCGTCCGGCCCGACACGATACGCAGCCCCCGCTTGACCAACGTCTCGGCCAGCACGCGGGCATTCTTCGCGACTTGTTCCTGATACGCCTTGAATTCCGGCGATGCAGCTTCCTTGAACGCGACGGCCTTGCCGGCGATCACGTGCATGAGCGGACCGCCCTGAATGCCCGGGAAGATGGCCGAGTTGATCGGCTTCTCGAACTCGGCCTTCATCAGGATCACGCCGCCGCGCGGGCCGCGCAGGCTCTTGTGCGTGGTCGTGGTCACGAAGTCGGCGTGCGGCACCGGATTCGGGTACACACCGGCGGCGATCAGACCGGCATAGTGCGCCATGTCGACCATGAAGTACGCGCCGACCGACTTGGCGATCCGCGACATGCGCTCGAAGTCGATCTTCAGGGAGAAGGCCGATGCACCCGCTACGATCAGCTTCGGCTTGTGTTGCTGCGCGAGCTTTTCGGCAGCGTCGTAATCGATGTCTTCGTCCTTGTTCAGGCCGTAGCTCACCACGTTGAACCACTTGCCCGACATGTTGACCGGCGACCCGTGCGTCAGGTGACCGCCGTGCGCCAGGCTCATGCCCATGATCGTGTCGCCCGGCTTGAGCATGGCGAAGTACACGCCCTGGTTGGCCTGCGAGCCCGAGTTCGGCTGCACGTTCGCGGCTTCGGCGCCGAACAACGCCTTCACGCGATCGATGGCCAGTTGTTCAACGATGTCGACATACTCGCAACCACCGTAGTAGCGCTTGCCCGGATACCCTTCCGCATACTTGTTGGTCAGTTGCGAGCCCTGCGCTTCCATCACGGCCGGGCTGGTGTAGTTCTCCGAGGCGATCAGCTCGATGTGGTCTTCCTGACGCTGATTTTCTTTCTGAATCGCGGCCCACACGTCGGGATCGACGGAGGCAACGGTGGATTTGGATTTGTCGAACATGGCGTTTCCGTTGAATTGAACAGGTTTTCCGGGAGGGGATGGCGCAGCGCGTCTTCCTTTGTGCTTCGGAAGACGATAGACAGGGCAGCACCAACCATCACGGCTGCCCAGGCGAACGGCAAATAAGACCCCGGCGCTTCCCGGTGGGTTGCTCCACCTCGGGCACACAAGGCTGTGCACCCTAATCGCCAGTCACGCGGGGTTTGTGGCGTCGATAGTTTATGCGAGCTTGCGACGTTAGGCAACCCGCGGAAACGCCCGTCAAATGACTCAAATGCACCAATTTGGTGCCATCCATCAGCGGCGATTCGGGAGCCGTCCGACCCGCCCTGATCCAAGCCTGCTCACGCGCTCACGCGCTGTCGCCCCCGGCGGCTGCCGCGCGTAGAAAAGGCTCCTGCTGTGCCTCAATGGCGCGGGCGCGCATGGGATACAGTTGCGCCCACGCCTGCGCGGCCCAAGGCCCGCCCAGTAACGCCACGAGACTGTCACGGCGCGCCAGGATCTGGCTCACGAATCCGTCCCTGTCCCAGGCAGGCGCCGCGCCCTCGGCAACCGGCGACGCCGAGCGGACTGCCTCGTGTGCACTTTCGATCCACGGCAGAATGGCATGCCCGGTGATCCGGCCCAGACGAAACGCCATCTCGGCCGCCAGGGCCCGCACCCCGGTCGGATCCTTCAACTCGTCGAGCACCGTCTTGCCGGGCGCGGTGTCCGCCAGCCCGGTCAGCCCTCGCACGAAGGATGCGAAGGGATCGTCGCAGCAAAACTGCGTCACCTCCGTCAGCGGGCACTGCGAGTCGAAATCGAGGCAGCGCCGAAAATCGACCGTCATCATGTAAGGTAAGTCGTTCTTGTCCCGCCAGACCCCGACGTTGTCCATGAAGGCGTTGCACACGTCGCGGTTACCGAGCCAAAGCGCCGCCACATAGTGGCGCTCCAATGCGCATCGATAGACATCGGGCAGCGAGCGGCAGAGCACGCCACGCATCTCGTGACGCGCCCGGGCGGCATCGGCGTGGGCCTGCGCCGCCGCGCCAGCGAGCGCGCCCAACGGTCCTGCGCCGGCCTGCTCAAGCACACTCGCCATCTGACGCCCGGCGGCGAGGGCCCCATCGCGGGCACGCTCACATGCGTCGATCACCCCGCCTTGCACCCCCTGCGCACCTTCGATGGCACGCCGCGCGGCATCGCCCTCAAGCCACTCGCCAAGCGCCCGGTAGGCGGGCAAGTACGTCGTCGCCAGATAAATCCGTTCGGGCGCCTGGGTGCCATCGAACGCCAGCGAACAGCCCCGCACCAGCATCGCTGTCGGTGTGGCCAGACCCAACGCGCCGAATAGTCGGGAGGCCAGCCACGTTCGAGTGGCATGTCCAACGTTGGGAGACGCTCTCACGAGGTATTGCGTAGCATGCGCGTGCGCTTCGAACGTCAGACGAACCACCGCGCCGCTGGCGCCCATCGCGATGTCGTCGTGCACGCGGCGCGCGGCAGAGAAATCGAACGGACCGATCGGCGGCAAGGGTGCACCGCTACCGTCATGCCCGGTCACCGCCCCGAAGGTTCCCAGCGGGCCGGCTTCCGGGAGCAATTCGGCGCGTTTCGCCCGAACCGCCGAAACATTGGCAGGGGAACCCACGGAATGGCCCCCGAGGGGATAAGCGTTGAGTTCCATCACGACTCTCCTTCGTCGTACGGCGGGGCCCTGGCGCGCGAACCGCCCGTCGTCCGCCCCGGTTGAGATCGGCAGATCTTGCTGCGCTACCGGGCGGAGAGCTTTCGAAAATGAGGCAAGTTCGGACAATTCCGTCGCGCGTGACGGCACTCGCTCAGCGCGCGAACGCGCGCCGAGGCCGATGCATGGCCGCGCGCCATCGGCGATGGCCCGATAGCGCGCCGTAAGATCGAACGCGGAGAGATTCGGATAAGGCGCAATTCAAAGCGTGATCTTCGTTCCCAGCACCGCCAGGAACTGCGCGATCCACGCGGGATGCGCGGGCCATGCCGGGGCGCTCACGAGCATGCCATCGGTGTGGGCTTCGTCGATCCCGATATCCATGTACTTCCCGCCCGCCAGACGCACCTCCGGCGCACACGCCGGATACGCCGCACACTCGCGCCCTTCGATGACACCGGCCGCCGCCAGCAATTGCGCACCGTGGCAGATCGCCGCAATCGGCTTGTCGTTCTCGGCAAAATGCTTCACCGCCGCAATGACCGCGTCGTTCAGACGCAAATACTCCGGCGCGCGTCCGCCGGGGATCACCAGCGCGTCGAAGTCGGCCGGCGACAACCCGTCGAACGTGGCATTGAGCGTGAAGTCGTGCCCACGCTTCTCGCTATACGTCTGATCGCCCTCGAAGTCGTGAATTGCCGTGCGCACCTTGTCGCCCGCCTTCTTGCCGGGACAAACGACCTCCACGCGGTGGCCCACGGCCATGAGTGCCTGCACGGGCACCATCAACTCGTAGTCTTCGACATAGTCGCCTGCCAGTACCAGAATCCGCTTCTTGCCCATGTGACTCTCCGTTCAGAGAAAAAATGGAAAGGGAAACAGCCCTTCCATGTTACTCAATTCCTACGATGCCACCGGGAGAGCATCGAACGCCACGAACACCTCGATCTCCGCGAACGCCTCGATTTCCGCGTTGAACGAAAAAAACCGCGTGCCGAAGCACGCGGTGTCAAGTCGGCGCAGAACGCCGTCGGTCAACCCTGGCTCGCAATGCCGCGTCGGCGCGGCATTGCGTGAGCCGATATCGTCAGTCGTGGTCAGTAGGTCTCGAGATGCAGGCGTCCCTCCGCCTTCAGACGTTGCCAGAGGGCCTGCCAGTCCAGCCCGGCCTCACCCGCGATGGTCTGCAGCACCTGAAGCACGCCATCTTCCATGCCTTTCAGCCCGCACACGTAGATATAGGTGTGGTCGTGACGCAGCAGCGCCGCCACGTCGGCCGCGCGCTCGCGCATGGCGTCCTGCACATAGCGCTTGGCCTGCCCGGGCGTGCGTGAGAAGGCGAGATTCGTGTCGATGAAATCCTTCGGCAGATTGAGCAAGGGGCCGAAGTACGGCAGTTCGCCCTGCGTACGCGCGCCAAAGAACAGCATGAGCTTGCCGGTCGCACCCTTCAGACGGCGACGGCGGCGATACTCGGTCATGGCCCGCATCGGCGCCGCCCCCGTGCCGGTGCAGATCATCAGCAGGTGCGAATCGGCGTGGTTCGGCATCAGGAACGTACTGCCGAACGGGCCCATCACGTTCACCACGTCGCCCTTCTTCAAATCGCACAGATAGTTCGAACACACGCCACCCACCGCCTGGCCCTGATGATCGGTCGTCACGCGTTTGACGGTGAGCGCCAGATTGTTATAGCCGGGCCGCTCGCCGTCGCGCGGCGACGCAATCGAGTATTGCCGCGCGTGATGCGCCCGGCCATCGCTGGTGGTGCCCGGCGCGATGATGCCGATCGACTGCCCTTCGAGCACCGGGAACGGCTGTTTGCCGAAATCGAGCACGATATGGTGGATGTCGCTCTCGGTACTGTCATCGGTCAAGCGATAGTTGCCCACCACGGTGGCCTGCACCGGCGCCTTGTGGTTGTACAGGTTGACGTAAGGCTTCGCGGCGGACCACGGCGGCACGACCGAACCTCGCACGAGATCCGAACCGCCGATGAGCGGCTCGGGCGTGTCGGCCGACGCCGCGCCGGCCGCACCCTCGGCAGCCTCACCGATCGCGCCCTGACCGGCGATGGCGTCGTCCTGCACGGGCAACTCGTCCCACGTCAGTTGAGCGTCGACGGAGTAGGCCTCGGCCTTGAGCACGTCGCGCCAATTGTCGATGGCCCCCGTCGGGCACGGCGAGATGCACGCCATGCACCCATTGCACGTGTCCGCGCGCACAACATAGTTGTTCTCGTCGTGCGTGATCGCGTCAATGGGGCACGTCTCTTCGCAGGTATTGCAGCGAATGCAGATCTCCGGATCGATCAGATGCTGCTTCAGAACTTCGACCGGAACGGGGCCGTTCATGATGCTGTCTCCTTGTGGGGAATGCGCCGATACTTTTTAATTGAAGCGCACGTACTCGAAGTCGATCGGCTGACGATTGATGCCGAGCGGGGGCGGCGCGATCCAGTTGGCGAACTTGCCCGGCTCGGTCACACGCCCCATGAGCGACGCCACATAGGCCCGGTCCTCGGCCGACGGCAGCCACTCGCGCTCATGCGCGGCCCATTCGGCCTCGCTCACCACGCGGCCGTCCGGCGAGACGCGCACGCCGGCGAACGTTCCGATCTGGCGGTTGAACGCCTTGTGCGGCACGCTCAGGCGGAAGTCGATGCCCGCCTTCTCCAACACCTTGTTCCAGCGATTCACCCCCGCGACCGAGTCCTTGATGTAGTCGTCGCGCAGCACTTCATTCATGGCGTTGAGCATCGGCACTTCGCGCTCCACCAGCTTGCCGTTATCCACATCCAGCAACCGGTACATCTGGCCGTTCAGTTGGTGGTCGTCGTCGCGCTTGCTCTCTTCATAGCGGCCCTTCAGACCGGAGCTGTAGAAGATCGCCGCGTTCGACGACTGATCCGCGCCGAACAGATCGATCGTTACGGAATAATGGAAGTTGACGTAGCGCTGGATCGTCGGCAGATCGATCACGCCCGCCGCGCGCAGCTTTGCGACGTCGTCGGTCTTCAACTCGTTCATCACCTGTGCCGTGCGCGCGATCACGCGCGAGACGCCCGACTCGCCCACGAACATGTGGTGCGCCTCTTCGGTCAGCATGAACTTGGTGGTGCGCGCGAGCGGATCGAAGCCCGACTCGGCCAGTGCCGAGAGCTGGAACTTGCCGTCGCGATCCGTGAAATACGTGAACATGTAGAACGCCAGCCAGTCCGGCGTCTTTTCGTTGAACGCGCCGAGAATGCGCGGATTGTCTTCGTCGCCCGAACGACGGCCGAGCAGCGCTTCGGCTTCTTCGCGACCGTCGCGCCCAAAGTAGCGGTGCAGCAGGTAGACCATCGCCCACAAGTGCCGGCCTTCTTCCACATTCACCTGGAACAGGTTTCGCAGGTCATACATCGACGGCGCGGTCAGCCCGAGGTGCCGCTGCTGCTCGACCGACGCCGGTTCCGTGTCGCCCTGCGTGACAATGATGCGGCGCAGGTTCGCCCGGTGCTCACCCGGCACGTCCTGCCACGCGGCTTCGCCCTTGTGCTCGCCGAAGTGGATCTTGCGCTCGGCTTCGCCCGGCGTGAGGAAGATGCCCCAGCGATAGTCCGGCATCTTCACGTGATCGAAGTGCGCCCAGCCACCGGGGTCGACGCTCACGGCCGTGCGCAGATAAACGTCGAAGCCGTGCGAGCCCTCCGGGCCCATGTCGCCCCACCAGGACAGGAAGTTCGGCTGCCACTGCTCAAGCGCGCGCTGCAGCGTGCGGTCGTCGGACAGATTGACGTTGTTGGGGATCTTCTCGCTGTAGTTGATCGAAGCCATCGTGGGAATCCTCGTGTCTCGTGCGTATGCTGTGTAAGCCGTCTCGTGGGGTGTTACCGCCGCGCGGCGCAAGCGACCGGCGGCGGCACAGTCCATTCCTCAGACGCGGTTCAGATCGAACTGCGCCTTGTTGCCCTTGCCATAAACCTTCAGCGCGCCCTTCTCGCCCACGGCGTTCGGCCGGATGAAGATCCAGTTCTGCCATGCCGACAGTCGGCCGAAGATGCGGGTGTTCATCGTCTCGCGGCCGTTGAAGCGCAGGTTCGCCTCCATGCCCGTGAGCGCATCGGGCGACATGGCCGCACGTTCCTCGATCGCGATGCGAATTTCGTCCGGCCAATCGAGGTCGTCGACGGCGGCCGTCACCAGCCCGAGACGCTCCGCCTCGTCCGGACGCACCGGGCGGCCGACGGTGGCGCGCACGGCGTCGAGTTCCGCCGCGTCTTCATAGAACCGCCGTGCGAGACGCGATTGATCGGTCACCATCGGCAACAGGCCGAAGTTGACCTCGGTGAGTGTGATCGCCGGTTCATCTTCCTCGCTGGCGGGCAGCGCCGCCATATAGGTGCGGTCGGCCGCGAAGGCGAATTCGGCCAGCGTGCCGGCGAAGCACGAATCCGGCTCGATCAATGCGAAGAGCGAACGCGACGACACGTCGATACGTGCAAACGTGCGGCGCAACATGCCGATGGTCTCGCGGACAAGCCAGTGATGCGCATGCGCCAGCAGCGAGGCGTCCGCCGCCAGCACGTGCTTCGCTTCGCCTTCGGTACGCAACAGCCAAGTGCCGATATCGAGTTCGTTCGTGCGCAGGTTAAGGATGGCGTCATCGAGTTCGCGCGCCATTTTCAACGGCCACCAGTTCACGCCCGCCGCGACAATGCCATCGATGTCGGCCGGCGGTGCGGACGTTGGCGCCTTCACGGTCAGGCTTGCGGTGCGGTTGACACGGTCGATCTCCACGTCGACGAATTCGTAGCGGATGGCGTCCGGCTCATCGGTGCGCTCGATGCGCGTGAGCGTCACGCCCTTGCCGCCCGGGCGGTCGCTGTCGTGCGCCAGTGCCAGCGCACGGGCCGACACCGTCTGCGCGAATTGCGCGGGCTTGACCACCTCGTCGACCAGGCGCCATTGCTTGGCGCGCTCGCCGCGAATGCCTTCGACGATAGTGCAGAAGATGTCGGCGCGGTCGTTGCGAACGTGGCGCTTGTCCGTGAGCCGCGTGAGGCCGCCGGTGCCCGGCAACACGCCCAGCAGCGGCACTTCCGGCAGCGCGACCGACGATGAGCGATCGTCGACCAAATAGATTTCGTCACACGCCAGCGCAAGCTCGTAGCCGCCGCCCGCACATGCTCCATTCACAGCCGCGAGAAATTTCAGGCCAGAGTGACGGCTGGAATCCTCCAGACCGTTGCGCGTCTCGTTGGTGAACTTGCAGAAATTGACCTTCCACGCATGCGTGGACAGGCCGAGCATGAAGATGTTCGCGCCCGAGCAGAACACGCGATCCCTGGCGCTCGTGACGACCACCGTCTTCACTTCCGGGTGCTCGAAGCGGATGCGCTGGACGGCATCGTGCAGCTCGATGTCCACCCCGAGATCGTACGAATTGAGCTTGAGCTTGTAGCCCTCGCGAATGCCGCCGTCTTCCGCGATATCGATGGCGAGTGTGGCCACCGGACCCTCGAAGCTCAACTTCCAGTGCTTGTACTGCGTGGGATCCGTACGATAGTCGACGTGGGGTTTGCCGAACATGATTGCCTCCAACACGAATAATGATCTTGTTGAATTGCAATATAGTGCAGCACAACACCACCGTCAACAGATTTTCCAAACAAAAATGAATTATTTTGCAGCAAATGGCATTCAGTCTGACGACAACTGCACTGCCAGGCGCCCACGCAATTGCAGGTAGGCGTCGGCCAACGCCCGCCCGCCGGTGTCGAAGCTCATGTCGGCCTTGGCGTAGAAGTCTTGCCGTCCCGCCAGAATGCGCTTGAGGTCGTCCATCGCTTCGGCGTTCCCCGACATCGGGCGCAAGTCGCCCTGAGCCACCACGCGCTTCATGTGCTCTTCGGGCGAGGCCTGCAGCCACACCGTATAACAGTGCGTGAGCAGGAAGTTGAACGTCGCGGCATCGCTCACGATACCGCCCGGCGATGCGATCACAGCACGCGGATGCTCCGCCACCACAGCCTCCAGCGCGCGCAGCTCATAGCGGCGATACGCCGTTGCGCCATACAGCGAATAGATCTCCGACGGCGGGCAACCGGCCAGTTGCTCGATCACGCGATTGAGTTCGACGAACGGCACGTGCATGTCGTCGGCAAGCATGCGGCCGAGCGTCGACTTGCCCGCGCCGCGCAGACCGATGAGCGCGATGCGGCCGCGCCGGTCCGGGTCGCGCTCGCTACCGGCAAACAACTCGCTGAGCGCCTGACGCGCCCGCGTGAGCGCCTCGCCGTCGCGCCCGTGCAGGATTTCGCGAATGAGCAACCACTCCGCCGACGAGGTCGTCTCGTCGCCCACGATTTCCGCCAACGTGCAATTTAGTGCCTGTGCAAGCTGGCGCAAGAACAGCACCGACGCGTTGCCTACCCCCGACTCCAGATTGGCCACGTGGCGCTCGGAAACCCCGGCATCCAGCGCGAGCGCCTTGCGCGTCAAGCCACGCCGGGCGCGCAGCGTGCGCACCCGCTCGCCCAGCGCGACCAGAAACGGGTCCTTCTCACCGGCGCCCCGCGCTATCGGCACTCCATCGGCTTGCGCACTCTTATTCATCAGGTGAGATCCTCAAAGCAGGTAACATGTAATATATTGCTTGACAGGCAAATTTGCATGCTCTAATTTTCACCATGCGCCGATAAAAAAGCAAACGCGGGCCAGACCCCCAGACCCTCTGAGCACCGTTATTGATCGGCGTCATCTCAACCGACAGGGCGCAAACCGTGATGCGCGCGCGGCAGGCTGATTGCACGAGCCATGCCGGCCAGGGGATTGTTCTGGCCCAGGCTGCCGACGCGACCGGTGTAGCGACTGCGACGTCCCCAGGAGACATGGATGGATGTGCCCCAATTTCAGGCGCTGATGGCCGAGCTCACGCGTGAGCTAGATGGCCGCGCCCTCGACGCCGACCTCGCCGATTGGCTCAACGCGCGCTATGGTGAAGGTTCCCAACGTTACGAAGCCCTTGCAATGGCCTGCCGCACCGGTGTCGCCGAGGGCTGGCTGTGCGATCGCGAAGGCGGTGGCATCCGTTATGGACGCGTCATCAAGCCGTCGCCCCAAACGCACGGCTTTTCCGTCGACGTTGTGGACATGGCCGATCTGGCCGGGCCGCACCACCTGCATCCGAACGGCGAAATCGACCTCATCATGCCGCTCACCCCCGGCGCCACGTTCGACGGGCATCCGGCGGGCTGGTGCGTGTACGGCCCCGGTACGGCGCACCGGCCGACGGTGTCCAGCGGACGCGCCCTGGTGCTGTACCTATTGCCCGACGGGGCCATCGAATTCACGCGCAGCGCCTGATCCGCGCGCGCCCGGCCCCTCTTTGATTCCCACCGGTTGACGCTCATGCCCTCCCCCGCCTTGTTGGAAAACTACGTCGCCGGCCAATGGGTCGCCGGCAACGGCGCGCGCACCGCGCTCACCGACCCCGTGACTGGCGATACGCTGGCGTTCGTGTCGAGCGCCGGCCTGGATCTCGACGCGGCATTCACGTTCGCACGTGAGCGTGCCGGCCCGGCGCTGCGCGCCCTGTCGTACGGCGAGCGCGCGCAGCGACTCGCGCAGATCGTCGCCACATTGCAGGCGAATCGCGACGCCTATTACGCCATCGCCACCGCCAATTCGGGGACGGTCGCCACCGACTCCGCCGTCGACATCGACGGGGCGATCTTCACACTGTCGATGTACGCCAAGCTCGGCGCGGCGCTTGGCGACGCCCACACACTGCTCGACGGCGCCGCAGTGCCGCTGGCCAAGGATGGGTCGTTCGCGGTGCGTCACGTGTTCCGTGCGACGCCGGGTGTCGCCCTGTTCATCAATGCCTTCAACTTCCCCGCCTGGGGACTCTGGGAGAAGGCGGCCGGCGCATTGCTCGCGGGCGTGCCTGTCATCGTCAAACCGGCCACCTCGACCGCGTGGCTGACACAGCGCATGGTGGCCGATGTGGTCGAGGCAGGCATTCTGCCGCCGGGCAGCCTGTCGGTGATCTGCGGCAGCGCCGCCGGTCTGCTCGAGCGGATCGGGCCGTTCGACGTAGTCTCGTTCACCGGTTCGGCCGATACCGCTGCGACGTTGCGCGCGCATGCGGCGTTTACCGAACGCTCGGCGCGCATCAACGTTGAGGCCGATAGCCTGAACAGCGCGCTCCTGCTGCCCGACGCGGCGCCGGGCAGTGCGGCCTTCGATCAGTTCGTGCGCGAAGTGGCGCGCGAGATGACCGTCAAGTCGGGTCAGAAATGCACGGCGATTCGCCGCGCGATGGTGCCCGTCGAGCACTTCGATGCCGCCGCCGCCGCCATTGCCGAGCGACTGGCCAAAATGGTCGTCGGCAATCCGCGCAACGAGTCCGTCAAGATGGGCTCGCTCGTGAGTCTCGCGCAAAAGCGCGCCGTGCTCGACGGCATCGCCCATTTGCAGCGGGAAGCCGAAACGCTCTATGACGGCAATCGCGAGGCCACCTTCGTCGATGCCGGCGCCGACAGCGCTTGCGTCGCCCCCGTGCTGCTCGGCCTGCGCGACGGCGCGAGCGGCAAGCGTGTCCACGACACGGAAGTGTTCGGCCCCGTAGCGACGCTCGTCGGCTATCGCGATCTCGATGAAGCGGTCGCGCTCGCCAAGCGCGGGCAGGGGTCTCTTGTCGTGTCGCTGTACAGCAACGACGCCGTGGCCATGCACGCACCCGCCCTCGCGTTGGCCGACGCGCACGGTCGCGTGCACGCGGTCGACCCGTCGGTCGCAAAGACACAGACCGGGCACGGCAACGTCATGCCGCAATCGCTGCACGGCGGCCCGGGCCGCGCCGGTGGCGGCGAGGAACTGGGTGGCCTGCGCGCATTGCGCTTCTACCACGTGCGCTCGGCCGTTCAGGGTCCCGTCGCGCTGATCGAAGCACTCACGCAAAACGCCGTCGAATTCCCGGCGGGTTGACGCATTTCGCCAGCCGTCGAAGTTAGCTCTCGAAGTTAGCTCTCGAAGGCAGCCGTCGCAGTCAGCCGTCGCAGTCAAGGTGATTCATCCAGGCGCCGCCAGAGCGCCGACAAGTACTCACGCCGCGCGTCTCCCCCTCCCGGGTGTGCGCCGCGCGGTGATCCACCGGAGACAACATGGAAGCCGTACTCACCCCACCGCCGGCGAACTTCAACTTCGCCGCGCATCTGGAGGCGCTCAATCGCGAGCGCGCGACCAAGACTGCTTATCTCGACGACACCCGCTCCCTCACCTATGGCGAACTCGCCGATCGGTGCCGGCGCTTCGCGACCGGATTGGCGCGCGCGGGTGTCCACCGCGAAGAGCGCATCCTGCTCATCATGCTCGACACCGTCGACCTGCCTGTCGCCTTCCTCGGCGCGCTGTACGCCGGCGTGGTGCCCGTGGTCGTCAATACGCTGCTCACCGCCGACGACTACGCGTACATGATCTCGCACAGCAAGGCGCAGCTCGTGATTGCGTCCGGCGCGCTCCTGCCGGCCGTGCAGGCCGCGCTCGACAAGGTCGCCGAGACGGCGTCGGCGCCACCGTGCGTCGTCTCGCAACCGGTTGATGCCGAGGCGCACGCCAACGCCGTTGCCGACTGGCCGACCTTCGACGCGCTCGTGGCGGGTCCGCCGAGCGCGCTGCCCGCCGATACCGCCGGCGACGACATCGCATTCTGGCTGTACTCGTCGGGCTCGACCGGCAAGCCCAAGGGCACCGTGCACACGCACGCCAACCTGTACTGGACGGCCGAGACGTACGGTCGCCATGTGCTGGGAATTCGCGAGGACGACATTGCCTTTTCCGCCGCGAAGCTATTCTTCGCGTACGGGCTGGGCAACGGGCTCACGTTCCCGCTGTCGGTCGGCGCAACCGTCGTCCTGATGGCCGAACGCCCGACGGCGCAAGCGGTCGCGCAACGGCTGCGTCAGCATCGCCCGACGATCTTCTATGGGGTGCCGACGCTCTACGCCAACCTGCTCGCGTCGCCGCACCTGCCCGAGCGCGAAGACGTGGCGTTGCGCCTATGCACCTCGGCCGGCGAGGCGCTACCTCGGGAAATCGGCGAGCGGTTCACGGCGCATTTCGGTGCCGAGATTCTCGACGGCATCGGCTCGACCGAGATGCTGCATATCTTCCTGTCGAATCGCGCGGGACAGGTCGCCTACGGAACGACCGGCGAACCGGTACCGGGCTACGCCGTGGCGTTGCGCGACGAAAACGGCCAGCCCGTGCCGGACGGCGAGATCGGCGATCTGTACATCCAGGGGCCGAGCGCCGCGCTCATGTATTGGTGCAATCGCGAGAAGTCACGCGCCACGTTCCTCGGCGACTGGCTCAAGAGCGGCGACAAGTACCAGCGTCTGCCCAATGGGTATTACGTCTATGCCGGACGCAGCGACGATATGCTCAAGGTCAGCGGCCAGTACGTCTCGCCCATCGAGGTCGAGATGGTCCTGATGCAGCACGATGCGGTGCTCGAGGCGGGCGTCGTGGGACGCGACGACAACGGCCTGACCAAGACGCAGGCGTTCGTCGTGCTCAAGCCCGGTGTCTCGCCGACCGACGCGATGGCCACCGAGTTGAAGGCCTTCGTGAAGGCGCGCCTGGCACCGCACAAATACCCTCGCGAGTTGGTCTTCGTCGACGATCTGCCGAAGACGGCGACCGGCAAGGTGCAGCGCTTCAAGCTGCGCGAGTTGCTTTAGGAGACCCCAGGACCATGTCAATGTCGGACGTACAGTTCGCCCGGATCGAGACGGCCTCGCACGGCCCACTCTCGCTCGAATACCGATGGATCAACCCCGAGCTTGCCCACGCCCCGCTGCTGGTCTTTCTTCACGAGGGGCTCGGCTCCGTCGCCATGTGGAAAGACTGGCCGCAACAGTTGTGCAACGCGGGCGGTTATCGCGGCCTGGTGTATTCGCGCAACGGCTATGGCCGCTCCACGCCGCGTGCGCACGGCGAGCAGTGGCCGGTCGACTTCATGCACCGTCAGGCCCGCGAAGTGTTGCCCGCGTTTCTCGACGCCCTCGGCGTTGGCCCGGATCAGGCCGAGCGCGTGTGGCTCGTCGGCCATAGCGACGGCGGTTCGATCGCGCTGCTGTTCAGCGCCGCGTTCCCCGACCGGCTCGCCGGTGCCGTGGTGATCGCCCCGCACCTGTTCGTCGAGGATCTGTCGGTGCAGAGCATCGCCAAGACGAAGACCGTGTACGAAACGACGGATCTCCCCACGAAGCTCGGCCGATACCACGACGACGTCGATTCGGCGTTCTGGGGCTGGAACGACATCTGGTTGAACCCGGCGTTTCGCGAATGGAATCTGGTGGGCGCGGTGGCAAGCATCTCGAAGCCGCTGCTCGCGATCCAGGGCGAGAACGACGAGTACGGCACGATGGCGCAGATGGACAGCATTGCGACCCATGTGCCGCACGCGCAAGTGGTGAAGCTGACGGCGTGCGGACATTCACCACATCGCGACGCACCCCAGCCGTTGGGCGAGGCCATCGTCGCGTTCATCGGCCGTCACGCGCCCCATCAGGCCGCATGAGGTAGCGGAAAGCAGCGGAAGGCGGCGGGCGCGCCCTCGTTCTTTCGAGGGCGCCCGTTGCGGCCGTCCGCGTCAGATCACGCGCACACCCGGCGTGCCCGGACGCATGGCGCCCACGATGCCGGCTTCGTCGAAGCCGTCTGCCCGAAACACCGCGAGCACGTCGTCGACCGCGCCGGGTGCGCACGACACGAGCAACCCGCCTGCCGTCTGCGGATCGCACAACAGGTCGCGGTCACGCTCGGTCAGGCGCTCCCCCAGTTCGACCGATGCCCCGTAAGACGCCCAGTTGCGTCCGGACGCGCCGGTGATACACCCCTTGTCGGCCAACTCGCGCACGCCCTCCAACAGCGGCACGTCGGACATGCGCAGATACGCCGCCAGATTCGCGCCGCGACACATTTCGAGCGTATGGCCGAGCAGGCCGAAGCCGGTCACATCGGTGAGCGCATGCACGCCGGGCAATGCCGCGAGCGCCGGCCCCACGCGGTTCAGTCGCGTGGTGGCATCGATCATGCGGCGATAGCCCGCCTCGTCCAGTTGATGCTTCTTGAGTGCGGCCGACATCACGCCAACCCCAAGCGGCTTGCCAAGTACCAACACGTCGCCCGCCTGTGCATCGGCGTTGCGTTTCAGGCGCTTCGGGTGCACCACACCCAGCGCGACGAGACCATAGATCGGCTCGACCGAGTCGATGCTGTGCCCGCCCGCAATCGGAATGCCCGCCTCGGCGCAGACCGATTCGCCACCGCGCAGAATCTCGCGGATCGTCTCGCGCGGCAGCACGTTGATCGGCATGCCGACGATGGCCAGCGCAAAGATCGGCTTGCCGCCCATCGCGTAGACGTCGGACAGGGCATTGGTCGCGGCGATGCGGCCGAAGTCGAACGGGTCGTCGACGATCGGCATGAAAAAGTCCGTCGTCGCGATGATGGCTTGCTCGTCGTTGAGCTGGTAGACCGCTGCGTCGTCGGACGTCTCCGTGCCCACAAGCAGCGCCGCCGGCATGGGCAGCGGCGTGTCGGTGCGGGCGAGCAGTTCGGAGAGCACGCCCGGCGCGATCTTGCAGCCGCAGCCGCCGCCGTGCGAGAGCGAAGTCAGGCGCGGAGCCGGCGGTACGGCGCCCACTGGAGTTGCATCGATTGCGGTCATGGTCTTGGGAGTTCGTTGGGGATGGCCGGGAACCCATCGCAAGGTGTGCGGCTGCGCCGCTGCTTGGTGCTGCTTGGTGCTGCTTGGTGCTGCTTGGTGCTGCTTGGTGCCACTTGGTGCCACTTGGTGCTGCCGAGCCTCGCTTCTCCCGGAATGACGACAGTTTGCCAAAAGTCGACGTATTATGGAGCAGCTTTGGCACGTCGATCTGTCTCGAAATGGCTATCGATGACAAACGGCGACCGAATCACCTCGCCCATGCATCGAACGACGCCACCACCGCAGCACCCTAACCACCCTGCGCTGTGAGCGCTGACGCTTAAGGGGACTTCATCATGCAACGCCGCCGCTTCCTCTCGCTGGGCGCCTGCGCCCTGCCCACCTCCCTCGTGACGACTTCACTCGTTCCCGCCCATGCGCAGGCCGCGCCGGCACGGACGTCGTCGTCCGGCCCGGCCGACGGCTGGCGCACCTTCGCGCTGACAACGCAGGTCGAACTGCCCGCCGGGAAGGGTCCCGCGCATGTCTGGCTTCCGGTGGCGACGTCGCCGTCCGGGGCCTATCAGCACGCGCTGGGCGCGCACTGGGAGGCGCCGGGTGCGACCGCCGCACTGCGCATGGTGCGAGGCGCGTCGGGCATCGGCGTGCCGATGCTCAGTGTGGCGTGGCCCGAGGGCGCCGCGCAGGCCCCCCGCACCGTCACACTGGTGAATACGTTTTCCACGCGTGATCGGGCGGTCGATTTGTCGCAGCCGCCCTCGGCCAGCGCCGCACGCGAATCGCCGGAAGTGCTGCGCCGATATCTCCTGCCGACGGCGCTCCAGCCGACCGACGGCCTCGTGCGCGAGACGGCCGAGAAGATTACGCGCGGCGAAAAGGGCGACGTGGAGAAGGCACGCGCCCTCTATCAGTGGATCGTGGAGAACTGCCGACGCGAAGGCTCCGTGCGCGGCTGCGGCACGGGCGACGTGCGTTACATGCTCACCACCGGCGACCTCGCGGGCAAGTGCGCCGACATCAACGCACTCTTTACCGCCCTCGCACGCTCGGTCGGCATTCCCGCACGCGATGCTTACGGCGTGCGCGTCGCGACGTCGCGTCACGGCTTCAACAGCCTGGGCAAGGCGGGCGACGTCACGCGCGCACAGCATTGCCGAGCCGAGTTCTATGCCGCCGGCTATGGTTGGGTGCCGGTCGACCCGGCAGACGTGCGCAAGGTCGTGCTCGAAGAGGTGCCCGGCGGCCTGCCGCTCGATGACTTGCGCGTGCGCGCTGCCCGCGCGATGCTCTTCGGCCAGTGGGAAATGAACTGGGTCGCATTCAATCACGGTGCGGACATTGCGCTGCCCGGCGCTCGGGGGGGACGCGACAATACTGTCCCGTTTCTCATGTATCCGAATGGCGAAGTGGCGCGCGCACGGCTCGACAGTCTCGATCCGGATACCTTCCGCTATCGCATGAACGCCCGCGAAATCACTGCCTGAGGCGAGTCACGAAGGAGCACACCGCCATGCATCGACGTCATTTCCTTCACACGCTCGGCGCCCTCGGTACTGCCGGTGCACTCGGCAGCGTCGGTGGGCGGGCGTTGGCCGCCGGACCGATCAAGGGCGCGGCTGAAGTCGATGACAGTGCGCTCGCAGGCATGTCCGGCGGCAGGCTGTCGGCGTGGCGCGGCGCCACGCCCGCCTTCACGCTCGACGGGCTCGACGGGCGCGCGCACGCGCTGTCCGAGTGGCGCGGGCGCGTAGTCATCCTCAACTTCTGGGCCACCTGGTGCGGCCCCTGCCGCGAAGAAATTCCCGCGATGGGGGCGGTGGCGCGTCAGTATCGTCAGCGCGGCCTCGCACTGGTCGCCGTCAACTACAAGGAATCGCTCGCGACGGTAAAGCCGTTCGTCGACAAAGTGCCCATCGACGGCACCGTACTGCTCGACACCGACGGCGCCGCCTACAAGCGCTTCGACTCGCTCGGCCTGCCCGCCACCTATCTCATCGATCGGGCGGGCAATGCGCGCTTCTGGCGCATGGGCGAGCTGCAGTGGAGCGACGCGGGATTGCACGGACACATCGAGACCCTGCTGACGCAAAAAGGCGGCACGACCGCGTGACGGCATGCCGTGCCGAGCGCATGCCAGCGCTCGTCGTCTCGTCGCATGTCGTCTCGTGTCGCGGCGCGTCATCCGTCAGCCGCCGACGGCGCAGCCTCGCGCACGTGTTCGAGCAGTCGCACCGTCGGTCCGGCGAGCACGCCTTCGCGATACGCACAGTACAACGGCGCGCGCGGTGGCGGCGCAAGCGGCCGGTACACAATCCCCTCGACCTGCATGCGCATGAGCGATGCGGGCACCACCGACACGCCCAGGCCTGCCGCGACGAGCGACAGCGTGGTGAGCAGTCGCGGCGCTTCCTGCTCGATGTTCGGACTGAAACCTGCGCCGTGACACGCAGCGATGATGGCGTCGTATAGCCCCTGCCCCGTGCGGCGTCGATAGAGAATCAGCTTCTGCGCTGCGATGGCCGCCATCGGCACGGCCGTCTCACCCGCGCGCCCCTCCAGGGCGAGCGGATGCGCCGACGGCACGGCCAGCACCATCGACTCTTCGAGCACAGGCACGAAGACGATCTGCCCGGTGTCCCCCTGCGGCTGGCGAATGAACGCGACATCCAGATGGGCGTCGCGCAGACCGTCGAGCAGCTCGCTCGTACTGCCCTCGTCGAGCATCAACGAGACTTCCGGCGCATCGCGGCGAAACGCACGAATGACCGTCGGCACGAACGGATGCAGCGCCGCCGAGCTGGTGAAGCCTACCGACAGCCTTCCCTTGACGCCCGCAGCAACACGGCGCACATCGTCGACCGCCTGATCGAGCTTGCGTACGACGTCGTAGGCGTCGGCGAGAAATGCCCGACCCGCGTCTGTCAGCGCCATGCCGCGCGGCAGACGCTCGAAGAGCGTCACGCCCAACTGCGTTTCGAGCACCCGGATTTGCTGCGAGAGCGGTGGTTGGCCGATGCCCAGACGGTCCGCCGCGCGTGTCATGTGTCCCGTTTCGGCCACGGCGATGAAGTAGCGCAGCAACCGTATGTCGATATTTGCCATATTGATTCGATATGATTCAAGTCACTTCCATATATTGGACAATATAGCGCAATCCTCCTACTCTCAAGGGGTTCCGCGCGGCGCCTGTGCATCGCCTCTCTCGATGACACGTCCTGCCGGGCGGCCCCCATCGTCGTCCCGTTTCAGAACACATTTGCCATGAGCATTCCGGCCCCACCCGCACCTGCCGCATCGAGCGCGCCCGCAACGATGCCCTCCTCCCCGGTTGCGGACACCCCCAGCATTCGTGCGCTGTTCCTGGGCTTCCTCGGCCTCGGCATGACCGCGTTCGGCGGCGCGCTGCCGTTGGCGCGACGCATGATCGTCGAGAAGCACCGATGGATCACACCGGCCGAATTCACCGATCTACTGGGCCTGTGCCAGTTTCTGCCCGGCGGCAACATCATCAATCTGTCGGTCGCGCTCGGCATGCGCTTTCACGGTTGGCGCGGCGCGCTCGCGTCGATCCTCGGTCTGATCGCGGTGCCATCGGCCGTGGTCATCGCGCTGGGCACGATTTATCAGCATTTTCAGAGCGATCCACACGTGAAGCATCTGTTCGCCGGACTCGCGGCCGCCGCGGCCGGGCTGCTGATTCAGATGGCCTGGAAGGTGTCATGGCCGCTGCGCAAGTCGGTGGCGCTCGCCGGCGTGGCGACGGCGTGCTTCATCGCCATTGCGGTCCTGCGTCTGCCGCTCGTGCTCACGATGCTCGTGATGACGCCGATCTCCATCTACGCCACGTGGAGGATTTCGCAATGACCGGCACCCTCATCTCGCTCGCGCTCATCTTCGCGCAGTTGTCGGTGCTCGCATTCGGCGGCGGCAACACGATTCTGCCGGAGATGGAGCGCCAGGTCGTCGACGTGCATCACTGGATGACGTCGGAGGCGTTCAGCGCGCTGTTTGCGCTGGGACAGGCCGCGCCCGGCCCGAACCTCATGATCGTGACGCTCATTGGCTGGCACGTGGCCGGCTGGCAGGGCATGCTCGTCACGTCGCTCGCGAAGTTCGGGCCGTCGTCGCTCATCACGGCCGGGGTGCTGCACCTGTGGGAGCGCTTCCGGGACCGGCCGTGGCGCCGCATCGTGCAGGCGGGCTTGATCCCGATGACAGCGGGCCTCGTCGCCGCAAGTGCCGCGTTGATTGCCGAAGCGTCGGCAACGTCGTGGCTGCTCGCGGGCATCACCGCGTGCGTGGCGGTGCTCGCGATCCGCACCCGCGTGCACCCGCTGTGGTGGCTCGCAGCGGGCAGTGTCGCGGGGTTGCTTGGCGGGGCGTATCTATAGCGGCCGCACGCTCGCTCGCCCTGACCGTCATGACCGTCATGACCGTCCCGCCTCGCAGACTTGCGCGTAAGACGCGCACCAGTGGTCGCGCCCCAAGGCACGAATACCGTCGACGAGATGCATCCAGTCGGGGGCGCCGATCACCAGCGACGGCGGCGTATCGCCACGCGCCAACGCGGCAAGGCGCGGCGGACATGGCGCGCGCCGCTCAGGCATCCCGGCCACCAGCAGCACGCGGGAAACCCACCGCGCGACGTCCATCGGAATGGTCGGCGTAACGGCCTGTCCGGGTTGTGCCACCGGTTCGTCGTTCCAGCGCCAGGCAAAGCGCGCGCTGACCTCCGAGCGTATCGCCAGACCCATGGCGAAGTGCACGCGCTCGCAGGTCAGGCCGCGCTGTGCCGCAGTGCTGAGCGCCACCTTCGCGAGCGCTCGCCAATCGGCGCCACTGCCGCAATCGTTGCGCACGCTGGCGGCGATCAACGCGACCACGCGCGATTGCACGCGGCGCAGCGCATCGGGATGCGTCAGCATCCGGCGCACGTCTTGAGTTTCGTCCGAAAGATCGTCCGTCGTTTCGGCCGGGTCGAACAATTGAACGTCGACCGGGTGGACGGAAAACGTCGGTGAGCCCGCGATATCGTTTCGCCAATCGGGTTCGAGACGCTCGCGCAGCAGGGCGAAAGCGCCGTCGTACCTCACCAGCGAGGCACGCGCTTCGTCCAGGTTCAGGGTCCGGCGTGCAGCCTGCGGCAGCTTGAAGCCCAGGCCGTGCGCGAGGAGCTGACAAAGCAACGCGACTCTGTCGCTTTGTGCCGCGCAGGTTTGCGGCGTATCCGCGATGTGCAGAATAAGCGCTTCTGCGATCTGCAGCTCGGCCAACTTGCGACGCGACGACGCGCTCGCTTGCCGTGACGCCGATGAGGACGGGAGCGGATTCGCGCTCGCCTGCGTCGCGTCGAATGCCGTGAGGCATTGCCGCATGGCGGTGACATCGCCCAGGGTGCGGCGTTGCAGTTGCTCGCGGGTGTCAATCGCCCATTGACGCGGTGCGTCGTCGCCCGCGCCCATGGCATTCTCGAGCGCCCGCAGCTCTGGCCAGAGGTACCGGCACGTCGCGCCGATCGTCAGCGCGCTCAGCGCACAGGCAAACGCCACGTCTGCGGCGCCCGGAACGCCCGCCCCCTGGCGTTCATACCGTTGGCGCGCGCCTTGCCAGGCACCGCTCAGCAGGTGATGCAGCCCACTGTCGCGCAGACAGGCGGCCGCGCCTGCGAAATCGCCCCGGAACCCGTCGTAGACGCAGTTCGCCACCTCGGTCGCATAGCCCATGATTGCCCGCGTGGGGGTGGATACCGCATCGGACACGAATGGCATGTCGCTTCCTCATTGACGTTGAAAGCGGCCAGCATCCGCCAATGCCGCACGACGCGCTTCAGCATTCGCCCGCCCGCCTTTCGGGCAACCTCCCCCGGAAACTGCGATGATGTCTTCAATGTGTCGCCACCGAGTCCCCAGGAGGCCCCATGCCGATCATCGTCACGTTCACCGCGTCCGTCGTTGTCGCTCTTGGGAGGTTTCTGACCTCGATACGTCGACGCCGGCTTCGGCCGCCCGCGCGAACGTTCACACTCGCGCTCTGCCTGACGGCGGGAAGCCTGAGCCCGGCGGCCACGTTCGCCGCCGATCCTGCCCCGGATGCAGCCCTCTTTTCGACGTCAAGTCCGGGCACCGCGCTGCCTTCCGGTTGGCAGAACCTGCCGGTGGTGAGTGGCAAGAAGCTCACCGCTTACGTCGTTGTCACGGACAACGGGCGCCGTGTCGTCGAGGCCAACTCGGTCGATTCCGCGTCTGCGCTCATGGCCAAGGGCGACGGCATCGACCTGAGTGCGACGCCCGTCGTGACGTGGCGCTGGAGAGTCGAGCGCGCGATCCCCGGCGCGGACAACCGGGTGGCTGACAAGGAAGACGCCCCCGCGCGATTGATATTCGTTTTCGACGGGAATACGTCGTCGTTGCCGTTTGGCGATCGCGCGGCCATGACACTGGCCAACGCCAGTGGCGAAAACTTGCCCTATGCGACGTTGATGTATATCTGGTCCAACGATGCGGCGCCGGGCGGCGTGATCCAGAACCCGCACACCGACCGGGTGCAGATGCTCGTGGTGGCCGGCGGCGATGCGTCGCTCGGTCGGTGGCAAACGTTCTCGCGTAACGTCGTGGCCGATTACGAGCGCGTCTATCGAGAGAAGCCGGGCAAGCTGCTCGGCTACGGCATCTTCACCGACAGCGACAACACGCATGCGAGTGCTCATGCCTGGTATGGCGACGTTCGGTTCACCCGCCCGGCGAAGTGACCCGATACGTCATGCTTATCGGGCCTCAATTTCGCCGCGACGATTCACCCGCCGGGTTTTATCTGCCGATACTCATGCGACCGGCAGCACCGAGGGCAGCGAAAAAACCGCCGAACGCCCCGTCTGACGGGGCGTTTGCGCTATTACAACGATCGCTTGCATGCTACGCTATCTCGCCTAGAATTTGAGCCAGCGATTGCCGTCCGGCTCATTGCCGTTCACGCTTCTCCACGCCCCGCGAGCGCCATGCAAAAGAATCGCCAGCCCAAGGACGTCACGTTCGCCTCCAGTCCGGTTTTGCAGTCGCGCATGTCGATGTGGCGCTCCAAGCTCGTTGTCATCACGATCACGGTCGCCTTCATCGGATTGGTGGTGCGCGCGTTCTGGATTGCCGGTCCGGGCAACAGTTTCTACATCGCACAGGGCGAAAAGCGCTACGAACACACCATCGTCATGCCTGCGGTGCGCGGCAAGATCGAGGATCGGGACGGCCGCGTCCTCGCGACCAGTCTGCCCATGCGCACGATCTGGGCGGTGCCGACCGAAGTGCCTGACGACCTGTCCGAGAGCGAAGTCCGGCAGGCCGGCAAACTGCTCGACATGCCCGCGAAGGAGCTGCGCACCAAGCTCATCGGCGAGAAAAAGTTCGTCTATGTGAAGCGCCAGGTCTCGCCCGAGATCGGCAAGCAGATCGAGGCACTGGGCATCCCCGGCGTCTACGAAAGCAGCGAATACAAGCGCTTCTACCCCGAGGGCGAGGTTGCCGCGCATGTCGTGGGCTTCACCAACGTCGAGGACAAGGGGCAGGAAGGCATGGAGCTTGGCGAGGACTCGCTGCTCGAGGGCAAGGCCGGCGTGCGGCGCGTCATCAAGGACCGCATCGGCCGGACCATTCAGGATCTCGACGACTCCAGTCCGCCGCGCGACGGCAAGAACATTCGCCTCACGCTCGACACTCGCGTGCAGTACATCGCGTACGAGGCCCTGAAGCATGCGATGGATCGCACGGGGGCGAAAGCCGCGATGGCGGTCGTCATCGACGCCAAGTCCGGCCAGGTGCTGGCGCTGGCCAACCTGCCGACCTACAACCCGAACGACCGCGCGCACCTGACGGGCGAACAGATGCGCAACCGCGTGTTCACGGACGTCTTCGAGCCGGGCTCGATTCTCAAGCCGTTCACCATGGCGCTGGCGTTGGACTTGCATCGTCTCACGCCGAATACGCTGATCGACACCGGTCCGGGACGATACGTGTTCGAAGGGGCCACCATTACCGACGACAACGCGAACGGCATGCTGACGGCGGCGGGCGTCATTCAGAAGTCGAGCAACATCGGCATGACCAAAGTGTCGACGATGTTGCGGGCGGAGGAAATGTGGGACATGTTCACCGAGATCGGACTGGGCCAGCAGCCGAAGCTGGGATTCCCGGGCGCCGTGTCGGGACGCTTGCGTCCCTATAAATCGTGGCGGCGAATCGAGCAGGCGACGATGGCCTATGGCTACGGGATTTCGGCGTCGCTGTTCCAGTTGGCGCGCGCTTACACGATCTTCGCCAACGACGGCGTGCTCGTGCCCATTACCATCATCAAGCCGGATACGCCGGTACAGCCGGAGGGAGTGCGCGTGATCGACGCGCACACGGCAGCGGAGATGCGCAAGATGCTGGCAGCGGTGGTCGATACCGGGGGAACCGCGACCACCGCACAGGTGGCCGGCTACAGCATTGGCGGGAAGACCGGCACGGCATACAAGGCCGGTGCACACGGTTATGACCACTCTAAGTATCGGGCGTCGTTCGTGGGGATTGCGCCATTGTCGGCACCGCGTCTGGTGATCGCGGTATCGGTGGACGAGCCGAAGGCGTCGCAGCACTTTGGCGGTCAGGCAGCCGGCCCGGCGTTTGCGGAGATCGCGTCGCAGGCGTTGCCCTTGCTGGGGATTCGACCGGATCTGCCGGTGCAGCCGGGGGTGATTCTGGCGGCCCCGACCTCAGACACGCCGCCGGACGACAAGACGCCGCACGGCTAGGCCGGAATAGCGTCGCCGCGTCGTCCCGATGCGTCGTCCCGATGCGTCGTCCCGATGCGTCGTCCCAAAGAAAAAGGCGGCCCGGTGAAACCGGCGCCGCCTTTTTCTCGCTTGCCCGTGCTGCTGTAACGCTATTGCGCAGGGCAAGCCCGGGGACTTACATCCCCGGCATCATCAGCGAGTTGGCGTTGTGCATGATCCACAGCGAGCCGACCAGCACGATGGCCACGATCAGAATCGTGAACGCAAAGGCCATCACATTCCAGCGCTGCTCCGACGAGCGGTCCATGTGCAGGAAGTAGACCAGGTGGACGATGATCTGCACGAGTGCGGCGCCGAGAATCAGCGGCAGCACCGTCGACGGCGGCATCGTGCCATCCATCACGAGCTTGAACGGCACGACCGTCAGGATCACCGCGAGCACGAAGCCGATCAGGTACGACTTCACGCTGCCGTGGCTACCCCCGGCCGCGTTGTGGCCAGCGTCGTGGCCGTGCGATTGCACCGATTTGGTATTGCTCATTTACATCGCTCCCATCAGGTAGACGACCGTGAACACGCCGATCCAGACCACGTCCAAGAAGTGCCAGAACAGCGACAGGCACTGCAAACGGGTGGTATTGGTGGTGCTCAGGCCCTTCTTGCCGATCTGGAACATCAGAACGGCCATCCACAGCAGGCCAGACGCCACGTGCAGACCGTGCGTGCCCACCAGGGCGAAGAACGACGACAGCGACGCACTGCGATTCGGTCCCGCACCTTCGAGGATCAGGTGGTGGAACTCGTACAGTTCCATCGCGATAAACCCTGCACCCAGCAGCCAGGTGATCGCCAGCCAGCTGAGCACCATGCGCTTCCTGCCGTTTTGCAGACCGACCATGGCGAAGCCATAGGTGATCGACGAGAACAGCAGGATGAACGTTTCGACCAACACAAACTTCAGGTCGAACAGTTCCTTGCCGGTCGGGCCACCCGCCGTGGCGTCACGCAGCACCGAGAAGGTGGCGAACAGGCCGGCGAACAGCACCAGATCGGTCATCAGGTACACCCAGAAACCGAAGATCGTGTTGCCCCCGGTGTCGTGGTGCGCGTGGTCATGCGCATGCGCATCGGCATGCGCGCCAGAGTGTTTGAGAACTTCGCTCGTCATGATTAAGCCTTTGCTGCTGCGGCCAGTGCCTGATGGTGAGCCGATTCGATGGCCACCACTTCCGGCGACTGCACGTAGTAGTCGATCGAATCGTCGTTGCTGCGGCAGATGAACGTCACGATCATGCCGACGAAGCCGACGACGGCCAGCCACCAGATATGCCAGATGGCGGCAAAACCGAACACCAGCGAGAACGCACTGATGATGAAACCGGCGCCAGTGTTCTTGGGCATGTGAATCGGGGCGTAGCTCGTCTTCAGATCGCCCTTGATGCCGTGTTGCTTGCGATACGCCAGCTCGTCGACGTCATGCACGCGCGGTTCTTCGGCAAAGTTGTAGAACTGCGGCGGCGACGACGTCATCCACTCCAGCGTACGGCCATTCCAGGGATCGCCCGTGGTGTCGGCCAGCGCCTTGCGGTTCTTGATCGAGACCACCAGTTGCAGCACCTGAAAACCGATACCGGCGGCGATGAACAGCGCACCGATCAGCGCGGCGATCAGCCACGGCTGCCAATCCGGGTTGCTGTAGTGGTTCAGGCGACGGGTCATGCCCATCAGGCCCAGCACGTACAGCGGCATGAACGCGAGGTAGAAGCCGATCAGCCAGCACCAGAAGCTTGCCTTGCCCAGACGCTCGTCGAGCTTGAAGCCGAACGCCTTCGGGAACCAGTAGTTCATACCGGCGATGTAGCCGAACAGCACGCCGCCGATGATCACGTTGTGGAAGTGAGCAATCAGGAACAGCGAGTTGTGCAGCACGAAGTCTGCGCCCGGCACGGCCAGCAACACGCCCGTCATGCCACCGATCACGAACGTGACGATGAAGCCCAGCGTCCACAGTACCGGCACGGTCATCTGGACGCGGCCACGGTACATCGTGAACAGCCAGTTGAAGATCTTCACACCGGTCGGGATCGAGATGATCATCGTCGCGATACCGAAGAAGGCGTTCACGCTGGCGCCCGAGCCCATCGTGAAGAAGTGGTGCGCCCACACGAGGAACGACAGCACCATGATCGCGGCCGTGGCGTACACCATCGACTTGTAGCCGAACAGCTTCTTGCCCGAGAACGTCGAGATGATCTCCGAGAAGATACCGAACGCCGGCAAGATCAGGATGTACACCTCCGGGTGACCCCAGATCCAGATCAGGTTGATGTACATCATCGGGTTGCCGCCCAACTCATTCGTAAAGAAATGGAAGTCGAGATAGCGGTCCAGCGAGAGCAGCGCCAGGGTCACCGTGAGCACCGGGAACGCAGCGCACACCAGCACCATCGTGCACAGCGAGGTCCACGTGAAGATCGGCATCTTCATCAGGTTCATGCCCGGCGCACGCATCTTCAGAATCGTGACGACGAAGTTCACCCCGGTGAGCAACGTCCCCAGACCCGAAATCTGCAAGGCCCAGATGTAGTAATCGACCCCCACGCCCGGACTGTACTGAATGCCCGAGAGCGGCGGATAAGCCAGCCAGCCCGTACGAGCGAATTCACCCACGCCCAGCGACAGGTTCACCAGCGCGGCGCCGGCCACGAACAGCCAGAACGACAGCGTGTTCAGGAACGGGAACGCCACGTCGCGCGCGCCGATCTGCAGCGGCACCACGAGGTTCACCAGCCCCGTCATGAACGGCATCGCCACGAAGAAGATCATGATCACGCCGTGGGCGGTGAAGATCTGGTCGTAGTGCTCCGGCGGGAGAATGCCGGGCGAGTTGTGAGCGAGTGCCAACTGGGTGCGCATCATCATGGCGTCGGCAAAGCCGCGCAACAGCATGACGAGCGCGACGAGCACGTACATGACGCCGATCCGCTTGTGATCGACCGACGTGATCCACTCATTCCACAGGTACTTCCATTTGCCGAAGTAGGTGAGCAGCGCAAGGATGCCCAGTCCCCCCAGCACCATCATGCCGACCGCGCCGACGATGATCGGCTCATGGTACGGGATGGCTTCGAGCGTCAGTTTGCCAAACAGCGTTGACATGGTTGTTTACTCCTTATGCGCGTGGGCAGCCTTACCGGCGTGCATCGCGTGCGCGTCGGCGTCGTCCATGGCCATGGTCATCGACTGGCCGTTCTGCACGTTGGCCGCAGCGGCCGGCGCCGCCGTGGCGTCGGTGGCCGCGCCCTTCATTTCCGTCTTCATGTCCATGCCCTTCATTTCCATGGCGCCATGGTTCTCATGGCCTTCATGCTGCTGGGCCATGCCGGTTGCCATCGGGGCGTGCAGGATCGACTGGAACATGTTCGCGTCGACCGAGCTGTAATACGTGACCGGCGTGTTCTCGCTCATCGGCACCAGCGAAGCGTAGGTGTCCTTGTCGAGCACCTTCTTCGAATCGCGCACCTTGGCGACCCATTGCTGGAAGTCGTTGTCGGTCATCGCCAGCGTCTTGAAACGCATGCCCGAGAAGCCACCGCCGCTGTAGTTCGCCGAAATGCCGTCGTACGAACCGACGTGATTGGCGATCAAATGCAGCTTCGTCTCCATACCGGCCATCGAGTAGATCTGGCTACCCAATTGCGGAATGAAGAACGAATTCATGATCGATTCCGACGTGATCTTGAAATTCACCGGGGTATCGACCGGGACAGCCAACTCATTGATCGACGCAATGCCCTGTTCCGGGTAGATGAACAACCACTTGTAGTTCATCGACACCACTTCGACCGTGATCGGCTTCACGTCGCTTTGCAACGGCTTGTACGGATCGAGTTCGTGGGTGGAGACCCAGGTGATGCGCGCGAGAATCGCAATGATGATGATCGGCACGAGCCAGACCACGACCTCGATGGCCGTCGAGTGCGACCAGTTCGGCTCATAGCGCGCCGACTTGTTGCTCGCGCGATATTTCCACGCGAACCACAGCGTCATCAGGATGACCGGGATCACCACGATCAGCATCAGCCACGTGGCCGTGAGGATCAGGGACTTGTTCTCTACGCCGATCTGCCCCTTAGGGTCGAGCAGCGTCATGCCGCAGCCAGCCAAAAGCAGCGGCGAGCACAAGGCGAGGAGCCTAAACAATCGCGGGTTTCTGTGTTTCTTCATGTCACACGACAGGGTTGAGTTGGCCAGCGATCGGCACAACGGGGGCTTACCGGCCTGATGCAGGGTCGCAGGAGGTTGGCAAGGGTTAAGGTGAGACGGGAGCAGTCGTCGCGCCGATGTTGCACCGGCCGAACTACGACGACTGTGTCATCGAAAAGACGGTAACCGGGGCGGATTGCCGCCCGCAGACCTCAAGTCACTGTCCGACTTCTTGTCTTTTACTTCCATCACGGTCCGGCATTATGCCGAAGTTTAATTAGACCGGACATCGCGCAAAGGCCGGCGCGACAATGTGTCGCGCCGCCGCCGCGCGTACGCGCGTGACGTTTTCAAAGCAGATCGGTACCTTTTTGGCGGTAAACGCTGTGCAATGCAGCAATCCGGGAAGGTTCCTAGTTCACAAGAGGTGCGACGTTGTGTCGCACCTACAATTGCCGTGTCGCAACGAAATGCACCAAATGAGTGCGTCGAAGCGATACGCGGCAGGCCGGACGCATCGCACCGGGGCCGTTCAGTCGAGCGACAGGCGCACGGCAAATGCCATGAGCGCCGCCCCGAACGACCAGCGCTGGACTTTTTGCGCCAGCGGACGCGTGCGCAGCCAATGCGCGATACGCGCGGCGCCGACGACGAGCGTTACGTCGAAAATCGCGCCCACGATCAGCAGCAGCGTGCCCAGTTCGAGCATCTGTACCCAGACCGGCCCCGCCTCGGGGCGAACGAACTGCGGCAGCAGCACCGAACAGAACAGCAGCGCCTTCGGATTGAGCACGCTTGAGAGCACACCACGCCGCACCGCATGCGACAGGGGCGGCGCGGCATCGGTGGCTGGCGCGCTGGGCGCCACGCCAAACCCCGGGGAGCGCCAGATCTGAATGGCAACCCACGCCAGGTAGAGCGCGCCCGCGATGCGCACCGTCTCAAAGAGCCACGGCGCCGCACGGAGCAGTGCCGCCACGCCGCAAGCCGAGAGCGTGACATGCCCGGCGCGCGCCAGCGCCAATCCGCCCGCCGTGGCCAAGCCGTGTCGCACGCCGCGCGTCATGCTCGTCTGCATCACGAGCGCCATGTCCGGGCCCGGCAATGCGTAGACGACGATCAAAGCGCCAATGAAGACGGTGAGCAACTGCAGCGAAACCATGATTTACCCCTGACGGCCGAACTGGAAGGAAAGAGCATCATGATCACGCCATATCAAGAGCGATACATGGCGTTTTCCGCCTATTTTTGTGGACATTAGTGGCGTAATCCACCAACTTATATCGAGCCGCATCGAAATCCGTCAACATCACACCGCGTCTCGGTGCCAGACAGCCTAGTCCGGACAGATGAGGGCAACACTTTCCGGGCGCCGCAGATCGTGGTGGAATGCCATCTTTACAGCAGTTTTCGTAGCGGGATACTCACAATGAACGAACTCGACGCCACCGATCGGGCGATTCTCTCCATCGTCCAACGCGACGGCCGCATCTCCAACGCGCGGCTTGCCGAACGTGTGTCGCTCTCCGAAACGCCGTGTGCACGACGCCTGAAGCGACTCGAAGCCGAGGGCTACATCACCGGCTACCGGGCGGAGCTCTCGCATCGCGCGCTGGGGCTCGGCGTCACGGCATTCGTCCATGTGCGCTTTGCGGTCCATGACCGCGCGCTGTCCGAGCAGTTCGAGCGCGAAATCCGGGCCATCGAGCGCATCGTGTCGTGCCACAACATTTCCGGCAGTGCGGATTACCTGCTCGAGGTGGTCGCGACCGATCTCGACGATTACGGCACGTTCACGCGCGACGTGCTGCGCGCCCTGCCCGGCGTCTCGTCGATCGAGTCGATGCTCTCGCTGCGTGAAGTCAAACGCGATACGGGCGCGCCGTTGCTGTAATCCGACTCGCTGTGGCGTCTACCGCGTTTGCCCTTAAAATGACGGGCTGACCCGACCTTAGGTGCCTCATGCCGGACGCCACGCCTGTCGTACCCGCCCAACTGCCGTCATCGCCGTCATCGGCCGCCAGCAGCGCCAGTGCCGCGAACAGCACCAACGACGACGCCCTGATGTTCGACCTCGCGCCCGTGTCCCTCTGGCTCGAGGACTTCAGCGGCGTGAAGCAGTTGTTCGACGAATGGCGTGCGCAAGGGGTCACCGACCTGCGCGCCCACTTCAAGTCGGACCCGGCACACGTCTCGGCATGCTCCCGCCGCATCCGCGTCGTCAAGGTCAATCGCCGGACCCTGTCGATGTTCAACGCGCCGTCGCTCGACACGCTCGTGGCCAACCTGCCTCGCGTGTTCCGCGACGACATGCTCAAGACCCACATCGAAGAGCTGTGCCAACTGTGGGACGGCCGCACGCACTTCACGAGCAAGACCGTTAACTACTCGCTCGACGGCCGGCGTCTCGATGTGCTTCTGAACGGTGCGGTGCTGCCCGGGCATGAAGCGACGCTCGAACGCGTGCTGATCTCGCTCGAAGACGTGACCGAACTCGAACACGCACGCCAGCGCGTGACGATGGGCGAGGAATACGCGCGAGGACTGTTCGAATACTCGCCGGTCTCGCTGTGGGTCGAGGACTTCAGCGCCATCAAGCTGCTGCTCGACGATGCCCGCGCGCGCGGCATTACGGACTTTCGCACCTTCACCGACGTTCACCCCGAGTTTGTCGAACGCTGCATGAACGAGATCCATGTGCTCGACGTGAACCGTCACACGCTGGCGATGTTCATCGCAGCCGACAAGGCGACCCTGCTCTCGCGACTGCCCGAAGTCTTCCGCGACGACATGCGCCACAACTTCCGCGAGCAATTGATCGACCTCTGGGAGAACAAGCTCTTCCAGCAACGCGAGGTCATCAACTACGCCCTCGACGGCAACGAGATCAACGTCCATCTGCAATTTGCCGTGCTGCCCGGCCACGAGGCGCGCTGGGATCTCGTGCTCGTCGCGCTCACGGACATCACCGCCCGCAAGAAGGCCGAGTCCTACCTCGAATTCCTTGGCAAGCACGACGTGCTCACCAAGCTGCGCAACCGCTCGTTCTATGTCGACGAACTCAACCGGCTCGAGCGTAAGGGGCCCTATCCGGTCACGGTGATCGTGGCCGATCTGAATGGCCTGAAGCCGGTGAACGACCAACTCGGCCACGCGGCAGGCGACGCGCTGCTGCGGCGCGCTGGCGAGGTGCTGGGTAAAGCGGTCACGGCACCGCAGATTGCAGCACGCATCGGTGGTGACGAATTTGCGCTGCTGCTACCGTCCACCGACGCCACAGGGGGGGCGGCGATGATCGAGAGCATCCGTCAGCTCGTGGAGTTGAACAACTCGTTCTACCCAGGCACGCCGCTCTCGTTCTCGATGGGGATGGCCACGTGCGAAGCCGGCGAGCGACTTGAAGCGACGATCCAGCGCGCCGATTTGCTCATGTACGAGGAGAAGCGCAGTCACTACGCCAACGGCGTGAACGAGCGACGTGCGCTCGACAACATGGCGTCCGACCCGGGCGCGGCGAGCGGCGGGCGCGGCGGGCGCGGCGGAGCGCGCGCGTAGCCGGGCACGTAGCCGGGCACATAGCCGGGCACATAGTCGGGCGCGTGCAGCCGGTCGCATAGCCGGTCGCGCCTAGCGTGGCTGAAATGCGATGAGGCTCATGCCCGCGAGCGCGACGGCCACGCCGGCCATGTCCCACGACGTTGGACGCACGCCGTCGACGAGCCACAGCCACGCGATCGCCACACAGATATAGACGCCGCCGTACGCCGCATAAACGCGGCCCGCCGCCGACGGATGCAGGCTGAGCAGCCACGCAAACAACGCAAGCGAAACCGCGCCGGGCACGAGCAGCCATGCGCTACGTGCTTGCCTGAGCCACAACCAGGGCAAGTAGCAACCGACGATTTCCGCCACCGCAGTGACGACATAGAGCAGAAAAATTTTCATCGGGCAATTATGCCTCGGCGCGAAACGGCGGCGTCACGCGGCGTGCGGCCTGGCGCCACAAAGCGCCGGGTGGCCTACAATACTGCGTTCACCGGAGAAGCGCATGGAATCGTTGGAAGCACGCGTCGTCGAACTCGAAGTCAAGGCGGCGTTTCATGAAGATCTGCTCGAGACCCTCAACGACGTCGTCACGCGTCAGGCGCAGCAAATCGACATGATGGAAAAGCAAATCAAGGCGCTGTACGAGCAGATGCAGTCGCAGGGCCAGGGCGGCAACGATGGCAACCCTCGCCACGAAATCCCGCCGCACTATTGAGCCGTCGCGCCCGTGTGGGCGCGGCACAACGGTGGCCGGGCGATCGCTCGCGGCGTGCGTCTGCATCGACATTGCATTCAGAACGATTCCACGCCACCCCGGTCACATGATCATCGACGATTGACGCATGGCCTCGCCGTGCCCGTCCTCTGGACCTTCGAAACATGACCGCTCGCCACCCGCCCCGCTGCCGTCCTGGCAATCGCACCGCCCCGCTCGATTGCGCCGCGATCTCGCGCCGCGATGCACTGCGGCTCGCCGCCGCAGGCATGCTCGGCCTGACGCTCGCCCCGCTCATGCGCCCGGCGCATGCCGCGTACAACATCTGGACCGGCGAGTACACCATGACCCGCCAGGACATAGAATCCGCCGTCGACAAGCGCTTTCCGACGACGCTCAACTACGGCCAGCTCCTGTCCGTCGAGTTGACGCACCCGCAAATCGGCTTCGATCCGCAGGCCAATCGCGTCACCACGCAGATCGATGCGCGGTTGCAGAACGTGTTGCTGCAAGGCCAGCCGCTGGCCGGTGTACTGGCGATATCGAGTGCGCTGAAATACGACCCGCTCAAACGTGCCGTGCTGCTCGACAATCCAAGCGTCGAGCGGGTGGATGTGAATGGCATGCCCCCCGCCTACGGTCAGCAATTGACGGCGATCGGCAGCTCGGTTGCCCAGCAGTTGCTCAACCAGTACCCGATCTACACATTCAAACCCGAGCAATTGCGATACGGCGGACGTGACGTCGAGCCGGGTGCGATCACCGTGCTGCCCGACGGCATCAAGGTCGAAGTGAAGACGATGTGAGCGGTGCCACGCAGCACAGCACCCAATGCAAAGGGCAGCCCTTGGGCTGCCCTTGTCTTATCCGGCGGGTTTCGCCGGCGAGCTGCGACGCACTCGACGCACTCAGACGACCGTGAGCGTCACGTCGATGTTACCGCGCGTGGCGTTCGAGTACGGGCACACGATGTGCGCCTTCTGCACGAGCGCTTCGACCGTGGCACGATTCACCCCCGGCACGCTGATCTTCAATTCGGCCTGAATGCCGAAGCCCGTCGGGATCTGGCCGATGCCGACGCTGCCGTCGATCTTCGTATCGGCGGGCAGGGTAACCTTTTCCTTGCCGGCGACGAACTTCAACGCGCCCAGGAAGCAAGCCGAGTAACCGGCGGCGAACAATTGCTCCGGGTTCGTACCACCGACGCCTGCGCCGCCCATTTCCTTGGGAACGACCAACTTGACGTCGAGCACGCCGTCCGAAGAGACGGCGCGGCCGTCACGGCCTCCGGTCGCGGTGGCATGGGCGGTGTACAGCACTTTTTCGATCGACATGACAAACTCCTGGTAAGTAGAGAATTTCACTTCCAAACTTCGACCGGCCCGGCGCGCCACGATGGCGTTGCTCTTTGACCGGACGATCAACCTGACGTACTCAATCTGACGTACTCAATCTGACATCCCTGCGTCGCCGGCATGACGCGACGCCAGCCGTGCGTGGTGTTCCCGTGCCGGGCTCGGGCGACCTGGCGCAGACCGGCAGACCGGCAGCCGCTGCCATTGGCCTGGCTCGCCTGCGCCAGAACGGCTCAGCCGACGCGACAAACGGACGCGACCACCTCTTCCAAGCGCGAGGGCGCCCGGAACAGCCGCGACGCCAACACACTGCCCTGAAACCCCGCGAACAGCGCGCGAGCGCTCACCTCGGGCGAAGACGAGAGCGTCAGCGAACGGTCTGCCACGCCTTGCGCCAACACCCTTGCCAACCACGCTTCGTGATACGCGAAGAAACGCTGCACCGCTTCGCGAACCGTCTCGGGCAACGTCTCGATGTCGGCGGCCAGCATGCCGCACAGGCAAATCCGATGACCGTCGGCCACGATCCGCCCGAACCCTCGTGCATACAGCGCCAGCTTCTGCGCCGGCGGCAGCGCCTCGGCAATGCCGGCCAGCCCTTCGCCGATCAACGCGTCGTACGCCTTGATCGCTTCGAGCACCAGGTCTTCCTTGGCCGGAAAGTAATAGTGGATGCTCGACGTCTTCACGCCGACCCGCTCGGCTAAATCCCGGTAACTGAAGCCGTTATAGCCGCGCGTCATCAAAAACATCTGCGCCTGTTCGAGCAGTTGTTCCCTGACGGTCGGTGCAGCCGGCGATGTCGTTGTGCGGTTCATGAAATGCAGTCTATCTACTGATAGATAGATAATCAAGGCCTTTCATTGAACCGATCGATTGATATTTCCAATGAGGCGCATAGCCACGACGTGGCAAAGCGGTCATCGCGCGCGGCGGGTCAAAGCGAAACAGCGGATCTTGCGAGCCGCTGTCAACATCATGTGGCACGAATCGCCCAAGGCTGGACGGCGCTCAGAAGTCGATCTTCGCGTTCAGACTGACCATACGCGGATCGGCCGGCTTGATGTAGTTGTCGTACTGATACGCCCAGTACTTGCGATTCGTCAGGTTGCTCACGGCGGCGCGCAGCGTCACATCCTTGCCAGCGACGCGCGTACGGTACGTCGCCCCCAGGTTGATCAATGTATAGCCAGAGACGGTCAGCGAGTTCTGCGGATTGAGCGACGTGCGGCCGTTGTAGCGAATGTCGCCCCCGACGGAGAGTCCCGGCACGTACGGCACCTTGTACTCGATGTTGCCAGAGAGGACGAAGCGCGGGGCACCGCCCACCCGGTTGCCGTCGAACCCGTTCGTGCGGGCGTACCAGCTATCGAGCGCCATCGCGCTCGCGCCGAGCGTCCACTGCGGCCCCAGCTTGACCGAGCCCGCCAGTTCGATCCCCTGATAGATCGATTGACCGTCCGACACGCGTGCGTTGGCGCTGTTCGTGTACACCGCACCGCGCTCGATGCGAAAGAGCGCCGCGGTCGTACTCCAGGTCGCCTGCTCCGTCTTCACACCGACTTCATACTGACGGCTCTTGAACGGATTGAGTACCGCCCCCGCGTTGGCGTAGGTCGAGCCCACGACCTCGCCCGCCTCCAGCGCTTCCACATAGCTCGCGTAGGCCGTTGTATTCGCTGCGAGCCTGTACATGAGCGCGAGCGTCGGCGTAAACACGCCGTTCGTCGAGTAAGTCGACACGCCTTGTGCGTTCGTCTGATCGTAGTTCGTGAAGCGTACGCCGCCGAGTATCGACAGGCGGTCCGTGATCTGCACCGTGTCCGAGGCGAACACTGAGCGTTGTTCGATCGCACTGGCGCGCTGCGCCTTCAGCGCGGTGCCATCGCCGAAGAATTGGTACGACGTGCCCTGATATAGATTGCCCGAGTACGTCGAAAAGGAAACGTTCGGGTTGGCGGTGACGGGGCTGTACAGATACGTGTAATCGTTTGTCTGATACTGCGACGCGTAGCCGAACGTCAGCCGATGGGTGAGCGGCCCGGTGCGGACCTTGCCTTCGGCCGTCACCTGCCACGCATGGAACGTGTTGATCTCGTCGCCCAGATCGTTCAGGCCACGGAAGTCGCCCGCGCCGTTGAGCAAGTAAAGTGTGGCTTCGTTGCGCTCGCGCGTCGACTTGTTGTAGGCGAAGTTGGCCGAGACCTTCCAGTCCGGATTCACCTGATATTGCAGACCGGTCGTATAGAACTGCGTGATCGTATTCAGATGCGTTGCCTGCGTCTGAAGATTCGCACTCGACACGTTGATCGGGCCTGGCAACTGATTGCCCTGGAAATAGGCCGTCGAGAGCGAGGGCGTCGTGCCCGTCGCGCGACGATCCTGATACATCGCCCCGAAGTTCCACGTGAGGTCGGGCGTAATGCGCGCATCGAGGGCGACCGACACCGTATCGCGATTCAGATTGCCGTCGGAGTAGGTACGGCCCTCCTCGTGCGTATAGTTCAGACGAGCGCCGAACATGCCGTTCGGCCCGCCACGCCCGCCCAGATCAACGTGTTCGCGCCAGATGCCATCCGAATGAAAGCCCACGTCCACGCTGGCGATGCGCTCGTCCGTCGGCTTCTTCGTCACGTAGTTGACCACACCCCCCGGCGCGACGAAGCCATACATGAAACCGGACAGCCCCTTGAGCAGTTCCACGCGATCGAACTGCTCGTACGGCATCGTCACGCCATAGGTCATTACGGGCATGCCGTCGAGCTTGAAGCCGGATTGCCAGTCGATCGGCATACCGCGCACGTAGATGTAGCCAGCCCAGGCGTCGAAGGCATTGCTGCCGTCGGTCACGGCGGCGTCGGTCGAGAACACGTCGCCGAGCTTGGCTGGTTGGCGCTGTTCGAGCTGCGCCTGGCTCACCACCGTCGTCGAAAACGGCGTATCGAGCTGGCTGCGTGAGCCGAGCGCACCGGATTGCACCGGCTGGCGCAGGTTCTGCGGCGTTTCGCGCAGGGCCGAGCTGGTGACCGTCGTGGCCTTGAGCGTTGCCCGCGCGACGTCATTGGCCGTCGTCACGTCGGAGGACGCGCTGGACGCAGAGGACGAAGCCTCCGAAGCCGACTCCGAAGCCAACGATTGGGCGACGGCCGGCGTGACGGCAAAGGCCAAGAAGGTAGCCACCGCTAGCGGCGCGAGGGGACGGCGGGGAGCGACGACATTTCGCGCAGCGGTGCGGCCGGCCGCCCGCGAGGCATGATGGGCATGATGGAGGTGATGAATGTGATGGACGCGAGCGAAGGACATGCTTGAAATCCCGAGTGACTGTTATGAATTATTTATTGTTAATGAGAATTATTAACATTCTCATTAACGATTCGGGATATTAACAAACCCCCGCGTAGCGTCAACGATTGTTGACGGTACGTGAGAACGACGCGACAGAATTACAACATTTCGCGCCCTTACAGGAAGGCGACTGAAGAAGCGGATGGCGGCGAATGCCTCCGTTGAATGCCCGAAGCGACGCTGGTTTCGGCACACCACCACGACGAGCGCATCGGAACCGGCGTCAAATACGCTAGTATTGCGGCACTGTCGCCGACCGAGCGGCTAACCGACTGGAACGCCCGCCCTCATCCGGGGCACGCGCAATGTGGTATGGATCTCGACGCCATTGATTTGAAGATTTTGCGGGAACTGCAAACCGACGCCCGCCTCACCAACGTAGAACTCGCTTCGCGTGTGAACCTTTCACCGTCGCCGTGTCTGGCACGTGTCAAGGCGCTCGAGGCCGCAGGCTACATCCGCCAACGCGTCACGCTGCTGGACCCGTCCCGCCTCGGGTTGCATATCAACGTCTTCATCCACGTGACGCTCGAGAATCAGAACCGTGATGGCCTCGATGCCTTCGAAGCCGCCGTCACCGCGTTGCCGAACGTCATGGAGTGTTACCTGATGTCGGGCGACGCCGACTACCTGCTGCGCGTCATGGTCAGCGACATGAGCGCGTACGAAACACTGATCACCGATCGTCTGTCGCGCATCCCGGGCATCCGCAACATCCGATCGAGCTTTGCGCTCAAACAGGTCATGTACACCACGGCAGTCCCGGTGCCCGACGCCTGCGGCGATGCCTGAGGCAGCGGCCAGCGGCAAACCGGCCCGTTCCGAGCTCACCCTGCCGCCGCGCGGCGGGGCCAGCCAGCAGATCGCCCTGCACGTCGCGGCCATGCTTTTCGGCGCCTCGGCGCTGTTCGGTGAGCACATCGCCGCGAGCAGCACGCTGATCGTCTTCGGCCGTGGCCTCTTCTCCTGGCTTGCCCTGAGTGTCATTGCCCTCGCAGGTCTGGCGGGCATGCGCAGTGCCTCGCGGCTCGCGGGCGGCGCGCCATGGCGAGGCCTCTCGCCCGCGTCGGCGTTGCGACTCATCCTCGCAGGCGCGCTGCTCGCCGTACACTGGCTCGCGTTCTTTCTGGCCATCAAAGCGGGCGGGGTGGCCGTCGGCACCCTCGGCTTCGCGTGCTTCCCCGCCTTCGTCATCCTGCTCGAGTGGCCCTTGCGCCGGGAACGTCCCACATGGGGCGACGCCGGAGTCATCGCGCTCGTGTGCATCGGACTGGCGCTGGTGACCCCTGCGTTCGACTGGCGGGCAGAGGCGAGCGTCGGCCTCGCCTGGGGGGTGCTCTCCGGGGCCATCTACGCCGTGATCGCGCTGTCCAACCGGGTGCTGGGCGCACAGGCGTCGCCGTTGCAGGCCAGTTGGTGGCAATGCCTCGGCATTGTGCTCGGGCTCGCGCCGTTCGCCTGGCGCGAAGCCCTCACGCTGCCCGCCACGCAATGGGGATGGCTTGCGTGCCTCGGTGTCGTGTGCACCGCCCTCGCCTATACGCTCTTCATCCACGCGCTGCGCACCGTCAAGGCCAGCCGGGCGGCCGTGGTGATCGCCCTCGAACCCGTCTACGCGATTGCATTCGCGTGGGTGCTGTTCGGCACGTCGCCCACGCTCAGGATGGCCGTGGGCGGTGTGTGCATCGTCGGGGCCGTCGCCTGGTCCGGCGCAATGCGCTCACGGCGCAGCCCCGCGTGACGCCGGCCTGCCTCAGACGAACATGCCGCCCGACGCCTCGATGCGCTGGGCATTGATCCAGCCCATCTCGTCGGACAGCAGCGCCGCCACCATGCCGCCGATATCGTCGGCCTCGCCCACGCGGCCCAGCGCCGTATTGTCTGCGATCATCCGACCGACGGCCTGATTGTCACGGACCGTGCCCCCATTGAAGTCCGTCGCGATGGCGCCCGGCGCGATCGTGTTGGCCCGAATGCCGCGCACCCCCAATTCCGTCGCCAGATAGCGCGAGAACACCTCGATTCCCCCCTTCATCATGGCGTAGGCCGACGCACCCGGCAGCGAAAAGCGTGCGAGACCGCTCGAGACATTCAGAATGCGTCCGCCGTCTGCGATCAGCGGCAGCAAGGCCTGCGTCAGGAAATACGGTCCCTTCAGATGCAGGCGCACCAGTTCGTCGAACTGCGCCTCGGTCGTCTCGGCAAATGCCGAATGCAAACCGGTTCCGGCGTTGTTGACGAGAAAGTCGAACGTGTCGCGCTGCCAGACGTCGGCCAACACGCGCTTGATCTCCGCTGCGAACGGGCCGAACTGCGACGATTCCGAAACATCGAGCGGCAAGGCCACGGCCTTCGCCCCCAGCGTGACGATCTCGGCCACAACCGCATCGGCTTGCGTGCGCTGACTGCGATAAGTGAGGATCACGTCGATACCGCGACGCGCTGCGGCGAGCGCCGACGCGCGACCCAGGCCGCGGCTGCCACCGGTGATGAGAACGATCTTGCGAGTCATGGTGTTTCTCCTGAATGCATTGGGCAATGCCCACTGGCAGCGCCCCGTTGAACAATGTCGGCGCCCCCACTGGCCGCCCTGCCCCGCACCTGTCTGCGCTTGCCCACACACCGGTCGTCGTCGGTGGCGGGCGGCGCGCTTCACATGCGGCGGTATGTTCAACATGCTATTGCAACGATTTCCACCAATAAACCCGCAGAATTTGATTACACTAATCAAATTCGGTTAACAATTGGAAGCCCAACCGGCCTTCTCTCGCCATGCATCAGCTCGACGCCATGCGCGTTTTCGTCCGGGTGACGGAGACCGGCAGTTTCACGCAGGCCGCAGACAGTCTTGGTCTGCCTCGCGCCAGTGTCTCCAACGCGATCAAGCAATTGGAGACCCAACTGGGCACACGTCTGCTGCATCGGACCACGCGGCGCGTGCAACTCACGCAGGATGGGCAGGCCTGCGTCGAGCGATGCAAGGACCTGCTCGCCGACATGGAAGAGTGGGAAACGATGTTCGTCGCGCGTGACGAAGCGCTCACGGGCCGCCTCCGGGTCGATCTGCCTGCCACGCTTGCGCGCACGACGGTCATTCCGCAATTGCCGGCGTTTCTGGCGCAACACCCGGCGCTGCGCGTGGAACTGTCGAGTACCGACCGGCGCGTCGATCTCGTGCGAGAAGGGTTTGACTGCGTGCTGCGGGTGGGCGCCATCGCCGATTCCACGTTGATTGCCCGACCGCTCGGCCACATGCGGCAGATCAACGTCGCGAGTCCGGCCTACCTCAAACGCTACGGTGTGCCACGCACCCTTGAAGATCTGCACGCACATCGATTGATCCACTACACCACAACACTTGGCACGCGCGCGGGCGGCTGGGAATACTTCGATGGCGAACGCTATACACAGTGGCCGATGGAAGGTGTGCTGACCGTGAACAATGCCGACGCGTATCAGGCGGCGTGCATCGCAGGACTCGGACTGATTCAGGCCCCCGAGAGCGGCCTGCAAGCGCAATTGGCCGACGGCACGCTGCAAGCGGTGCTGCCGGCGTATCAGGCCGAACCATTGGCGGTGACGCTGCTCTATGCGAACCGGCGTCACCTGCCCCGGCGCGCACAAGCGTTCATGAACTGGCTCGCCGAGGTGCTGGCGCCTCGGTTGACGAAAATTTAACAACGCCGCACACGCCCTGCCCGCACGCGGCACCACGCTCGGCATCCGAACGCAGGCGGCCCCCTGCGCTATAGGCCCTGCTCGACCATCGCCACGAGGCGCTGCCCCAAGCCGTCCACCTGATCGTCGGGCAAATTGCGCAGCGGGCCGTCGATGACAAGCACCGCCAACCCGTGCACGGCCGCCCACGCGAGATACTCCGCACCGGGACGCTGCGCCGCGTCGACGATGCCCGTCGTGACCATGGCGTCGAGCGCGGCCCCCAGCAACTCGAACGGATTCAGACCGCTCGCGCCCGCCTTCGCCGGATCGGCCGCAGTGCGCACATTCTCCGACGGAGAAAACGCCGTACGAAACAGCCCTGGCTGCGCACGGGCGAAATGCAGATAGCCGAGACCGACTGCACGCAAGCCGGCACGGGCGCGCGCGACGGCATCGAGGGTGGACGTCGCGAGCGCTGCCGACGCATGTTCGATGGCCAACGCCAACTCGGCCAATGCGGCCGAGCGCACCGCGTCAAGCAAATCCTGACGGTTCGCGAAGTGACGATACGCCGCATTGGGAACGACTCCCGCACGGCGCGTCGCCTCGCGCAGGACCACCGCATCCGGGCCGCCGTCACGCGCCAGTGCGATCCCCGCTTCCAGCAGCGCCCGGCGCAGGTCGCCATGCCGATAGGTCGTGCGCGACGGCCCGGTCGTTGTCTCTTGCTCTGTCATTGCAACTCCTTGTGGACAGTGTCCATTATGTCTGTTATTGTTTGTGTACACCGTCCACAAATGCAGTTCGTCATACCTCATGGGTGGCGCGGCGGGAATGGATGCGAATGGGTTCGCGGTTGCCGTTCGCCCCCACTCGCTGTCATACGTTTTGCGTCAGGAGGCAGCATGGTTGAGACGTATCCTGCACACAGCGACGCGTTCGCGATTCGTGCAATCCATACGGCATGGCTCGACGCCGTGCGCAACAAGACGGTGGGTACGCTGATCGAGCATTACGACCCGGATGTCGTAGTATTCGACGTAATGCCACCGACAGAGCATCGCGGTACCGAGGCGTACCGCCGTTTGCTCGAGGGTTGGTTCGGCCACACGCTCGGGCCGATCCATTTCGAAGTCACCCAGTGGCATCTCGTGCACGCCGGCGACCTGGCGTTCAGCCACAGCGTGAATGTTGTTCGCAACACCGGCCCGGACGGCCAGACGCACGGCGCCACCGTGCGGGCAACCGTAGGCTATCGCAAGACGAAAGGCCGCTGGCGCGTGGTCCACGAACACGCATCGGTGCCCATGTCGTTTGTCCCATAACACCCCGTTGCCGGGGCGTCGCAATGCCCCCCTTTTTTGACATCATGAGGAGCGTTCAATGCAAGTCCATTCCTATTTGTTTTTCGAAGGCCGTTGTGAAGAAGCGATGGCGTTCTACGAGAAGACGCTGGGCGCCAAGCGCGGCATGCTGATGCGTTACGGCGAAAGCCCGGAAAGCTGCCCGGAAGGCATGATCCCCCCGGGAAGCGAGAACAAGATCATGCATGCCGAGTTCACGATCGGGGACACGATGGTGATGGCCTCGGACGGCATGGTAAGCGGCAAGCCCAAGTTCGACGGCTTCTCGCTGTCGGTCGACTTTTCAGACGTGGCGGCGGCCGAAAAAGCCTTCCATGCACTCGCGGACGGCGGCGAAGTCGGCATGAAGCTCGACGAAACCTTCTACGCGAAGATTTTCGGCATGGTCAAGGACCGCTTCGGCATGAACTGGATGGTGATCGTGCCGAAGGAAATGCCGAAGGTCTAAGGGAAGGCCCAAGGCCTCGGAACGTGCCGGGCGCTCGCCCGGCCGCTCGCTTGGCCATTGCAGGCGGACTTCGGGGCTGACGGCGGCCCCGATGCCCGCCTGTCTTGCATGCGCATTTCGTACCCAACAAGTTCTGCACGCCTGTGCTATCGTCGCCGCCATGCCATCCGTAATCTCAATCCAGAATCTGTCGAAGACGTACGCGACGGGTTTCCAGGCGCTCAAGAACATCAATCTGGAAATCCAGCGCGGCGAGATCTTCGCCCTGCTCGGCCCTAACGGCGCCGGCAAAACGACCCTCATCAGCACCATTTGCGGCATCGTGCGTCCGACCTCGGGCACGGTCACCGTCGACGGTCACGATATCGTCACGGACTACCGTGCCGCGCGTGCCGCCATTGGCCTGGTCCCGCAGGAGCTGACCACCGACTCGTTCGAGTCGGTGTGGGCCACCGTCTCCTTCTCGCGAGGCCTGTTCGGCAAGCCTGCGAATCCGGCGCACATCGAAAAGGTGCTGCGCTCGCTTTCCCTATGGGAAAAGAAGGACAGTCGCATCATGCAGCTCTCGGGCGGCATGAAGCGACGTGTGCTGATTGCCAAGGCGCTCTCGCACGAGCCCCGCGTGCTGTTCCTCGACGAGCCCACCGCCGGTGTGGACGTCGAACTTCGCCGCGACATGTGGCGTCTCGTGCAATCGCTGCGCGAGACCGGCGTGACCGTGATTCTCACGACGCACTACATCGAAGAAGCCGAGGAAATGGCCGACCGCGTGGGCATCATCACTGGCGGTCAGATCACGCTCGTGCAGGAGAAGACCGAGCTGATGCGGCACATGGGCAGCAAGCAACTCACGCTGCAACTGACCGAGCCGCTGTCGGCCGTTCCCGAGGCGCTCGCGGGCTACGGCCTCGCGCTCGGCAGCAACGGTAGCGAACTCGTCTTCACCTACGACGCCACCATCGAGCACACGTCCATCGCCACCCTGCTGCGCGACCTGGAACGCGCCGGCATCTCGGTGAAGGACCTGCACACGACGCAAAGCTCGCTCGAAGACATCTTCGTCTCGCTCGTGCACAAAAAAGAAGGATGAGCCGCGCCATGAATTTCTACGCCGTCAGGGCGATCTACAACTTCGAGATGGCCCGCACGCGGCGCACGCTGATGCAGAGCATCATCTCGCCCGTCATCTCAACGTCGCTGTACTTTGTGGTGTTCGGCGCGGCCATCGGTTCGCGCATTCCCGAGATCGATGGCGTGCCTTACGGTGCGTTCATCGTGCCGGGCCTCATCATGCTCTCGCTGCTCACGCAGAGCGTGACGAACGCCTCGTTCGGCATCTATTTCCCACGCTTCACCGGAACGATCTACGAGTTGCTTTCGGCGCCCGTGTCCTATTTGGAGATCGTGGTCGCCTATGTCGGTGCGGCGGCGACCAAGTCGATCGTGCTCGGCGTGATCATGCTTGGCACGGCCGCGCTGTTCGTGCCGCTGCGCATCGAGCATCCGATATGGATGGTGCTGTTTCTGGTGCTCACCGCGGTGACATTCAGCCTGCTCGGCTTCATCATCGGCATCTGGGCCGACGGCTTCGAGAAACTGCAAGTCGTGCCGCTGCTCATCATCACGCCGCTCACGTTTCTCGGCGGCAGCTTCTACTCGACGCACATTCTGCCGCCGTTCTGGCGCACGGTCACGCTGTTCAATCCGGTCGTGTATCTCATCAGCGGCTTTCGCTGGAGCTTCTACGGATTGGCAGACGTGAGCGTTGGGGTGAGTCTGGGCATGACGCTCGTGTTCCTTGCCGTATTCCTCGCCATCGTCGCCTGGATGTTCAAGACCGGTTACCGCCTCAAGAACTGATGTCCCTTGGCCGGACGGCGACCCGTCCGGCATCGCGCTTCTGCCTGCCGTGCCTGCCGTGCCTGCCGTGCCTGCCGTGCCTGCCGTGCCTGCCGTGCCTGCCGTGCCTCAGGTCGGCGGCGTCTCGCGAAAGGCGGGCAGCGCTTCCGCCTGCGCAGAGAAGCTGGCAATTTGCGGAAACTGGGTGCTGAAGTCGAACTCCGGCAACAGCAGTTGATGGAACCGCCAGGCCACGGCAATCGTCACGCCGTGCTCGCCGATCCGGTCCGGCGTCGCCGGAATGGGCGCGTGCGCCAACTCAAGCTCCAAGGCGTGAAACGCCGCTTGCACCTGCTTGCGCACGCGTTCCGTCCATGGGGCGTGGCGCTTCTCGCTCGGACGCAGTTCGCGCTCATACACCAGTTGCACCGACTTGTCGCAGGCGGCCAGCGCCAGCCCGGTGAGACGCAATGCCCGCAAATGCTCGACGGGATCGACCGGCACGAGACGCTGCCCCGGATCGACCAGCGTCTCGAGGTATTGCAGGATGAGCGTGGAGTCCATGAGCACCGTGCCGTCGTCGGTCACGAGCGTGGGCGCCTTGACGACCGGATTGATCGCGGCGAACGCGTCATACGTGCTGAACACGGACAGCGAGCGATGTTCGTACGATAACCCCAGCAGCTTCAAACAGATCGCCGTGCGACGCACGTACGGAGAATCCAGCATGCCAATCAATTGCATTTTTCGCTCCTGAGGACGGCCACCGCCGCCGGTTCACATCATCGTTCGCTTGATGAAAAGCAGCGGGCGACGCCCGCACCCGCATGAGCATAGCGGACGCGCGCAGCGTCGCAAATCGAATTCGATTGCGACTTTGTGTGAATTTCGCTCACAAGCCACGCGTTGCATGCGCCGTCGGTGGGAACCGTGCACGCGGCAGTCTGTCGGCTGCGAGCGCACCGCATGACAGGTAGAATGACCCGAATGGCCGACTCGACAGGGAGATTTCTCATGGACATCCTGATGGTGCTGACCTCGCATGACCGCCTCGGCGACACGGGCAAGGCCACCGGCTTCTGGCTCGAAGAATTCGCCTCACCGTATTATGTGTTCATCGACGAGGGACTTAATGTCACGCTGGCGTCCCCCGCCGGCGGTCAACCGCCGCTCGACCCGAAGAGCGACGCGCCCGATGCGCAAACCGACGCCACGCGCCGCTTCCGCGAGGACCCGGACGCTCAGAAGGCGCTCGCGAATACCCTGCGACTGGCCGACGTCAATCCGGCCGACTACGATGCAGTCTTTTACCCCGGCGGCCATGGCCCGCTGTGGGATCTGGCGCAGGACCCGAACTCGATCCGTCTGATCGAGACCTTCGAACGTGCGGGCAAGCCCATCGGCTTCGTCTGTCATGCGCCGGGGGTTCTGCGTCAGGTGCGCAACGCGAACGGCGAGCCGCTCGTGCGTGGACGCCACGTGACGGGCTTCACCAACGACGAGGAGGCGGCCGTCGGACTGACCGATGTGGTGCCGTTCCTGGTCGAAGACGAACTCAAGCGTCTGGGCGGTCTGTTTGACAAGGGCGGGAACTGGCAGTCGCACGTCGTCGGCGACGGCCGGCTTGTCACGGGCCAGAACCCGGCCTCGTCGGAAGAGGCGGCGCGCACGGTGCTTGCCATGATGGAGCCGCGTCTGCCGTAACGACTCGCGTGGCGTCGGGCGGCGTGTTTGGCCAACCGACGCCCTCGCGTGCGAGGTGTTACGGTTCGCGGGACTGCCAGCGCAGTCTCGAAGCGCTCGCGCACGAGCGGCGGCCGAGTGCCGACATCCGGTTCGCGCCGGTCAGATCTTCTCCATCTCGTACGGGCCGAGATAGTCCCGCTTGCCGATGTCCACGCCTTGCGCGCGCAGAATGTCGTGCGTGGTCGTCACGTGGAAATAGAAGTTCGGCAGCGCGAACTTGAGCAGGTAGTCGACCGCGCCCATCGTGGTCTGATACTCCTTGAATTTCAAGGTGATGTTCCGCGACTCGGCCCCCTCGAAACGATCTTCGAGCATTCCGGCGATGAACGCCTCGGTATTGGCGATGCGATCGAGCAGTTGGTCGAACGTCGTCTCGTTGTCGTCGAACGCGGGCGACTCCACGCCCGTGAGCCGTGCGACGGCGAACTTCGCCGTATCGCTCACTCGCTGCACCTGCGCCACGAAGTCGAGCATATCGGGGGCGAGCCGCGCGCTCAGAATCGTCGCCGGATCGAGCGACTTCGCATCGCAATGCGCGCGAGCCTTCTTCATGTAGTCTGCCATGACGGTCAGACCGCGCAGATAGACGGGGATGGTGGCGCGATAGAGAGAAATCGACATCGGGGAGCTCCGCAGAAAGTGGCGTGGAAGGTGACGCGCTCAAAAGGTGCGACACCCCATGCTATCAGCGCAGACAGTTTCTCGCCGTGCACGGTGCGATCCGCGAAGACGCGCTGAAGGTGCCCGTCGGCACGAACGCACGAAGCACTTGCCGCCGGCCGCACGCACCGGACAATCGAACGCCCCAAGCGCTGCACCGCAGCGCACCCCATGCGCCACGCTCGCCCTGCGCACTTCATGCGCTTCATGCGCTTCATGCACCACGCGCCCGCATGCGTCAGTGCTCCAATGCCCCAGTGCCGATACGCGCATCACACGCATCACACCCATCACACGCATCACACGCATCACACGCATCGCACGCATCACACGTTTTGCACGCATCGAACGGATCGAGCCCTTCGCGCACACGCGTCTCGACTCGACGCATCGTAGGCAGGTGATATGCTTCGACATCACCCGGAGCCGCGCCACGCGCGCCATAACGGTGGCGCCAAACCCGCAACGCAAGTCGTCAGAGGAGCCTGCATGGGTCCCCCCCGCCAATTTCCCACCGCGACCGAGGCCTTCACTTTTGCACGCGCCTGTGTGAGCCACTTCTCCAAACCGACGGCCATCGGCATGACGCTTGCCTTCGTGGCGGGCTATATCGACGTCGTGGGATTCATCGCATTATTCGGACTGTTTACTGCCCATGTGACGGGCAACTTCGTGATGATTGGCGTGCAATTGGTCGCCAGTACCCACGTCGGCGTGCTGGCCAAACTGCTGGCGCTGCCCGTTTTCGTCATTTTCGTCGCTTTGGTGAAATGGGTGGTGCAGGTTTTCTCACGTACCGGGCGCCGGCCGCTGCGCCTGCTGCTTGCCGCGCAGACGGTGTTGCTGCTCGGGTTCATGTTGGTGGGAATAGCGGCGCAACCCATCGTCTCGGCAGATGCCCCGCTGGCGATTCTCTCGGGCATGTTCGGCGTGGCCGCCCTCGCCATTCAGAATGCGCTGGGGCGCCTCGTGCTCTCCGACCTCGCCCCCACCACGATCATGACCGGCAATACCACGCAGATCGTGATCGACATGGTCGAGCTGGCGAGCGGCAATTGCGGTGACGCCACGGCCGCACGAACGCGCCTTCGCAAAATGATTCCCGCCTTGGCCGCGTTTGCTGTCGGGGCCATTCTGGGCGGCTTCGCCTATCACGGCGCGGGCTTCTGGTGCGTGCTGCTACCGGTGGCGATGCTCGTCGCGCTGGCGTCGGCAAACGAGTGAGACGCGCAACGCGCATCGCATGTCTGGCAACGCACAACGGCGAACGCGTCCAGGCTTTGGCAGGACGCGGTAAAATTGCGTCCTTCGCAAGCGCGTTTCGATGGGCCTCGCGCCCGTGCCTCTCATTCCCCCACGCCCCGATCTCCGACAGTGACCGCACCCTCCACCGACCGACATCCGACTGACCATACCTCCAATAGCGGCGATACCGTGCACGAAGACCGCCTGTGGCGCGACGACGGTTGGACCGCCAAGGTCGCGAAGAACGAGGATGACGACGGCTGGGCCGTCGCCATGTACAAGGACGGCGAATCGGAACCCGCACTCGTCGGCCCATGGACGATGGGGCGCGATAAGAAGAATCCGAAACCGCTCGACGTCGGCGCGTTCCACACCCTAGTGAAAACGGCCGCCGAAGTGCTGCGTCGTCACGAGCAGCACTTGCACGCCCAGTTGCACAAGCGGGTGAGCGTCGACGGCCCCGACGGCGACATCGACGTCACGCTCGACATCGTGCCCGACGACTACGATCCGTACGCCATGCTCAGCGCCGTCGACCGCTTTGGCGAAACGCTCGCGTCGGTCAAGGTACCGCCCACGTTCAAGCTCTCGCGCAACAGCGCCCGCGCATGGGTCGAGAACGAATTCCGACGCCCCCAGTAAGCGCCCGCTCACACCGCTCACACCGTTCACTGCGCGCTGCCCGATTCCTCGGGCGCGTTTTCCTGCGCTTCGCCAACACTTCGCCAACACTTCGCCGACACTTGGCCGGCACTTCGCCGACACTTCGTCAACACTTGGCCGGCACCTCCCGGGCACCGCCACGGTCTGCCGACTGCCATCCCGTTACACCGGATACCGGGATAACGTGCCGTCTGGCTGCGCTTCCTGAGGGCGCGTACGATGGGTCTCGGTCGATGCTATCGACCCCATCGACCCCATCGACCCGCCGCCCCCATCGCTCGACGCGCGAGCGGGCGCTCACATTGCCCGGTGTCGGTGCGTTCCCCCCAACGTCAGGAGACCCCATGAAACGCTTTCACATCGCGCTCGCCGTGCGCGATCTCGACGAATCCATTCAGGACTATTCGGTGCGTCTCGGCCAGCCGCCCGCGGCGGTCGTACCCGGTGCGTATGCCATGTGGCGCACCGATCTGCTGAACTTCTCGATCAACCAATCGCCGACGTGCGCTGGCGCGCTGCGGCACATCGGTTTCGAAGACGATGAAGCCCCCGGGTACGCGAGCAGCACCGACTGCAACGGCCTGCTGTGGGAAGCGTTCTCCGCGCAAGAGCAGGACCGTCGCATAGTGAGTACTTACGGGGTCGCCGTTCGTGGTGCATAACGTGTCACCCCCGGCCCTGCCGCTGCCGCTGCTGCTACCGCATCAGCAGCGTGCGGCCACGGGCTCACGCGGGGACTTCGTCCGATTCGTCAGCGACCGGGCCGAAGCCCGGTAACGGACGCTGCCACCACTGCGCGACAATCACGCCGACAAGGGCCACACCACCGCCGATCAGGTGGAAGGTGTGCAAGCGCTCACCCAGCAACACCACCGCAATCGCCGCCGTCATAACGGGCAGCACGTTGATGAACATGCTGCACCGGTTCGGCCCCAGGTGGCGAATGCCTTGAATCCAGAGGATAGGCAACAGGATCGACGCGCCCAGGCCCGCATACAGTACCAGCGGGACCGTGACGGCGTTGAGCCGTGCTTGACCGGCGGGCACGAGTGCGAGCATCGGAATCATCGTCACGAGTGCCGCCCAGGCCTGCACGTAAGTCGACTGCGCGGGTGGCACGGCCACGTGCCAGCGCCGCAACAACACGCTGTACAGCCCGTAGGATGCCGACGCGATCAGCATGAGTACATCGCCCGGATGAACACCGCCGTCGAGTAGTTGCGACGGATGCCCCTGCCCGATCAGATAGACCAGCCCCGCCAGTGACAGCAGACCACCGACGAGCATGCCGAGCGTTGGCGGCTCGCGCAGCAGCACGACGCTCCACAGCAACGTGAGCAGGGGCGCGAGTGCCGTCACGATGGCCATGTTCGTCGCCGTCGTGCTGTGCGCCGCCAGATACGACAGGCTCTGATAGAACGACATGCTCAGAAAGCCGAGGAAGCCGAGTTTGGCGAGCTGCGGGCGAACGCGCGCCCAGTTGCGCGCCAGCGGGCCCATGACGAACGGCGTCATGACGGCTAGCGCCAGCACCAGCCGGTAAAACGTGATGGCCGACGGCGCGATGCTCGTGGCCGAGAGCTTCGAGACGATGACATTGCCGGCCCACAACAGCATGGCGCCGAGCGGATACAGGAAGTACCCCATGATGATTTTCCGCAAGTGTGAAGAGGAAGCGTCATCGTCCGGGATATCGCGCCGGGGTGTCTCACGCTAAAATTCCAAAACCTGTCTCGAAAAGGACACCGGTGAACACCGCGCGCCAATCCCAGGATACGCATCTGAGCGACCATCTGCGCTTTGAAAACACGCCCATGCCGATGGCGGCGATGGCGGTCGACTATGCGCACAACGCGTTCATTGCGTCGCATTCCCACCGGCGGGCGCAACTGCTCTACGCCATCGAAGGCGTGATGATCATTGCGTCGGCATCTGGGCGATGGGTGGTGCCAAGCACACGTGGTGTGTGGCTCGCCGCCGGGCTGGAGCACACCGTGCGGATGAGCGGCAACGTCAAGATGCGTACGGTGTTCGTCGAGCCCGGCACCGAGCCATTACCCGACACGAGCTGTGTGGTGGAGATCACGCCGCTCATGCGCGAGCTGATTCTCGCGGCGATCGGCGTGCCGCTCGATTACGCGCCGGACTCACGCGACGCGCGCCTCATGCGTCTGCTGCTGGACGAACTGATCGCCTCGCCGGTGCTTCCGCTATATCTGCCGTGGCCACGCGACACGCGTCTGGCGCACGTATGCGATGGTTTGATGCACGCGCCATGCGACGACACGACCATCGGCGATTGGGCGCACCGCGCTGGCCTATCGGCCAAAACGTTCCAACGGCGCTTTTCGCGGGAGACGGGCATGACGTTCGGTCGCTGGCGGCAGCAGGCGCGTCTTCTGCAAGCCTTGGAAGCGCTCGCGCGCGGCGAGAAGATCGTGAACGTGGCGCTCGACCACGGCTACGCGAGCCAGAGCGCGTTTGCCGCCATGTTCAAGCGGCATTTCGGCGTGCCACCATCGACGTTTTACCGATAATGCCGCCAAAACGGCGGCGAACACGAAGGAGACGACTCCATGCATTACCTGCTTACGTACGACCTCGTCGATGACTATCTCGAACGGCGCGGACAATACCGCGATGCCCATCTCGCGCTGGCATGGCAGGCCGCTGAGCGCGGTGAACTGTTGCTTGCGGGTGCGCTGGAGTCGCCCGTCGACACGGCGGCATTGCTCTTCGACGGCGACTCGCCTGCGGCAGCGGAAGCGTTCGCGAAGGCCGATCCGTACGTGGTGAATGGCTTGGTGAAGGCATGGCGCGTGCGGCCATGGAAAACCGTGGTGGGGCCGATGGCCAGTTCGCCGGTGCGCTGAGTACAACGAAGTTCAGGTGTGGGGACGGTTGCCGTTGCAGGTGCCGTTGCAGGTGCCATTGCAGGTGCCATTGCAGGTGCCGCTGCAAGTGCCGCTGCAAGTGCCGTCGCAGATGCCGTTGCAGATGCCGTTGCAGGTGCCGCTGCAGATGCCCGCAGCAAGTACCGTTGCAGATACCGATGTCGTTGCAGATGTGACCGTGTGCGAGGGCTGCGGGTGCGGGTGCGGGTGCGGGTGCGGCTTTGGCTGCGGACGCAGAGGCGAGCTTGACTGCGGATGCGGATGCGGCTTTGGCTGCGAACGCCGGTCATGTCGTGGCAACCATCCCGTCGCGGAAAAACAAAACGCGCTTGGCGATGAAGCCAAGCGCGTTTGTCGACAACCGATTGAACGTCGTGCTTTCGGAATTTTCCGAGAATCACGCCGATAAATCTGGCGTCCCCTAGGGGATTCGAACCCCTGTACTCACCGTGAAAGGGTGATGTCCTAGGCCTCTAGACGAAGGGGACCTAAAGTCTTCCGTTTTGGTGGAGGTAAGCGGGATCGAACCGCTGACCTCTTGCATGCCATGCAAGCGCTCTCCCAGCTGAGCTATACCCCCGTACGGCGAAGAAGTGAGACTATAGCGCGGTTTTTTAGAGTTGGGAAGCCCCTCTCCCCAAAATATTTTGGAAAACAGGGCATGCGGCGCGCACCCTCGCCTCGCTGTCGTGGGCCTTGTGTGTGTCCGCCGTCATTGACTCAGCCCGCGCGCCTCGATGGCCCATAGCCCCTCTACGCGAGCGTGCCGCACCGCGACATATCGGTCGTAGAGATTGACCGTCGGATCGCAATGACCCGGCACAAGCAGCATCGGTTCGCCGAGCCAGGGCTTGCTGTCCTCGCCGGGCGATGTGAGTTCGAGTACGCCATGTTCGTCCGACGCGATGGCGTAATGCGGCTTACCCGGTTGCTGCGACGACCAGAAGTGCGGCAGCCCGGAATCGGTCGACACGCTCTTGAGCCCCGCGTCGCAGACAATGACACCCGCGCGGGCCGTGCTCATGACCGTCGACAACAGGAACAGGCCGTGGCGGAAGCGCCAATCGTCGCGCCATTCCAGCGAGGCGTAATGACCGTCGAGGAATACATACGAGCCAGGCTGGATCTCGGTATAAACGCCGCTCTCGATGTCGAACTCTGCCGTACCGGTACCGCCGCCCGTCACCACTGGACACGTAATGCCGCGTGCCTCCAGAAATCGCACGTAGGCCGATGCCCGGTCAGCGGCGAGCCGCGCCGCGTCTCGCCGCTGGTCCCAGCGATCGACGTGCTGCGCGCTGCCGTGATACGCCTGCAGCCCGCCGAAGCGCAACCCTTCGTAATGATCGATCGCGTCGATCAGTTTGCCCACGGCATGCGTCGAATCGACGCCGCATCGCCCCTGCCCCACGTCGACCTCGGGCAGCACCGCGATACGCACACCCGCGCGCTGCGCAGCCTTACCGAGCGGCGCCACCTGACGCACATCGTCCACGCAGACCGACAGTGCAACGCGCGAGGCCATCGCGACGGCCAGCGCGACACGCGCCTCGCCAACGAATTCGTTGCTGATGTGGATACTGCCGATGCCCGCATTGACGAATGGAATCGCCTCCGTCACCTTCTGGCAGCAAATGCCCACCGCGCCTGCCGCCATCTGCGCCCGGGCGATCGTGACGGACTTGTGCGCCTTGGCGTGCGGGCGCACCGCCACCCCGCGCGCCGCCGCCGCGCTCGCCATACGAGCGACGTTCGCGTCGAACGCGTCGAGATCGAGCAGCAACGAAGGCGTCGCCACCTGGGCGAGCGAATCGCCCACCCGGGCGACCGGAGGCACCGCAATGGGCCCGGAAGCCACGTTCGCAGACGTCGAAACCGTTTTGACCGAATCTGACATCACAATCCTCTGAAGGGCGCTTTCGGAATAAAGACAGCGATCATGAGGGCAGCGCGCGGGCCAGCACACACGCCACATGCTCCGCCGCCGCCTTCGCCCCATCATGAATCTGATGCCGGCAACTGGTGCCGTCGGCAACGACGATGGCGTTCGCGCCGCGCTGCCTGACCGCTGGCAGCAGCGCCAGTTCGGACATCGCACGCGAGGTGTCGTAGTGCTCAGCCTCATAACCGAAACTGCCCGCCATGCCGCAGCATGACGACTCGATCGATGATACCTTCAGCCCCGGCACCCAACCAAGTACGGCTGTGACGGATGAAAACGCGTCGAGCGCCTTCTGATGACAATGACCGTGCACCAGCGCTTCGTCGACCCCACCGGGCAACGCCCGCCATGTCACCTCGAAACGCCCCGCTGCCTGCTCACGAACCAGAAATTCCTCAAACAGGAACGCGTTCTCAGCCAACTTGCGGGCCGCATCGCCGAAGCCGTACCCAAGCACCTCGTCCCGCAGCGACAACAGGCACGATGGCTCCAGACCCACCACCGGCACGCCATGCTCGACGAACGGCAGCACGGCGTCGAGCAAGCGGCGCGCCTCCGCCTTCGCCTCTTGCACCAGCCCAGCCGCGAGGAAGGTACGTCCGCAGCACAATGGCCGCTCGCCCGCCGGCCGATTCACATGAACGGTGTAGCCGGCGGCTTCGAGCACGCGCTTCGCGGCGCGCGCGTTCTCCGGCTCCATGTAGTTGTTGAAGGTGTCGACGAAAAGCAGCACCTGGCGCGTCGCGGTCGACTCTGGCACAGGGGCGGCCGCGAGCGGTCGCTGCCCCTCCAGGAACGACGCCTTGAGCGCCGGCAGCGAGCGCTCCGGCGCCAGGCCGAGCCAGCGCTTCGCAGCGTTGCTGCCGGGCAGGCGCTGGGCCGCATCGAGCAGACCGCCGACGCGGCTGGCCCAGGGCGCATAGCGCGGCAGATAGGCGATCAGCCTGTCCCGCAGCGACACGCCATGGCGTTTGGCGCGCGCATGGCGCGCCTCGATCTTGAAGCGCGCCATGTCGATGCCCGTCGGGCACTCGCGTTTGCAACCCTTGCACGACACGCACAAGTCGAGCGCGGCCTTGACGTCGTCGCTCGCGAGTCCGTCGTCGCCCAACTGTCCGGAGACGGCCAGCCGCAAGGTGTTCGCCCGGCCGCGCGTCAGGTGCTGCTCGTCGCGGGTCACGCGATAGCTCGGACACATCGTGCCTGCATCGAACTTGCGGCAGTGCCCGTTGTTGTTGCACATTTCGACGGCCGACGCGAGGCCGTGCGTGGCATCGCCCCCGGTGTCGGGCGCCGTCTGCTCGCCGCTCAGCGCGTTGCGATGCACGTTCCACGCCGTCCAGTCGAGCGCGGGCGCGAGCGGCTCGGCCGCATAGCCGGGCGCGAAGCGAAACAACGCACGCGTGTCCATCTTCGGCGCCCGCACCATCTTGTCCGGATTGAAGCGGTTTTCCGGATCGAATAGTTGCTTGATCTCACCGAACGCCGCATTGATGCGCGGACCATATTGCCAGGCCACCCACTCGCCTCGGCACAGCCCGTCGCCATGCTCGCCCGAGTACGCGCCCTTGTATTCGCGCACAAGCGCCGCCGCTTCTTCGGCGATGGCCCGCATCTTCACCGCGCCGTCGCGGCGCATGTCCAGTATCGGCCGCACGTGCAGCGTGCCCACGCTCGCATGCGCATACCACGTACCCTCCGTCCCATGCCGATGAAACACCTCGGTCAGGCGCCGTGTGTACTCCGCGAGGTGCGCCAGCGGCACTGCGCAATCTTCGATGAACGACACCGGCTTGCCGTCGCCCTTCATGCTCATCATGATGTTCAGGCCCGCTTTGCGCACTTCCCAGAGCGCCTTCTGCGGCCCGGCGTCGGGCATCTTCACCACGCATTCCGGCAAGCCGAGATCCCCCATGAGCGCGGCGAGATCGTCGAGTTTTGCGCGCAACGCGCCAGCGTCGTCGCCGCTGAACTCCACGAGCAGAATCGCCTGCGGATTGCCGACAAGCGCCTGCTCGATCACGGGACGAAACGCGGGGTTGTGCATCGCGAGATCGATCATCGTGCGGTCGACCAGCTCCACCGCCACCGGCCCCAGCCTGACGATGTGCTGGGTGAGATCCATCGCCTGATAGAACGTGGGGAAGTTCACCACGCCGAGCGTCTTGTGCACCGGCAGCGGCGTGAGCTTGAGCGTGATCTGACGACTGTACGCGAGCGTGCCTTCGGAGCCGACCAGCAGATGCGACAGGTTGGCGACGCCGTCGTCCGTGTAGGCGCGCGGGTTGAGGCAGTCGAACAGATCGAGGTTGTAGCCCGCCACACGCCGCAGTACGCGCGGCACACGCTCACGCAATTCCTCGCGCTCACGCACGGCAATCTCGTGAACGCCCGCGAGAATCGCCTGCGTGCGGGCGTCGGCGGGAGGCGTACGCAGCGAGCCGAAGTGCAGTTGCGCGCCATCGGCCAGCACCGCATCGATCGCGAGCACGTTGTGCACCATGTTGCCGTACTCGATGGAGCGCGAGCCGCACGAGTTGTTGCCCGTCATGCCACCGATGGTGCATTGGGCCGCAGTCGACACGTCCACCGCAAACCACAGACCATGCGGCTTGAGCCACGCGTTCAGATGATCGAGCACAATGCCCGGCTCGACGGTGACCGTGCGCGCCTCGGCGTCGAACGCCACCACGCGGTTGAGCCATTTGCTGTTGTCGATGACGAGCGCCTCGCCGATGGTCTGGCCGCACTGGCTCGTGCCCGCGCCGCGCGCGAGCACCGGCACCCGCTGGTCGCGCGCGATGTCCAGGGCGCAGACCAGATCGTCCTGATCGCGCGGCACGACCACGCCGATAGGGAAAATTTGATAGATCGACGCGTCTGTCGCATAGCGGCCGCGACTCGCGCGGTCGAAGTAAATGTCGCCGCGCAACTCGCGGCGCAGACGGTCCTGCAACGGCGTGAGCGCAACCCCGCCGCGTTGCATCGGCATCAGATGGACGGGCTGGCGGATGAGATTCGCGGGCGCATTCGCGCGAGCGTTCGATGGGGAATTCATGACGTCTCTGACATTGGGCTGGCGGCGCCGTGGGCGCGCCGGGGGAGACCGGCCTGCGGCGGGCAGACGCGACGCCTGCCCGGCAGGTGCTTTCTAGAGGATGCCGCCGAGGTCGTCGGCGCCGAAATCGGCACGACTGCCGGACGGACCTCCTGGCTATGTCACGCGGCCTGACGCGCGCTGCTCGCCGCGCCCGCTTCGCCATCGAGTGCGAACTTGCTCTCAGGCTGCATGCGCAGGGCCAGCACTACGCCGAAGGCCATGAGAATCATGCTGCCGACGAACGGCAATTCCCAGTTGCCCGTGCGATCGATGAGATACCCCGAGAGGACTGGCGAGATGATCGCGGCCAGTGCCGAGCCGGTATTCATCATGCCGCTGGCCGTGCCCGAGTGTTCAGGCGCGATATCCATCGGAATCGCCCACATCGGCCCGATCGTCATTTCGGCGAAGAAGAAGCCGAAGGCGAGACATGCCACCGATACATACAACTGGTGCGTGAACAACATCGGCACGAGCGAGAGCAACGTGAGCAACATGCAGCTCGACACCATCCAGCTACGCGCGCGCTTCAGGCTGCCGGTGAGCGCGTATAGCTTGTCGGTGACGACCCCGCCCAGCGTATCGCCGATCACGCCCGCAAAAAACACACTCGAAGCGAACAGCGCCGACTTCTTCAGATTGAGGTCGTAGCTATGCAGGAAGTACTGCGGAATCCAGGACAGGAAGAGCCACAACGTCCAGCCGTAACAGAAATACACGAGGGTGACGGGCATCATGCGCTTGAAGAGCGGCCCCCATGGCACCGGTGCGCGCTTGGCTTTCGCCGCCGGCAGCACGGCCAGCTCGTCGGCCGTGATGCGCGGGTGCGCCTGCGGGCGCTCGGTGAACGTGAGTCCCCACAGGACCACCCAGACCAGGCTCACGATCCCGCACAAATAGAACGATTCGCGCCAGCCGTGCGTGGTCATGATGAAGACCACGACGGCCGGTGCCACGGCGTTACCGATGCGCGACGCCGCGTGCGTGATGCCCTGCGCGAAGCCGCGCTTTTCCTTGGAGACCCAGCGCGACATGGCCGACGTTGCCGCCGGGAACGTGGCGCCTTCACCGAGACCGAGCAGCAAACGGGCAAGCAGCAGCGTGACGAGACCGCCCGCCATGCCGGTGAGAATCGTCGCCACGGCCCACAATGCACCGCACGCCAGCAGCGTGCGCTTCGCACCGAAGCGGTCGCTCACCCAGCCGCCAATGATTTGAAAGACCAGATAGGGGTAAGCGAATGCGGAGAAGACGAGACCGATTTCCGTCTTGTTGAGACCGAATTCCTTGCCGAAACCTGCGGCCGCCGTACTGACGTTGACCCGATCGAGATAGGTGATGAAGTACATGGCGCATAGCATCACCAATACGACCCTTGTCGCTTTGAATAGCTTCATTGCATGTCTCCTGAAACATCCTGTGAAGCGCGCCCGCAACTTGCAGACAGCGCAAACGGTGTTGCTGGGGGGCACGGGCCCTTCTGGGGTGTGGCCCTGTGCCGTGTGAATGACACGTCAAGCGATGACTGCGTGGCCGTCGTCATGCGGCGGCGGCCCTGATGCCCACGCGCACTGGCGATGAAGGCACCTCGTCAGGCGGCGACCTTGAGCGACGGCGTGTCCTGCGCCTGCGCCAGAGCGTCCATCGCGGCAACCACCCCGGAACCGGCAAGTTTCACGCCGGAGATCTGTAATCCCATTTCGCAACCCGCGAGCGTTGCCATCAGGGTGAGGTCGTTGCAGTCGCCCAGATGGCCGATGCGGAACATCGTGCCGCGGATCTTTCCAAGCGCCTGACCCAGCGACATATCGAAGCGTTCGTAGATGCGCCTGCGCACCTCGTCGGCGTCGACGCCTTGCGGCATGACCACGCCGGTGAGCACCGGGCTGTACACCGCCGGGTCCTGGCACTGGATCTCCAGCCCCCACGCGCGCACCGCACGACGCGTTGCTTCGGCCAGACGCTGGTGGCGTGCAAACACGTTGTCCAGCCCCTCCTCGAAAATCATGTCGAGCGCTTCGGACAGGCCATAGAGCAAGTTGGTGTTCGGCGTGTAAGGCCAGTAGCCGGTCTTGTTCGCTTCGATAATTTCCTGCCAGCCCCAGAAGGCGCGCGGCAACCTGGCGTGACGTCCGGCATCGAGCGCCTTGGCCGACACGGCGTTGAAGCTGATTCCCGGTGGCAGCATCAATCCTTTCTGCGACCCCGAGACCGTGACGTCCACGCCCCACTCGTCGTGACGGTAATCGGCCGAGCCGAGGCCCGAGATCGTGTCGACGAGCAGCAGGGCGGGATGGCCTGCGGCGTCGATGGCGCGGCGCACGGCGGCGATATCCGACGTCACTCCGGTGGAAGTTTCGTTGTGCACCACGCACACGGCCTTGATGTCATGTGCGGTGTCGGCGCGCAGACGCGTTTCGATCATGTCCGGCTGCACGCCGCGACGCCAACCGTCGGTGCCGGGCAGGCCGACGAACTCAGGCGTCAGCCCAAGGTTCTCGGCCATCTTTTTCCAGAGCGTGGAGAAGTGCCCTGTCTCGAACATGAGCACGGAATCGCCCGGCGAGAGCGTGTTCGAGAGCGCCGCCTCCCACGCACCAGTGCCCGATGCCGGATAGATCACCACGGGCTGTTCGGTCTTGAAGATCTTTTTGATGTCGGCGAGTACCTTGCGCCCGAGCGCACCAAACTCCGGGCCACGGTGATCGATCGTCGGGTAGCTCATCGCGCGCAGAATCCGGTCGGGCACCGGACTGGGGCCGGGAATCTGCAGGAAATGGCGGCCCGAGGGATGGAAATCGAGCTTCAGCATGAACGTCTGTCTCCTCTTGAAAATTCGTTTTGCATTTTGCATGCAAAATACTTTATCAGAGCGGAAGACTTTCGCAAGCGGTAAGAAGCGCTTTCAATACAGTCGTTTACCCTGAACGCGCGGGTGCCTCGCGCGGTACGTTACAATCTCATTCATTGAGGCTTGCCGATTTTGAATGCAAAAAATGGAAAACACGTCGACGATTGCCGCCCCAGAGATTCCGCGTGTGGAGCGCCTGCGTCTGCACGACACGGTCGTCGAGCACCTGCGCAAGCTCGTCATCGAGGGTGTGCTCTCGCCCGGTGTAAAGCTCAACGAACGCGAGTTGTGCGAGACCCTCGGCATCTCGCGAACGCCGTTGCGTGAAGCTTTCAAAGTGCTGGCGGCAGAGGGGCTCATCGAGATCGCGCCGAATCGCGGTGCGAGCGTCGCGCGCATGACGGAGAAGGAAATCCGGGAGATGTTCGAGTTGATGAGCGCGCTCGAAGCGTTTTCCGGCGAGTTGGCCGCCGAGCGGATGACACCCGTCGAACTGGCCGAGATCAAGGCACTGCATTACGCGATGCTCGCTTGCCGCGCGCAGCAGGATCTGCCGGGCTATTACGCCCGCAATCAGGCCATTCACGACCGCATCAATGAAGCAGCGCGTAACGGCGCGTTGCGCCAGACCTATGTCTCGATCAATCGCCGTCTCATGGCGCTGCGCTTTCGCTCGAATTTCCACGCGGACAAATGGGACCGCGCCATTGCCGAGCACGAGCAGATGATCGATGCGCTGGAAAAGCGCGACGGCAAGCGCCTTGGCGAGATCCTGCGCAAGCACCTGCTGGCCAAGCGCGATGCCGTGCTGCAGATCCACGCTGAACCCGCGCACGACGCACCGGGCAACTGAGCCGGCCCCGCCCATGCAAAAAGGCGTGGGCGCCATTTGAACGGGTCCCGGCCGTGGAATCGATGTCCAGGTTCGGGGGCATTCAAATGGCGCCCACGCCTTTGTCTCAGGTTCTGCGCATGAATCTTCGGCGAGCTATCGCGGCCCGGAAGCCATGAAGCCATGCGTGCGTGGATCCGTGGATCCGTGGATCCGTGAAACCGTAAAGCCGTAAAACTGTAAAGCCGTGGATCCGTGATCAAAGCCGGCGCTCGGCCGCCTCGCGCGCACGACGTGCCAGCACCGCGGGCGACTCGAGCACTTCTCCCGCCAGGCTTGCGACCAGCGCGGCCACATGGCGACCATAGTGCTTGCCGGCGATCACGTCCGCCGGGTCGAGTGCATACGCCGCATCGACTTCCGTGCCCGGCGCCGTGACGGCGGAAAAATCGCCGGGACGCCGCCGATTGGACAACGTGCGCGGCGCGAGTTCGGAATCGTCGGCATCGGCCCACACCATTGCGTGCTGCGCGGCAAGCGCCGCGAAATAATCGAGCGTGTCGCGCTTTTGCTCGCCAGCGCGATAGCTGAACGAGAATCCGCCGGCCACCTTGTTGCGCCAGCCTCGCACGCGCCACATGCCGGTCGTCGCGTCGGCAAATGCCTTGAACGGGGCGGCGATCCCCCCTTGGAATGCCGGCGCGCCAAAGATGATGGCATCCGCAGCGGCCAACCGCGCGAGCATGGCGTCGTCGTGCCACTGTCCGTCGATGAATTGGTGCGGCTCGATGCTGAGCAATTGCGCGTGCGCACCGGCGTCGTTCACGCCCTGGGCGACAGAATGGGCAATCATGGCGGTTGCGCCGCCTTGCGAGTAATAGACGATTGCGATATTGGACATGGCGTAGTGCTTCCCGAATGGATGTCCGCCCCATGGCACCGCCGGGATCGCGCTTCCCTACGCTTCCTCTGGCTTGTCTGGACATCGGTCAAGGCCCAATGATGCCAGTGATAACCCTTAGGGAATAGCCCGCATCAACGGACATGACTGTTCCGCCAACGATAACAATCGAGCGGCCAGACGACGCTGTCGGCCATGCCCAGCCCCCACCTCACCGGAAGATAGCCTCCGACTGACCGAATGAATACGCTATCTCGCGACGTTCGGGCGAAAGCGTCCCCGCCCCCCGAGGGGGCGTCGCGTCACCTGTTGGGGGAAGTCAGCGTTTCCCGCTCGGCGTCATCGCCGCACCTGGGAAAATTCCGATGTATGAGCGGCCCCGCCCAGACGTCGCAGCCTGAGGGTCATCGCAAACCGGGCCTGAATGGTGAGGATGGTGTCGGCGCAATGGCGACCGCCCATCGACTCAACGTTGCACCGGCGCCCCAAGACGCACCGACAATTGGTCCGCCAACTCGCGCATCTGACGCCCAATGCGCCGTCCCGTCTCGGCGTCGATCTCGTTCGTGAGGAAGCTCACGGCAAGCGCTGCGACGGCGTGCTCGCCGCTCGCGTCGAACACCGGCGCGCCGAAACAGATCATGCCTTCATGCATCTGCCCGTTGTCGATTGAATAGCCATCGCGACGCACTTGCGCCATTTCTTCGGCCAACGCAGCAAAGGTCCCCACGCTGGCCCGCGTGAGCGGTTCGGGCCATGCGCCGGCGAGCATGTCGGCAGCCTCGCCGGGGGGCAGCGTCGAGAGCATGGCCTTGCCGGTTGCCGTGTAGGGCGCGGGTAGTCGCATGCCGATGCGAAATGTCACGCCGAGCGGCCGGTTGCCATTGTGACAGGCGAGATAGATGACCTCTGTGCCATCGAGCACGGAAAGCGTCACGGTTTCCTGGGCAAACGTGTGCGACGCTTCCCAGACGGTACGAAACTCTTCGGTGAGGTGGGTCTGCGACAGAAACGCATTCGCCCATCTCATCACATGCGAGCCCATCGTCATGCCGCCGTTGGCGTGGCGCTTCACCAGCCTGAGCTTGACCAGCGTGTCGCACAGACCATGCAGCGTGCTCTTGGGCACGCCCGTCGCTCGGGCCAGATCGGCGAGCGCGAGCGGTGTCGACGCCGCGCCAATCGCATCGAGGATATGAACGGCGCGCACCACGGCCGGCGATGTGGTCTTGATCGGCTCGGCGTCGAGGACGCCGGCGGCGGTGTTCGCGGGTATGTCGAGTTTGCGCTTGGGCATGGATCGGCAATCGAGATTCGAGATTCGAGATTCGGGCGTCAGGAACTGGCGACGGGGTCGTGCAGCCCAATCGGAGGCAGGCCACGCCATGTGCATGCGGCAGGCGGCAGGCGGCAGGCGAGTCGTGCGCGCTACGCCCTAGGAAAACCCCTTGGTTGCACCGACAACGTTCGATACGTAGAATCAAATTCAATATGAAGAATATCGTTCAATAGACGGAACAGCAAGCGCCTTTCGACATTCTGCGGCGCACCCTTTCATCAACGGGAATCGCCGGCGAACCCGGCCAACTGCCATGCAACTCAAAGACACCACCCTGTTAAAGACACTCGCCTGGGTCGACGGTCGATGGATCGCGGCCGACAGCGGCAAGACGTTCGACGTTCTCGACCCCGCCACGGGCGACGTGCTGGCAAAGGTGCCGGCACTTGGTGAGGCGGAGACGACGCGGGCCGTGGCTGCTGCCGAAGCCGCGCAGAAGCCGTGGGCGGCACGCACCGGCAAGGAGCGCGCCGCTGTCCTGCGCCGCTGGTTCGATCTGATGGTCGCGAACACGGACGATCTGGCGTATCTGATGACGCGCGAACAGGGCAAGCCGCTGGCCGAGGCACGCGGCGAGATTGCCTATGCCGCGAGCTTTATCGAGTGGTTTGCGGAAGAAGCCAAGCGTGTGGACGGCGACGTGCTCGCCACGCCCGCCTCGGACAAGCGCCTTGTCACGCTCAAACAGCCGGTCGGCGTGTGTGCGGCCATCACGCCATGGAATTTCCCGGCAGCCATGATTACGCGCAAGGTCGCGCCGGCATTGGCCGCTGGCTGCGCCATCGTGGTGAAGCCGTCCGAACTCACGCCGCTCTCGGCGTTTGCGCTGGCCGAGCTGGCCCACCGTGCCGGAATTCCGGGCGGCGTGTTCCAGGTCGTGACCGGCGACGCACGCGCCGTGGGCGGTGTGCTCACCGCGCATCCGAGCGTGCGCAAGCTGTCGTTCACCGGTTCGACGGGCGTCGGCCGCCTGCTCATGGCGCAGTGTGCGCCGACGGTCAAGCGCCTGTCGCTGGAGTTGGGGGGCAACGCGCCGTTCATCGTGTTCGACGATGCCGATCTCGACGCCGCGATCGAGGGCGCGATTGCGGCAAAGTATCGCAACGGCGGTCAGACGTGCGTGTGCGCAAACCGCTTCTATATCCAGGATGGCATCTACGACGCGTTCGCTGAAAAATTCACGAAGCGCGTCGCCGAGATGAAGGTTGGCAACGGTCTGGAGGACGGTGTGGTCATCGGTCCCCTGATCGAAGGCCGCGCCGTTGACAAAGTGGTGGCGCTGGTCGAAGACGCGAAATCGCGGGGCGGCCGCGTGCTGGTGGGCGGCGAGACGCACGCGCTGGGCGGCACGTACTATGCCCCGACGGTGATCGCCGACGCGACGTCGCAGATGCGCGTGGCCCGCGAGGAAATCTTCGGTCCGGTGGCGCCGTTGTTCCGCTTCACACGCGACGCCGATGCCGTGGCACTGGCGAACGACACCGAGTTCGGTCTCGCGGCCTATCTATACACGCGCGACATCGCACGTGCCTGGCGCACGGCAGAGGCTCTCGAGTACGGCATGGTCGGCCTCAATACCGGGCTGATCTCGAATGAGGTCGCGCCATTCGGCGGCATCAAGCAATCCGGGGTGGGCCGCGAAGGCTCGCACTACGGCATCGAGGAATACCTCGAACTGAAGTATCTTTGTCTGCAGGTGTGACGCGCCTGGCATCGGCACCGCACCGCACCGACATCGCCGAGGCAGCACGGCGCATCGGTCAACGACTCTCGTCAATGTCGCGTAGGTGTCGCATACGTGTCGCATAGGTGTGGCGTGGCGCCCGAGCCGATCTCAAAAGGACATCGAACATGAACGCTTTTCGTTTCCAGACGGTCCCGACCGTCGTGGTGGAATTCGGCGCGGCGCGTCGTCTGGGTGCGCTCATGCGTGAGCAATACCCGACGGGCACGCGCCTGTGCGTGGTGACGGACGGCTTTTTACACAAAAGCGGATTGCTAAGCCCGGCACTGGCAGATCTGGCCAAGCACGACTGGCAAGTCTCGGTGATCGACGATGTGATCGCCGACCCGCCCGAACACGTCGTCCTGGAAGCGGCCCAGCGCGCTCGCGCCGCCAACGCCGAAATCGTGCTGGGACTCGGCGGCGGCTCGTCAATGGACGTAGCAAAGCTGCTCGCCGTGCTGCTGCCCGGCACACAGTCGATCAACGAGTTGTACGGTATCAAGAAAGTGACCGGCACGCGCCTGCCGCTGGTGCAAATGCCAACGACAGCCGGCACCGGCTCGGAAGTGACCGCCGTGTCGATCGTCACCACCGGCGAGACAACGAAGATGGGCGTCGTCGCCCCCCAACTTTTCGCCGATCTCGCCATCCTGGACGCCGAACTCACCCTCGGCCTCCCACGCGCCGCGACCGCCGCCACCGGTATCGACGCGATGGTCCACGCCATCGAAGCCTATACGTCCGCAAAACTGAAAAACCCCATCTCGGACATGCTCGCCGTAAAGGCCCTCGACCTGCTCTCGCGTAACCTCCTGCCCGCCTGCCACGACGGCAACGACCGCAACGCCCGAGAAGCCATGCTGGTCGGCGCCATGTTCGCCGGACAATCGTTCGCAAACTCGCCCGTCGCCGCCGTTCACGCCCTCGCTTACCCCATCGGCGGCATCTTCCACGTCGCTCACGGCCTCTCGAACGCCCTCGTGCTTCCCCACGTCATGCGCTTCAATGCCCCAGCCACATCCAAACTCTACGCCGAACTCGCCGACGTTATCCTCCCCACCCAACCCGCCGGCAGCGATGAAGCCAAAACCCATGCCCTCATCGAATTCATCGACGCCTTGATCGTCAACACCGCCATCCCACGCACGCTGCGCGAAGTCGGCGTCAAACCCAACGACATCCCCCGCATGGCCCACGACGCCATGCTCCAAACGCGACTTCTCGTCAATAACCCCCGCGAGGTCTCTCAAGACGACGCGTCTGCCATCTATTCCGCCGCGCTCTGACCCGCTTACCCACCACTACTTCTCGCCCCTGCAGTGCCTCCCCGACGGACCGGGGCCCCTTTCCGCCGCTCAGACATAAACCCAACTCGCTGCAGAAAGGGGCCCCGCTCCGTCTCCCCCCCCCCCACACCTTCCCGCCTCATCCACATACGTTCACGTACATTCACTTACACCCCCAGGCGTCGCACAACGCCCGCGTCGCCGCAACGCCAAACCGCACACCCCGTCACCACGATTTCACAATGCATCAGAATGCGTAACGCACCCCGATCTGCGCGCCCCACGGCTGACTAATCCGACGCCCAGTCCCCGTCTCAACTTCCGCATACAACTGCAAATTCCGACGAGGCTGCCCCACTACGCCAGCACCAATCTCCGCCCGCGTCCCAGACTCGTCATTGTTGAAGTTGAGGCCGTTCACCGTAATCCGATTGCTCGTGATGAACTCCTGCGCAATCGCTATCTTCAAATACGGCTGCAACAATCCCCCTCCAGGCAATTCGAACGTCCGGCCAAACGCCGCCCCAATTCGCGCTTCAACCGACCCCGTGTGCGATGTGCTCGACGTCATGCCATTGGTCAACGTGAAGTCGTCCCCACTCACCCGCAACATCGACGCCTGAACGTACGGCTCGAAGAACCAACGATTCGCGAACTCGAGATGACGCCCAAATTCCAACGTCATCCCAATGCCGTTGTTGTTGAAACTGCCATGCGCCGCCACGCCATTGCTCATGACAGCATCCGCATCGTTCTGGAATCGATTGAGCTTGAGCACTCCATCAAAGTACCAGCCCGTCGCCCCCAGCCACGTCGCGTACAAACCCCCGGTGTAACTGTTCACGCCCCCCGTCGAACTGTTCTCGAAACTCAACTTGCTATGACTCGTGCCAAACATCACACCCACCAACCACTTCCCCCCCCACGCTTCCCCCACCTTGGCGTCCACACCCCCCATCACCCCATACTGCGTCTGACGATAGTTCGCCCCATCAGCCGGATGCGCATTGTATTGCTTGCCAAACGTCCGAACCCACACGCCGCTGCCACTCTGATCGCCAATGCGCAACTCGCCCAGCCGTGAGCGAAGCACCGACGCCTCCCCATACCAAACCGTCGGCCCCGCACCCGACAGTCCCAACACAGTTTCCGCACTCGGCGAGAGATCGCCCCCACTCCCGGCATCGCCGTCGCCATCCGGCGGAGGCGCATCGGTCACCAATGCCCAGTTGTTTCCCTGCTGCTCCAGACGATAGCTGTAAACCCCCGCATCCACCTTGCCACCCACGACCGAAAACGCCGCACCACCCCCGCCCGTGCGCACCAATGTGAGTGGAGAATAATCGGTGGGCTCCACGCCGGTGTTGCGCACATTGAGCGAATAGGCGCCCGTCGCATTGCCCGTCACATTGAGCAAGTCGCCGGTATGCGCCCCAAGGTTCGTGCTCATGAGAAACGTGCCATTGCCCGAGAGCGTACCCACCGTGAGCACATGGTTGGAAGCCGTCCCCACCGCAGCACCGGAAATATCGATACTGCCCCCGTTCATCGACACAGCAGATACGGTGTTGCTATTCGCCAGCAGCCACTTTGCCCCGGAATTCACGGCCAACGAGTTCAGATTGACCAGATCGCCGCTAAGCGTCGCATTGTTCTGCAACGTCAAATTGACCGTGGCAACCCCATCGCCACCAACGTTTCCAACGATGTTCGAGTTGTCGACCGTCGCGTTGGCCGTGATCGGGCCCGTCGCCTGCAAGGCATAACCATTGCTGCCGCTGAGCGTCGTGCCGCCGGAGATATCAATCGTCGCCGTGTGTCCTTCATACCCGGCGCCCGCTTGGGCCGGCTTCACCAGAATTGCCGGGCCGCTCGCCGCACTCACCTTCACGCCATCGAGCACCGTCGTAGACGTTGTCTGTGTCGTCTGATTGGTGGTGCTGGCAAGCACGCCCGACAGATTCCCGCTGATCTCACCACCCACCGCAGACACGGTCGAGTCGAAGTTGGCAACCCCCGCGTTAAGGCCCGACGACAACCCGGTACCGGCGCTTACGACCGAATTGGATAGCGAGAGCACGCCATTCGACGACACCGAAATGCCAAACTGCCCCCCGGAGATCGTGCTGCTGATGACGGACGCTGTCGGCGCGGACAGCCCGGCTTGGCCACCCATCAAGAGTCCAATTCCTGCGGCGCTTGACACCGTTGACGAGTTTCGGATGATGGCGCTGGCGTTCCGAAGCTCAACACCCGGCGCCGCTGTCGTCGACACAACGGTGGCATTCGAGGTCTCCAAGCCGCTTCCGGCTTCGATGAGTATCGAATTCGTCGCTACCCCGATGTCGAGCCCAAGCTTCGCGCCATTGATGACATCGAAACTCTCGGCAGGGTCACCCGGCGCGACGATGACCGTATCCGTGCTGATGGTGGTAGCGGCCGTCGCTGGCACTGCAAGCGAAGTCAGCGCGCACCCGATGGCCGTGGAGAGAACCCGCTTGCGGGGCTGCGAAGACAGACATTTAGGCATGACGCTGGCTCCTTGCACTAAGAATCACTACGGTGACAACCTCCATCAACTCCGTGACCTATTGCTCAAGTCCCACTGCATGCTCAGACGCCTATCGGGCCAACGTCGCGAGCGAACCCGCCCGAGACCGTCCCCGAGCCGCCAGTTCGTCGCATTGTAAGGCGAGGTAAGAAAATTGCGTTGCGGCGATGCAACACAGCCCCGGGCCGTGCCACCGGCCCAAATGGGGATACGCCATCGGTCTGAATGGCCGATGGCCGCGTGCGGCTATCGTTCGCCGAAGTGAGGCAGCGCCTGGCCCGCCCGCTGCTGCGTGGCCGCAAGCGCCTGAACGACGGTCTCGACCAGCACCGCAGGATCGACTGCACTCACGTCCGAGTCGGTCTGCAGAGGCGTCGACTGACAGCCCGGCGTGAGCCGAAGATACGGCGGTTCCGCCTTCGCGAAGAGGGTGACGCTCGGTGTCGCGGTCGTATGCGCGACGTGCATCAAACCGCCATCCGCCCCCACGAAGAGCGCGGCATTCGCGATGACGCGCTTAGCATCGCGCAACGTCAACTGACCAACATATGAGGTCAGTTGCAGATGGATGAACTTTGCCTGCATCAATGCGCCCGCCGCATCGGCACCGTTGCCTGAGCCCAGCAACACAATGCCGCTGGGCATCCCCGGCCGGTAAGCAATGTCGTACGCCTGCAAAAACTCGCGCCAATGCGCGTATGTCCGGCGCGGCTCGACGCCCCCCATCGCAAGCGCCAGAAACGGCCCCGGCGGCAAGTGCTCGGCAACGGCCTCAGGCAACGTGCACTCCTGCCGCAGATAGGGCTTGGCACGCGCAAACAACGCGTCGGATGCGAGACCGAGTGAAAAAACGTCGTTGACGGCCGCGAGACTGAATTGGGTCTGATTGCGATCGGGACCGTGAAAGAAGCGGAACAGGCAGGCAAACGGGAGCGACGGAAAATACGTTCGCTTCAGCCGCAGCGTCGGATAGTTGAACTCCTGCAGCACGACGACGTCGTATTCGCCCGGCTTCACGTTGGCAGGATCGTCGTAGACCCGCCGGAAGATGTCGTCCCCCTCGAATACGCTCTTGAGCCCCGGCGTAATCAGCAGATCGACGGGCCCCTCGCGCCCGCGCAGCAACGCGCGGCCGGACATGTCCATCACGGCGTCGCCCACCGATGCCTTGCCGCCGTATATCCACAGCACACGCGCGCCCGGCGCCACATGACGCACCTCACGGCTCGACTGCCCGCTCAGCGCGAGACGCAGGCGCCGGTGCAGGTATTTTTTGGCAACGCTCAACGATGACGTGCGCTGCATGAAGACGTCGGGCTCGTGGTACACCCACGCGTAAGGAATGCGGGTGCTCGGCTCGGTGAGGGCGCCCAGTCGGCGGGCAATGAAGCGCTGCAATGGCATGGTCGAATCGAGAGCGAGGCGGCCGCAGCGCTGGCCCGCGTGCACGTGAACCCGGTTCACATCAACGCGTCAGGCGGCGGCGTCAGAAGTTCGGAAGTATGCCACGTCTGCCCATGGGAACTGCGGCGCCGCCCCCGCCGACTGCACCGTCGGCACCGCTTTCCATCTCCCCTTCAGTCTCGCTCACACGACCTGAAAATGGTGGGTTCCGTCGCGATGCAACTGGTCGACGAGACCGAACTCCCAGTCAAGATAGGCCTGCATCGCCTGCGCCGCATTGTCGGTGCCTTCGTACGGCCGGCGGTAGCGGTCGTCGCGCGCGCTGGCCAGCCGGGTCTCCCCCGTCTCGAGCGGTAAGCCGGCATTGATCCACGCCTGCGTGCCACCGTCGAGCACGACGATCTCGGCGTCGGTCAACCGTCGCAGATCGGCCGCCGCAAAGCGCGCGAGCAGGCTGGAGCCGCAGGTGAGGACATAACGCTGCGCAGGACCGATTTTGTGCAATGCCTCGCCGAGGCGCGCACGAATGACGAACCACGCGCCCGGAATGTGACGCTTGACGTAGTTGACGCCCGACGTGACGTCGAGCACCGCGATTTGGCCAGGGACCGCCTCGTCAAGCCAGCGCGCGAGCACGGCCGGCGCGACGATCGCGACGTTCGCGGCAGGCGCACTCGGCGTGTACAACGGCCATCCCCCCTGGGCGCTGCGCGCGTCGGCGCCATGCGGCTCGACGACGTACACCGTCCAGCCCATCTGGGCGAGCCACGACCCGGTCATGTCCGCGCGTACGCCGTCGTCGTCGGCGAGCACGATCCACGCGCCGCGCACCGGCACCTGATGATCGGTCTCCTGCACGAGCTGTCCGCCCGGCGCACTGGCAAAGTCGGGCAAGTGCCCGGCAGCGTACTCTTCCGGCGTGCGCACGTCGAAGCGATACACGGTGCGCCCCGGCACGCTCAGCGACGGCACGTCATGCAACGCAATCCGGCGCACCCCGGCACGATCCGCAACGGCCGCGGCGCCGATGCGCGCGGCGGCCAGCGTCGCGTCGCGCACCGCGGCCGGGTGCCGGCGGTCCGCCCCATGCTCGAGCGCCTGACCGGCAAGCGTCCAACCGATGGTGCCGTTGCGCAAGGCGGCGACCGGGTTGGGCAATCCAGCGTTGACGAGCGATTGCGTGCCGATGATGCTGCGCGTGCGTCCGGCACAATTGACGATCACACGCGTGGACGGGTCGGGTGCGAGTTCGCGCACACGTAACACCAGCTCGGCGCCCGGGACGCTCGTCGAACCGGGAATGTTCATGGTCTGGTATTCGTCGAAACGGCGCGCGTCGACGACGACCACGTCGGCGCGGGCATCGAGCAACGCCTGCACTTCCTGCGCCGATAGCGACGGCGTGTGTCGCAGCCCCTCGACCCACTCGCCGAAGGCTTTGCTCGGCACATTCACGTCGCGGAAGACTTCACCGCCCGCGTCGAGGCCGCCCGTCAGCAAATTGACGTCGGTGTAGCCGAGCTTGCGCAGCACGCTGGCGGCGCGCGGCGCGAGGTCCTCGCCGTTGTACTCGCCATACACGACGACACGCGTGTCGCGCCGCGGAATGCGCGCCCAAGCGTCGATTTCCACGCGCGAGAGCGGAAGATTCGCCGCCCACAGCGGGTGCATCTGCGCGAACGGATCCTCTTCGCGCACGTCGAGCAACGCGATCTCCTCACGGGCGAGCAGCGCCGCACGCACGTCGGCGTAGGTCAGTTCGGGGAATGTCGGATCGCCAGCAGCGTATGTCTGGTCGGCCGTCTGCGACGGCGCGTCGGTCGAGGGAGAGGACACGGCAGTTCCTTGATTTCGTCAAACGTCGATTCGGTGCAAGTGTCGGTGCGACGCGCGTGCGCGTCTGTGCACGCAAACGGCCATTGTGGCAGAAGACGACAACGAGCGTATCGCCCGGCGCGCTGCGCTGCGCTGTAATAAGGAGCGCGCGCGCTCAAGTCCAATCGGATGCCTGGGGCAGCGATGCGCCACGGCTTCGGTCACGGCGCATTGGCATAACCGGAGACGAACCCTTTGCGTTCGCCCGATTCGGTGAACACGCTGCGATGCACGGCACCAATGTTGGCGCCATACACATGAATGCTGACCGACACCCGATCGTCGAAGGCGTTGCTCACGCGATGAATGTCACCCAGACGCGGCGAGAGCACTTCCACGTCGCCCGGCGACAGACGCACCGGCTCGCCTGCGACGACCGGCACGCCGTGTGCGTCGAGCAGGTAGGGTTGCGAATCCTCCGCCCCGCGCAGCATGCCGATCAGACCCCACACGGTGTGGTCGTGAATCGGCGTGCGCTGGCCCGGCCCCCACACAAAACTCACCATCGAGAAGCGCTGCGCCGAATCGCAATGCAACAGGTACTGCTGGTAGTGCTCGGGATGCGGCACCGCGAACGCCTCGGGCAACCAGTCGTCGCGCGCGACCAGTTGCGCGAGCAGCCCCTTCCCTGCGTCGAGCAGCGCCGTCTCATCCGGGTGTCGCGTCAACAGCCGAGAAAATGCGGCGACGAACGTGCGCAACGGTTCGAGTGCTTTGCCGTCGAGGCCGGGCAAATCGCCAGAAAGGGCAATGCCAGCGAATGATTGGGTCATATGAATTCCCGGAAAGGGTGACGCGATAGCCAACGAGGCGGGCGACGCCTGTGGTAGCGTGACGCTTTGCTTCTCACCTGCGCGTGCATCTCATCCACGCCCATTCCTCATGCTCGATTTCGACGCCGACGCGCTGATGCGCCTCGTCACCACCCCCATGCCGTTCGGCAAGCACAAGGGTACGCTGGTCGCCGATCTGCCAGGCAATTACCTGAGCTGGTTCGCCCGCGAAGGCTTCCCCCCCGGCGAGATCGGCCGCCTGCTCGCGCTGATGCACGAAATCGATCACAACGCGCTGGGCGAGTTGTTGCGTCCCCTGCGCGCCCAGGCGCAAGCCGCCCGCACCCGGTAAGCCGCACCAGCCCGCGCCGCAACGCCGAAGTCTCGACCAGCCCGACCGGCCCGACCGGCGCGACCATCCCGACGGTCTCGGCGATCCGGCAGACGTCAGGTTCGTACGGTGCCCGTGAGCAACGGCGGCAGACGGCGACGTACCCACTGCGTTTGCTGCTCGTGCGCATGCGCCAGTTGCAGCACTGCAAGATCGGCCTGCGCCGGCCCGATGATTTGCAGTCCCATCGGCAGACCGCGCGCATCGAATCCGACCGGTACGCTGACCGCCGGCAGCCCTGCAAGCGTCGGCCCGATCACGACTTCCATCCACCGGTGGTAGGTGTCCATCGGCTTGCCCGCCACCGACGACGGCCAGTGCATTTGTGCGTCGAACGGAAACACCTGCGCCGACGGCAGCAACAGGAAATCGTATCGCTCGAACAGACGCGCCAGCGAGCGGTACCACTCGCTACGATCCACGCTCGCGTGAAACACGTCGGCAGCACTCAGCGCGTCGCCCCCCGCAACCTCCCATTGCGCCTCCGGCTTGAGCTGGTCGCGACGCGACGGATCGGCATACATCGCGCCCAGCGCGCCGTTGACGAGCCAGTGACGCATCGTGAGCCACGTCCGCCAAAGCCGGTCCGGCGCGAAGTCCGGTGCGCACGGCTCCACCTCGCATCCCATCGCCGTGAAGTCGCGCAACGACGCCTCGCACAGCGACATCACGCCCGCTTCCATGGGCAGATGGCCGCCGTAGTCCCCCAGCCAGCCGAGCTTCACGCCCTTCACGTCGCGTTGCAGCGCGCTCGCGAACGGCACCGCGCCCCGGGCCAGGGAGAGCGGGCTGCGCGCGTCGTAGCCCGACTGTGTGTCAAGCAATTGCGCCACATCGGCGACGGTTCGTCCCATCGGCCCCTCGGTACTCAGTTGCTGGACGAAGATCTCCGGTGCCGGACCGTACGGCACCCGGCCCTGCGACGGCCGGAAACCATATACGTTGCCGAACGCCGCCGGATTGCGCAGCGACCCCATCATGTCGCTGCCGTCCGCTACCGGCAGCATGCGCAGCGCAAGCGCACTGCCCGCCCCGCCGCTGCTACCGCCCGCTGTGCGCGTCGTGTCGTAGGCGTTGCGCGTGGTACCGAAGACCGGGTTGTAGCTATGCGACCCCAGCCCGAACTCGGAGACGTTGGTCTTGCCGATGAAGATCGCCCCGGCCGCACGAATGCGTGCGACGCCGATGCTGTCTTGTGTGTCGGGCGCCGACGACGTGAGCGGCGAGCCCTTGCGCGTGGGAAACCCCGCGCAGGCCGCCAAATCCTTCACCGCGTGCGGCATGCCGTGCATCCAACCCAGGTACTGACCATCCGCCAACTGCCGATCGCGCGCGTCGGCCTGCGCGAGCAAGACCTCGGCATCGCGCAGGGCGACGATGGCGTTCACCGCCGGGTTGTACCGGGCGATGTGCGTGAGATAGGCCTGCATGACCTCACGGCACGACACACGGCGCGTGCGAATGGCGTCGGATAGCGCCAGCGCGTCGAGCGCAACGATGTCGTTCAGGGTCGTGGCAGAGGGCACCGCCGGGTCGGCTGGAACTGCCCTCGAATGAGCAGCCGAGGGCGGCTGGGCTGGCGCTAGGGCCATGTCTCTCTCCTTGGCGGGGCGTCATCGCGTGTGACGCCGTTGTCTGACCCGCCATTGTCGGTCAAACCCGCCCAGGATGCCGCAGGAAAATTATGCGCTCGTACGGCAACGGTGAAACGTACATTCACCGCTCAGCAACGCTCGGCGCGTCAATGCGCGAGCGGATCGAGACCGGTGGCCCCGACCTCCTTCGCGACGGCGGGCGCGGCCATGTACATCAGCAGCTTCTTCGCTTCTTCGGGGTGCGGCGCGTTGACCGGCACGCCGCCGGCGAAGCGCGTCACCGATTGCAGCGATTCAGGAATCTTTCCCGCGTACGTCACGCCCTTGACAGGCAACAACTCGCTCACCTGTTGCAGCCCCAGCGCATAGTCGCCCGCCGCCACCTTTTCCGCGACCGGCGTCTTCTGCACCATCACGCCCTTGCCGCGCATCTGATCGGCAATGCCAAGCTTCTTGAAGAGTTCGCGCTCGACATAGACGCCGCTGGCGCTATCGGAGTACGCGACCGATTTCGCGGCAAGCAGTGCGGCCTTGAGCTTTTCCGGCGTGCTGACGTCAGGCACCGGCGTCCCCGCTTTCACGACGACACCAATGCGCGAGTCGGCCAGATCGACCCGCGAATCGGCCCGCACCTTGCCCGCCTTGATGAGACCGTCGAGCGCGTAGCCGACCATGATGACGGCGTCGGCCGACTCCCCGCGCGCCAGACGGTTCGGGATCGCCTCGGGCGCCTTGCCCATCGAGGGACCCCACGCCGTGTCGACGTGATCGCCGCTCGACGCCTCGAATTTGGGCAGCAGCAACTTGTAGGCCGCCGTGAAGCCGCCGGAGTTCATGACGTGCAAGTCTTGCGCGCTGGCAGGCGCGGCGCCCAGCAGGGTTGTCACGGCAACTCCCGCGCCGAGCGCGACAAGCAGGTGTCGCGCCGAACGCGTGTGGACAGGACTGGAGATGGCTTTCATGGCAATGTCTCTCTGACTTTTTACTTTTGGAAGGAGGATGCGCGACGGCATCCGGTGCAGGAAAGGTTTGGAGTTCGGTACGGGTCTGCGCAGATATGCGGAGATTTGCGCGCAGATTTGTGCGCGAGTTTGTGCGCGAGTTTGTGCGCGAGTTTGTGCGCGGGCAGGCGCGCCCCCAGCGGCGGGGCGCACCTGCCGTGCGGCTCAACCCGCGGCGAGTTCGGAACGGGCACTGCCCTGCCCGCGAGGGCGGCCACGATACAGCGCCAGCGTCGCGCAGATAGCGCAGATCGCCGCGAAGCTCATCCAGTAGCCCGGTGCGGCTTTGTCGCCCGTGACATGGATCAGATACGTCGACAGCGCCGGCGTGAAGCCGCCGAACAGCGCCGTCGCCAGGCTATAGGCGAGCGAGAAGCCCGCCACACGCACGTCCGGCGGCATGATTTCGGTCAGCGCCGCGACCATCGCGCCGTTGTACATCCCGTAGAGGAACGACAGCCACAGCAGCGCGCACAGCATGTGCGTGAAGCTCGGTGCATGGACGAGGAACGACAGCACCGGATAGGCGGACACCAGCGTCAGCCCCGCGAAGAGCAACAGCACCGGTCGACGGCCGATACGGTCGGAGAGCGCGCCGCCAATCGGCAGCCAAATGAAGTTCGACACGCCCACGCACAGCGTGACGAGCAGCGCATCGGCGCTCGAGAGGTGCAGCACGCGCTTGCCGAATGTCGGTGCATAGACGGTAATCAGATAGAACGCCGTCGTGGTGAGCGCCACGAGCATCGTGCCGCCGAACACGACGCCCGCGTTGGTCATCATCGAGCGGAACACCTCGCCCACGGCGGGGTGATGCTTGCGTTGCTTGAATTCCTCACTCTCCTGGAGCGAGCGTCGCAGCGCGAAGATCACCGGCACGATCAGGCAGCCGACGAAGAAGGGCAGACGCCAGCCCCACGCCCCGATCTGCTGCGCGGTGAGCGTGACCGAGAGTACAAAGCCGAGCGCCGCCGAGACGACGATGGCCACCTGCTGGCTCGCGGACTGCCAACTCGTGTAGAACCCTTTGCGGCCCGGGGTGGCAATTTCCGCCAGGTACACGGACACGCCGCCGAGCTCGGCACCGGCAGAGAACCCCTGCAGCAAGCGCCCGATCAGCACGAGCACCGGGGCGGCGAGTCCGATGCTCGCGTAACCCGGCACGAAGGCGATGAGAAACGTGCCGCTCGCCATGATGACCAGCGTCGTGACAAGCCCCTTTCGGCGACCGACATTGTCGATATACGCGCCCAGCACGATGGCGCCGAGCGGTCGCATCAGGAAGCCCGCGCCGAAGACGGCGAAGGTCAGCATGAGCGACGCGAACTCACTGTCCGTCGGGAAAAAGACGTGAGAGATCTGGGTTGCGTAGAAGCCGAACAGGAAGAAATCGAACTGTTCGAGAAAGTTGCCGGCCGTCACGCGCAGGACCGCGCCGACTTTCGAGGGATGACGCGAACTCGCGTCTTGGGGGCGCTGTGACATGCGCTGTCTCCGTGTTACCTGCAGCCCGGGAGGTCGGGCCGCCAATGAATCGTCGCATGCGTCTCTTCCAGGAACGTATCGAACCGTCACGGACGCTTTTTGACGCCGCCAATGGTGCGCCGGAAGTTCCTGGCTTGTGAATTGCAAGTTTTGGAAGGATTAATGCACACACGCTATCAATCAAGGCGGGCTAATGCGTCTACCGAGCGGTAACAGGCTACACTGGGAAGCCTGCCCAAACGATCGGCGCCCCCCTCGGCGTCGGGGTCCGACGGGGCGTTTGCACGACTTCTTTCTTCTCGATGTCATGGCGATCAACTTCGATCTGAACGATTTGCAGGCCTTTCGCGCGGTGGCGCAGCTCGCGAGCTTCCGTCGCGCGGCTGAATCCATTCACATCTCGCAGCCTGCGCTCTCGCGCCGTATCGACAAGCTCGAGGAAGCGCTGGGCGTCAAGCTCTTCGAGCGCAGCACGCGTCGCGTCGCGCTCACCAATGTCGGACGGGCGTTTGCCCGCGACGCCGAGCGGATTCTCGACGATCTGGACAACGCACTGCTCGGCATTCGCGATGTGGCGTCGTCGAGCCTCGGGCATGTGACCATCGCGTGTGTCCCGTCTGCCGCGTATTACTTCCTGCCGCAGGTGATCTCGCGTTACCACCGGGCGTTTCCGCGCATTCGCGTCTCGGTGCTCGACGCAAGCGCCAACGAAGTGCTCGCGTCGGTGGCAAACGGCGACGCCGATTTCGGGCTGAATTTCATCGGCAGTCAGGAGCCGAATATCGAGTTCAAGCTCCTGCTGCAAGAGCGCTACGTGGCGGCGTGCCGGCGCGATCATCCGCTCGCGGGCAAGAAGCGCGTGACGTGGCGTGAGCTCTACGAATACGACTACATCGCGGTCGGCAAGGTCTCGGGCAACCGGCTACTGCTCGATCAGGCGCTCACCGCACTGCCTCAGCGCCCGCAAAGCATCTGCGAGACGCAGCACGTCACGACCATGCTCGGCCTGGTCGAAGCGGGACTCGGCGTGGCGGCCGTGCCGACGATGGCGATGCCGGGCAGCGATCATCCGCTGCTCACCAGCGTGCCGCTGGTCGATCCGGTGGTGACGAGACGCGTCGGCATGATTCGGAGCAAGGCGCGCCCGCTCTCGCCGGCAGCAGCCCAGTTGTATCGCTTTGTGGCCGAGATGAAGGTCGCGGCGCGGCGCCGCACGGGCGGGGATGCGCTATAAGCGAATCGCCGAGCGCGCACGCACGGAAACACTTTGTTACCCGCGTTACGCGCAGCGAAACTTTAAGGCGATGGCAGGACGATGCGGTGTCTTTATACTTGGCCCGCATCAACCCGAACCTTACTCAAGACTCATGTTCAAGCGAATTTTCCCGATGGCGGCGATGGCCGTGCTGGCAGCAACAACGTCCCTGACGGCCTCGGCCGGCGATATGAACAATGCACTCGGCGGTGCGCTGGGCGGCGTGGCAGGCGCGGCCGTCGGCGGCGCACTTGGCGGCAGCACCGGCGCGGTGCTCGGCGGTGCGGTCGGTGGCGGCGCCGGCGGCGCGGTGACATCCAACCGTCGCGAACGCACGGGCGCCATCATTGGCGGCGCACTCGGCGGCGGTGCGGGCACGGCGGCGGGCAATGCAATGGGCGGCCGCTCGGGCGGCCTGATCGGCGCGGCCGTTGGCGGCGGCGCGGGTGCCGCGCTCGGCGGCAACATGTCGCGCTCCAGTTCCTACGACGAAGGCCGCTACCACGGCAAGCACCGCGGCCATCGCAAGCATCATCACTGATCGGCCGGCATCGACCCACGTGCAGCGCCCCGCTACATGCGGGGCGTTGTCATTCGTGAAGCCATTTGCGCACGCCGCCGTTATGCACTACACGGCGCGGACTTCGAGACGCTTTCCCAACACGGCGAAGGTGCACTCCGCCGCATCGAGGCGGGAGGCATAGCCGAGCCTCAACAAGCAATCCACCTGCACCTGATCGACCCGACAGACGCGTCACGTCCCGCGCTGCGTCGGCAGGTACGGGCCAATGCCCGTCGGATAACTCCCAGGGATGAGCATCGACGTATCGAGACGGTCGATGTGCGTGCGACCGGTCAACGCCATCGTCACATCCATCTCCTTGGCAATGACCTCCAGCGCACGACGCACGCCCGCTTGCCCCATCGCGCCCAATCCGTAAAGGAACGGACGCCCGATCAGCGTCCCCTTCGCGCCCAGCGCCATCGCCTTGATGACGTCCTGACCGGAGCGAACGCCGCCGTCGAGCCAGACTTCCGTGTCGCGCCCCACCGCCGCCACGATGTCGGGCAGCGCACGGATCGTCGAGATCGCACCGTCAAGCTGACGTCCGCCATGGTTGCTCACGACAATGGCATCGGCGCCGGTGTCGCGGGCCGCGCGCGCGTCCTCGGGATCGAGGATGCCCTTGAGCACGAGCTTGCCGCCCCAACGCTTCTTGATCCACTCGACGTCACCCCAGGACAGACAGGGATCGAATTGCGCCGCCGACCATGCGGAGAGCGAACCGATATCGTCCACGCCCTTGGCATGTCCCACGATGTTGCCGAACGTGCGGCGGCGTGTCCCCAGCATGCCCATGCACCAGCGCGGCTTGGTCATCATGTTGACAATGTTCGGCAGCGTCAGCTTCGGCGGCGCCGACAGACCGTTCTTGATGTCGCGATGTCGCTGGCCGCCGATCTGCAGATCCATCGTCACCATCAGTGCCGAACACCCCGCCGCCTTGGCCCGATCGATCAGCCGTTCGATGAAGTCGCGATCGCGCATCACATACAACTGAAACCAGAACGGCCTCTTGGTATGCGCCGCCACGTCTTCGAGGGAACAGATCGACACCGTCGATAGCGTGAACGGCACGCCGAACGCTTCGGCGGCGCGCGCGGCGAGAATCTCGCCGTCTGCATGCTGCATGCCGGTCATGCCCGTAGGCGCGAGCGCGACCGGCATGGCGACCGGCTCGCCCAGCATCGTCGTGCGTGTACTGCGATGCTCGATGTTGACCGCGACGCGCTGCCGGAATTCGATCTTGCCGAAATCGGCCGCATTCGCCCGGTAGGTCGATTCGGTCCACGAACCCGAATCGACGTACTCGTAAAACATACGCGGCACGCGCCGCTGCGCAAGAACCCGCAAGTCCTCGATGGTGGTGATCACTGCCATGCTGCGTCTCTTCTTCCGGGAAGTCCCGACGGTCGTTCGGGAACGAGTGATTGTTCTCTGGATTTCTATTTCTGCTTGACGAGATCGACGAGCGACTGTGTGTGCTTGATGGTCTTGAGCACAATGTTCGACTGAATCGACATGACCGCAGGCGCGCGATACAACTCGTTGACGATGAAGTCCGAGTAATGCGAGAGATTCCGGGCCCGCACCGTGAGGATATAATTGGCCGACCCGGTAACGATGCGCGCGGTCACCACCTCAGGCCAGTTCTGCACGCACGCGAGAAACTTCTCATGCCACTGATCGACGTCCGGACGAAGCGAAATTTGCACTAGCGCCTCGAATTCCAGGCCGATGTGCTGGGCGTCCACGATGCAGCGGTAGCCAGAGATCACGCCGCGATCTTCGAGCAATTTCACCCGACGCAAGCAAGCCGACGGCGACAATCCCACGGCGTCCGCCAGTTCCTGGTTGGAGATGCGTCCATTGAGTTCGAGATGGCGGAGGATACGCAGATCGGCAAGGTCGAGGTTCATCGGCAGAATCCGTCAAGTTTCCACGGATTCTGGCAGATCCTTCGACTTGCCGCCAGTTGTCCGCCAGAAATAGCCGGAAAACGCAGTTCTTTGCTGCGACGCGAATGCCCGCGCCCTCGGGCTGTGCCTGAGCGGCATCCACCCCGTCTCCATCGCCAAGGTATGCGTCGGTAGCGCAACAGTTGATACGACTCGGGGGCACCGAATGGTACCCCCGCCGGGGGGCATTTGCGCCGGACTTACCTGGCCGACGTGCGCTGCCTGACGATTCGCTCCAGCAGGTACTGCGTCTGTTCGAGCACCGCTTCGCGCACGAGCCGGTTGCGCTCGGGATTGGGCTCGTTGGCCCACCCCATCGAACAGTCGACGGAGCGGCGCATCACACGAAACGCCATCCCCAACGTACTGATACACACGGCGCGAATACGCATCGCCTCGTTGTCGGGCGCCACCCCCGCGAGCCGCGTCACGATATTGGCCCCCACGGCGGAGAGCCGGCTCGAGAAGCGCTCGTGAAACACCTTGAAACCCGCCTCCGGTCCGAGTCCTGCCTGCTCACGGGCCATGAACATGTGCCAGCCTTCAATCTCCGGCACTTCCTCCATGAACCCCGCCTTGCGGTTCTGTAGCCCGCAAAACGCGTCGATGAGTTGTTTGTCGGTCGCGCCCGGATCGGCCACCACGCGCTCGGCCACCTCGATGGCTTCGCCCATCTGCCCCATCACGAGGCTCACGATGTACTCGACGCACGCCGTGTACACCCCCTCCTTGTTGTCGAAGTAATACTGCAGCGCAGGCGCGTTCACCCCCGCCTCGTTCGCGATGTCGCGGGTGGACGCCCCCGCAAATCCATACTCCCCGAAACACTTGATCGCCGCGAGGATGATGCGCGCGCGCGTCTCCTCGCCACGTTGATACCCCGTGTCAACCGCATGCCGTGGTCGCGCGGCTGCGCCCTTCGCACGGCCAGCGCGTGAAGCTCCTGTCATGGATGTCCTTGCTTGCCAAAACTTTCGTCAAAAATATAACACTTGACATAAATCGATCAACTGGAATAATTCTGCCGAACGGAATAATTTGGGAAACTGCTCATGACCACCGCAGCACCGGTCGAACCTGCGGACCCCGCGCGCCCCATCGCACGCGAGCCCGGCACCCCGGCCGCCAAGGCCGCTGACACCGCTAACACCGCCGACACCCACGACACGCCGCAATCGCCGATTCAGACGACATCCCCGGCCAATCCGCTTCGCAAGAAGATACTGCTCGGCGCGCTGGCGTTGGGCGTCGTCGCGGGTCTTGGCTGGGGCGCCGACTGGTGGTGGGTCGGCCGCTTCATCGAGTCGACCGACGACGCCTATCTGCAAGCCGACAGCATGACCGTCGCCCCCAAAGTGGGCGGGTACGTAACCGAAGTGCTGGTGGGCGACAACGAAACGGTGGCGGTCGGGCAGCCGCTCGCGCGGCTCGACGCCCGGCAATACCAGGCGGCTTTCGACGAGGCGCAGGCGAGTGTCGCGGCCCGCGAAGCCGATATCGCGCGTGCCCAGGCAGAGCTCTCCCAGCATGCGTCAGCGATTGCGCAGGCCCGCGCCGAACGGGACAGCGCACGGGCGAACGCCGCGTACTCGGCCGGCCAAGTCAAGCGCTACGTCCCCCTCGTGGCCACCGGCGCGGAAACCGACGAGCGCCTCGCTGAACTGCGCAACGCCAGCGCCCGCGCCGACGCCGCACTCAAGAGCAATGAGGCCAGCGTGCAGGAAAGCGAGCGCCAGACGGGCACCCTCACGGCGGCACTGGCACAGGCTCAGGCTCAATTGGCGGTGGCGCAGGCGAGCGCGCGCAAAGCGGAACTCGATCTCGCCGACACCGTCGTCAAGAGCCCGTTGGCCGGACGCGTCGGCGATCGCGCGGTGCGCGTCGGCCAGTTCGCCCAGCCGGGCACACGCCTGCTCACGGTCGTGCCCGTGCAGAACGTGTATCTGACGGCAAACTTCAAGGAAACTCAGGTCGGGCACATGCGGCCCGGCCAGCCAGTGACGGTTTACGTCGATGCGCTGCCGGGCGAGCCAATCCACGGGGTGGTCGACTCGCTTTCGCCAGGCACCGGTGCGCAGTTCGCGCTGCTCCCCGCGCAAAACGCGACGGGGAACTTCACGAAGATCGTGCAGCGTGTGCCGGTGCGCATTCGTCTCGACGTCCCGACGTCGCTCCGCGCGGTATTGCTGCCGGGCCTGTCGGTAACCGCAGACGTCGATACCCATCGCCATGCGGCGGCGACCTCCGCGAGCGCTGTTACGCCCGACATCTCTGCCACCCCCGCCGGACAGGCAAATCGGACGTCGGGCGCATCGGCAACACAACGCTCGCACAGCACGCCACGCGATGCGCTCGTCGGCCTCGCAACTCACGCGCCGGTGAACGCCGACGCCACACCATCGTCCGATCATGACGCGGCGCACCGTGGCTGAAGCTGACGCGGCGAACGCCGCCTCGCCTGCGTCGGCCACGCCCGCTCCGTTGAGACGAGACCAGGCGCGTAGCGCCGTGGCGGCGGGCGGCGGTGGCCGTGCAGGCCGTGCGGGCCATGACGCGGTGAGCGCCGACGCGCCACGCAATGCGTCGGCGTCGGACTGGATCGCCGTCGCGGCCGGTGCGCTGGGCGCGCTGCTCGCCACGCTCGACATCTCGATCACCAACTCGGCGCTGCCGCAGATTCAGGGGCAGATCGGCGCGTCGGGCACCGAGGGCACGTGGATCTCGACCGGCTACCTGATGTCGGAAATCGTCATGATTCCGCTCGCCGCGTGGCTCACGCGCGTGCTCGGGCTGCGACGCTTTCTGATGCTCAACGCCGTCTTCTTTACCCTCTTCTCGATGATGTGCGGAGCGTCGAGCAACCTGTCGGGGATGATCGTCGGCCGCATAGGCCAGGGCTTCGCGGGCGGGGCAATGATTCCGACGGCGCAGATGATCATTCGTACGCGCCTGCCGCGTCACCAGATGCCGGTCGGCATGGCGATGTTCGGCCTGATCGTGCTGCTCGGCCCGCTGCTCGGCCCGGTGGTCGGCGGCTGGCTGACCGAGAACGCCAACTGGCGCTGGTGCTTCTTTCTGAACCTGCCGATTTCGGCGGCGATCGTCACGTTGCTCATGCTTGGCCTCAAGCGCGAGCCGCCCCATCTGCAGGCGTTCTTCAAGGCGGACTGGCTGGGCATCGTGGGCCTCGCCATCGGCCTGAGTTCGCTCACCGTCGTGCTCGAGGAAGGACAACGCGAACGCTGGTTCGACTCGAATTTGATTCTCTGGCTCTCGGTCGCGTCCGTCATCGGCATCGGCATGATGCTGGTGGCACAGTTCACAGCCGAGAAGCCCATCGTCAAGCTTACGCTGCTGGGCAACCGGAATTACGCGAGTGTGATCTACATCGTGTTCACGGTCGGCGCGGGTCTCTACGGCGTGTCGTATCTGCTGCCGCAATTCCTCGCCTCGATCGCGGGCTACAACGCGCAACAGTCGGGCAACATCATGCTGCTCTCGGGGCTGCCTGCGTTCCTGATGATGCCGTTCCTGCCACGCCTAATCAGCCGCGTGGACATCCGTCTGCTCGTGATTCTCGGGCTGCTGTGCTTTTTCGCCAGTTGCATGCTCGATGTCGATTTGACGGCACAGAGCGTCGGACACGATTTCACTCTGTCGCAATTGCTGCGCGGTGTGGGGCAGATGCTCGCGATGATGCCGCTCAACCAGGCATCGATGGCCGCCGTCGACACGCAGGACGCGGGGGACGCCGCCGGTCTGTATAACATGGCCCGCAACCTCGGCGGATCCGTTGGGCTCGCGTTGCTCGGCACATTGATCGACCGCCGCACCGATTATCACGACGCCATGCTGCGCGAGACGATCACTGCCAACAACCCACTGGGGCAAGCCCATCTCACGGCCAATGCGGCAAGCTTCTTCGCACAGACGGGAGATAGCGTTCACGCCCAATTGCAGGCCACTGCTCAGCTTGCCGCCGAGATTGCGCGGCAGGCGAGCGTGATGACGTTTTCCGAAACTTTCTACGCACTGGGCATCGCGCTGCTGCTTTGCGTGCCGCTTGCCCTGCTGCTCAAGCAACCGACCGGATTCAGCACCGGCGGGCATTGAACAATCATGACGCTTCATTTCCGAACGCTGGTTTTCACAGCCACCCTACTCGTCGCCGGATGCACCGTCGGCCCGGATTATCGCGGCGCACCCAAGGTGGCGGGGAACGCACTGCGCGCAGGCGCGGCGTTTGCGCATGCCGGGACAGGCGTCGAGGCGTTCGCGCCCGCAGTCGCGCGGTGGTGGACTGCGCTTGGCGATCCGCAGCTCACGGCGCTCATCGACGACGCCATCGCCCACAGCCCTGACATACGCGCGGCCCAGGCGAAGGTGCGTCAGTCGCGCGCGAGCCTGCGCAGCCATCGGGCTGACCTGCTGCCGAAGGCTGGCGTCGATCTCGCTTCGGTGCGCACCCGCTCGCCCGACCTGAGCCTGCTCGGTAGCTCAGGCAACAGCAGTGGCCGCGGCCCGCTCGACCTCTTCGTCGCCGGATTCGACGCGAGCTGGGAAGTCGATTTGTTCGGTGCAACGCGGCGCGCCGTCGAAGCCGCCAGTGCCGACGCAGATGCCGCGTCGGACGATCTCGCTGACGCCCACGTGCAACTCGCCGCCGAAGTCGCACAAACGTACGTTGCGTTGCGCGATCAGCAGGCACGGCTGGGTCTGGTGCGTGATTCGGCACGACTCGAGAGCGAGATGCTCGCGCTCACCCGTCAGCGTCGCGCGGGGGGCGTCGCGTCGGAACTCGATGTCGAGCGGCTCGTCACGCAAGTGGCGCAGACGCAATCGCACGAGTTGCCGCTCGAAGCCGATATTATCGAATCGCTCGATCAGTTGGCACTACTGACGGGTCGCGCACCAGGCACGCTGGATACGGCGTTGAAAACGCCAAAAGCGCTACCGAACCTGCCGGCGAAGGTCGCCATCGGCGATCCGTCCGAGTTGTTGCAGGCGCGACCCGACATTCGCGCGGCGGAACGTCGTCTGGCGTCGCAAAATGCGCAGATCGGCGTACAGACCAGCCGCTGGTTTCCCAAGCTCTCGATCATGGGCGAACTCGGATATTCGGCACTGGATCCGGGCCATCTCGTGCGCAAGGACAATTTCAGTTGGATGGCGATGCCGCGCCTGCAATGGAATGTGCTCGACTTTGGGCGCGTGCAGGCCGGAGTCGACGGCGCGAAGGCCGGACGCGATCAGGCACAGGCAACGTATGAAAGCACCGTGCTGAGCGCATTGCGCGACGCCGATGTGGCGCTGGCACGTTATGGGCATCTGCGCGAAAACGTCAACCGGCTGCGCAGCGTGGAGGCCTCGGCCACGCGAGCGGCAACGCTGACACGTCAACGCTATCGCGCCGGCACCGCGAGCACGCTCGACTGGCTCGACGCGGAGCGCACCCGCTTTTCCGCCGAGCAAGACCGGATTGCGGGCGATGCGCAGCTTCTCAAGGCGTTCGTGACATTGCAAAAGGCGCTGGGCCTGGGATGGCAGGTGGGCTCGACGATCGGGTGAGCACCCACCTCATATCGCGCAGGCACGATGACGTTCGGACCTGGACGCCAGCATGCCGATCACAGCGAGCGTCGCCCGCGTGGCACCACGCTGTGCGTTTCGTACGCACAAACAAAAACGCTCCAGAAGCTTTCGCCTCTGGAGCGTTTTTTGCCAACTGGGTTGGCGCGGCTGGCAGGATTCGAACCCACGACCCCTTGGTTCGTAGCCAAGTACTCTATCCAACTGAGCTACAGCCGCACGTACAGCACACGAGACACCGATTTGACGATTTCAACGTCGTCGGCTGACCCTCTCAACGACGCAGGCCGAATGTATATGACACGCGGCGCGTCACCGGGAAGGACTCTCCCGAAAAACTAAGGGTCTCCCCGTGAGGAGACCCTCGAATTAAGTGGCGCGGCTGGCAGGATTCGAACCCACGACCCCTTGGTTCGTAGCCAAGTACTCTATCCAACTGAGCTACAGCCGCGTCGTGAGAACAGAATTATGTAAGAAACCAGCCCGCCACGCAAGTGATTTTTGCAATTCTTTTGCCATACCTCCGATTTGCCCGTCTCAGCGGACGTTTCATGCGGGATTAGCGCGGAATCCCCCTCACTGGCAAGTCTTTGCCGCTAGAGCAATTACTCCACGCAAACCCGCGTCAAATCAGGGCTTTCCATGTGCTCGCGCCGGAGATGGCACGGTATGCTACGGCTTTTTGCAGCGCGTCGAACGATGGCGCGTGTACCGCGCACGCGAGACCGGGTCGGGACGACAACCGGTTAGGAACCCGCTCTCCCGTTGTCAAAAAAAAGCGATGAAACCACGCACCGCTCGCCCCCTCTTCCCCCGGCGACGACGATGCGATAAAAACCAAATTCAAGGAGGCGCTCATGGAAAAAGTCTGGCTCAAGAGCTATCCGCCCGGTGTGCCGGCCGAGATCGATGTCAACCAGTATCGTTCGCTGAACGACCTGTTCCTGCAAAGCTGCCATAAGTTTGCAAATCGTCCGTCGTTCACGAATCTCGGTGTCACGCTGACCTTCGCCGACCTCGAGCGTGAATCGCGCAACTTCGCCGCGTATTTGCAAAGCCTGCCCGGGCTGGAACGCGGCTCGCGCGTGGCGATCATGTCACCGAACCTGCTGCAATATCCGGTCGCCGTTTTCGGCATCCTGCGCGCGGGGATGGTCGTCGTCAACGTCAATCCGCTCTACACCGCAGGCGAACTCGAGCACCAACTCAAAGACGCCGGCTGCGGGGCCATCGTCGTGATCGAGAACTTCGCCGCCACGCTGCAAAAGGCGTTGCCCAACACGCCCGTCAAGCACGTCATCACGACTGCCATTGGCGATCTCGTGCCCGCACCGAAGCGCTGGATCGTGAACTACGTCGTGCGTCACGTGAAGAAGATGGTGCCGGCGTGGAATATCGCCCACGCCGTGCCAATGCGCACCGCGCTGGCGCAAGGCGCACGCGCCAAACACCACGAAGTGCAGTTGGGCCACGACGACATCGCCTTCCTGCAATACACCGGCGGCACCACCGGCGTCGCCAAGGGCGCCATGCTCACGCATGGCAACATGCTCGCCAACATGTTGCAGGCGCGCGCCTGGATCGGCGAGGGCCTCGAGGAAGGCAAGGAGATCATCGTCACCGCCCTGCCCCTCTATCACATCTTCTGTTTGACGGCGAACTGCCTGGTGTTCCTCCAACTGGGCGCGCTGAACCTGCTGATCACCAACCCGCGCGACATGCCCGGCTTCGTGAAGGAACTGGGGAAGTGGAAGTTCACGTTCATGACCGGGGTGAACACGCTCTTCAACGGACTGCTCAACACCCCAGGCTTCGACCAGCTCGACTTCAGCTCGCTCAAGTGCGCGCTGGGCGGGGGCGCGGCCGTGCAACGTGCGGTGGCCGAGCGCTGGCAGAAGGTCACCGGCCATCCGCTGATCGAAGCCTATGGGTTGACCGAGACGTCGCCCGCCGTGTGTATCAACCCGCTTGGCAGCGAGTTCAACGGCTCCATTGGCCTGCCGATCTCGTCGACCGAGGTGAGTATCCGCAACGACGCCAACGAAGCGCTCGGCTTCGGCCAGGAAGGCGAAATCTGTGTTCGCGGCCCACAAGTCATGAAAGGCTACTGGAACCGCCCCGACGAGACGGCGAAGACCATCACGCCCGACGGCTGGCTGCGCACAGGCGACATCGGCACGATGGACGAACAAGGTTACGTGCGCATCACCGACCGCAAGAAAGACATGATCATCGTGTCGGGCTTCAACGTCTATCCGAACGAGGTCGAGAGCGTGTTGGCCATGTGCCCGGGCGTACTCGAATCGGCGGTCGTCGGCGTGCCGAGCGAGCGAACCGGCGAAGCGGTAAAGGCCGTGATCGTCAAGAAATCGAAGGACCTGACCGAGAAGGCGATCGTCGACTTTTGTCGCGAACACCTGACGAACTACAAAGTGCCGCACGTGATCGAGTTCCGCACCGAACTGCCGAAGACCCCCGTCGGCAAGGTGCTGCGTCGCGAGCTGCGCTAACGCGTCGCTACGTTGGGGCGTTTCCTCGGGCGCAACACCTTTTGGAGTCCGTTGCGCCGCATCGCCAATGGCCGGGAGCGATCCCGGCCATTTTCATCTCAGCCACCGCCACGTCGCCGCCTGCGTCGAACGAAACACCCCGTTTCGTAACCTTTGGTTACAGACGTTGTGCGCTCACCTTGGTAAAACAAGGGCACGTCGGCCAGGACTTCAGTTGGCACCCGTCGCGAGCCGCGTCAGAACGTGAGCAGCGGCTGCCATGCCGAAGGTGACTGTCACACACATGCTCGAGCCGAAACCGGCGCAGTTCAGGCCCTGTGGCCCGGCAGCGGGGTCCGGCCCCTCACCCGGCGCGCACGCCGCTTCCGGGTATTGCAGCGGCTCATCGGAGTACACGGCAGGCACGTTGAACTTGGCTTTCGGTCCACGGACAAATCCATGTTGCTTGCGCAATTGCGCACGTACTTTCGCAAGCAACGGATCCTGGATCGTGCGGGCGAGATCGTCGACGCGAATACGTGTCGGATCGATCTGACCGCCGGCCCCGCCAACGGTGATCAGACGCTGCTTGTGCGCCACGCACCACGCAATGAGCGCCGTCTTTACCCGTACGCTGTCGATGGCATCGACAATCCAGTCAAAGCCGCCACTCAGCATGACATCGAGGTTTTCCAGCGCGACGAAGTCCTCGATGAGCGTAAGCTGGCAGGCAGGATTGATGGCCAAGATTCGTTCGGCCATCGCGGTCACTTTGGGTTTGCCGTAGTTGCCGTCAAGTGCGTGCACCTGACGATTGGTATTGCTTTCGGCGACGTTATCGAGGTCGATGAGCGTGAGTCGGCCCACGGCGCTACGCGCCAGCGCTTCGGCCACCCACGAGCCCACGCCGCCGATGCCGATGACGGCCACATGCGCCTGGCGCAGGCGTGCGAGGCCGTCGTCACCGTACAAACGGGCGATGCCGCCGAAGCGGCGGTTCGCGTCAAAATCCTCCTCCGATGGCGTGGCAGGCACCGGAGCAACAACGATCGACGGGGTACTGTTCATGATGCGATGGATAACGTCCTTGAAATGGCTGGCGATCACGTTGGTCGCCATCGTGCTGGCATTCGCGGCGTTCATCACGTGGTTCGACTGGAACTACGCGCGGTCTTTCATCGACCGGGAGGTGAGCACCGCGACCGGTCGTCCGTTCCAAATCCGGGGCGACCTTTCGCTGCACTGGCTGGCCCCGAACGCACAGGCCCCAGGACTGGGGCGATGGCTGCCGCGGCCTCGCCTGATCGCGAATGATATCGTGTTGGGCAACGTTGCGTGGAGTCAGACGCCCAACATGCTGACGCTCGGCCGGCTCACGTTCTCGCTCGAATGGCTGCCACTGCTCGACAAGCGAGTGGTACTGCCCGAAGTCACATTGGCCGCACCGAAGCTCTTCATCGAGCAACAGGCCGACGGGCAAAACAACTGGACCTTCACGAAGGGCGACGGCAAGCCGTCGCCGTGGACGCTGCGCATCGGCCGCCTGATTCTCGAAGACGGCGTGGTACATGCCAATCTCATTCCTCAGCAGCTCGATCTGAGCGCGAACATCGCCACCATCGACGGGCAGGCGCCTTACGGCATCGGTGTCTCGCTCAAGGGCACCTTCCGAAAAGTCGCCGTCACCGGCAAGGCCCGCGCAGGCGATGTCCTCTCACTCGAAGATACCGGCGATCCTTACCCGCTCGACGCTAACGTCCGCATCGGCCGCACGCAGATCGCTGCGCAAGGCACGTTCACGAATCCGGCCACGCTGTCCGCGCTCGACATGCACCTGCATCTCTCGGGGCCGACGATGGCCGACCTGTATCCCATCACCGGCGTGCTGCTGCCGCAAACCCCCGCCTACGAGACCAATGGCCATCTGCTGCATACGGCCGGCGAATGGCGCTACGAGCGCTTCCAGGGCAAGGTCGGCCAAAGCGATCTCGCGGGCACGCTTGTGTTCCGTGAGCGGCAGCCGCGCAACGTGCTCCAGGGCGCCGTGGTGTCGAATCAGTTGCGGCTGGCCGATCTCGGCCCGGTGGTCGGCGCACCGAACCCCTCGGGAGGCGGCGATCTGACGGCCAAGCCGAAAGCGCCGCCGTCCGACAAAGTGCTGCCCGTCGAACCGTTCAAGACCGATCGCTGGCGCGCCATCGACGCCGATGTGCAGTTCACGGGACGCAAGATCATCAAGGACAAGAGCCTGCCGATCGACAACCTCGTCACCCACCTGGTGCTCGACAACGGCGTGCTCTCGCTGCGCCCACTGGAGTTCGGCGTGGCCGGCGGGCGCATCACGTCGACACTCGTGCTCAATGGACAGGCCGAGCCGATGAAGGTCGATTCGCAGATTTCGCTGCGCCACCTGAAGATGAAGCAGTTGCTGCCCGGCGTCGACCTCATGAAAACCAGCGTGGGTGAAGTCAACGGCGACGCCGCACTCACCGCAACCGGCAACTCGATCGCCGCGCTGGCCGCCTCGTCCAACGGCGAGGTCAAGGCGCTCATCGATCGCGGCTCCATGAGCAAGCTGTTGCTGCAGTATCTTGGGCTCAACGTGGGCAACATCGTCCTGACGAAGCTCTTCGGCGACAAGCAGATCGAGATGCGATGCGCGGCAGCAGACTTTGCCGTGCGCGACGGGGTCATGGACACGCGTACGTTCGTGATCGATACCGACGACACGAGCATCGGTGTCACCGGCCAGATCGATCTCAGGCGCGAGCATTTCAATCTGACGGTCCGGCCCGAGCCGAAGCACTTCGGTCTCCTGTCCTTGCGCTCGCCACTCTATGTGCGTGGCACGTTCAAGCATCCGGATGTCGGCGTCAGTGTCCCGACGCTGATCGCACGCGCGGGGGGCGCCATCGCGCTGGGCGTGCTCGCTCCTTACACCGCGCTCGTGCCACTGCTTGAACTCGGCCCGGGCAAGGACAGCCCATGTCGCGAACTGCTCGCCAGCCTGCAACATCCGCCGAGCCGACATCCTGCCGAGGTCGCACCGGTGCCCGGCGCCGCAACGAAAGGAGGCCAAGCCGAGAGCGACCGCCGCCGGCGGGCACCGGCAGCCGGGCCCGCGTTCGGCCCGGGCCGTGAAGCGCCATGAAGCGCCATGAAGCGCCATGAAGCGACTTGTTGCGACTTGTTGCGACTTGTTGCGACGTGAAGCGACGTGAAGCGACTTGATGCGACGTGATGCGCCCGACATTGATGACGAACACGTCGCGCAGCCAGCGCAATGCCCGTGTTCGCCACGGGGTGGGGTCGCTACCGCGTCACTCGATTCCGTGGCGTGACGATCACGGCAGCCCGAAACTACTTCATTCGTTAAATAATATGCTCCGGACGTCAAATGTCCATTCCACGGGGCGTTCGGGGGATCGATGCGCACGCAATGCGGCAAATCGTCACCTGCGCACATTCGCCGACTCTTCGCTATACTGTGTCGCATCCTCTACCGAAACACACCGACAACGATCGTCGTGACCCAGACGCTTTCTCTCGCGGACCTGCGCAAAAACTACGCCCTCGGCTCCCTCTCCGAGACCGACGTGGCGTCCAGCCCGTTCGATCAATTCCGATTCTGGTTCGAGCAGGCGCTCGCGGCCCAAATACCGGAACCGAACGCCATGACGCTCGCCACGGTCACGCCGGACGGCCGGCCGGACGCGCGTATCGTGCTGATCAAGGGCGCGGACGAAAGCGGTTTCACGTTCTTCACGAATTACGAGTCGCGCAAAGGACGGGAACTCGCCGCCACTCCCTACGGCTGCCTGCTGTTTCACTGGATCGAACTCGAACGCCAGGTGCGCATCGAGGGACGTGTCGACAAAGTGAGCGATGCCGAAAGCGATGCGTATTACCATTCGCGCCCGGTGGGCTCGCGTCTGGGCGCGTGGGCCTCGGTACAAAGCGCCGAAGTGGCGGATCGCAGCATCATCGAGCAGCGCGAAACGGAGTTCCGGCGCCAGTTCGGCGACGCCCCGCCACGCCCCCCGCACTGGGGCGGGTACCGGCTCGTGCCGGAGACCCTCGAGTTCTGGCAGGGCCGCGAGTCGCGCCTGCATGATCGCATCAAATATTTCCGGCTCGCCGACGGATCGTGGCGCGTGGCGCGCCTGTCCCCGTAAGCGTTGCGTCGGCGACGCCGGCGCGCTACGCCTGTCCGCCGTTCGACAACGGGGACATCGCTGTGCCGTCCGGCGCGGAGTGAAGTTTTTTTGGTGACACTTGGAGCACATCCATGTTGTGGGAGAAAAAACTCGAAAACTGGGTCAGCGGCGTCAAGACATCCTCCAACCTGCCGATCCGCCTCGCGCTCTGGAACGGACAGCACTATGATTTCGGTGCCTTCGACAACCCCAGCGTAACGTTGCGCATCAACGGCCCTGCGGCCATGACGCGTCTGCTCAGTCCCAGCCTCGACAATCTCGGCGAGGCCTACGTGAAGGGCGAAATCGACGTCGAAGGCAAGCTCGTCGACGTCATCGACATGAGTTACGCGCTCGCCGGCAGCAGCCTGACGACGTTGGGCCCACTCGAACGCGCGGTCCGCCACTTCAATCACAGCAAGAAGTCCGACAAGCGCTCGATCGAGTTCCACTACGACGTGTCGAACGCGTTCTACCAACGCTGGCTCGACAGGAACATGGTCTACTCGTGCGCCTACTTCGAGAACGGCGACGAAGACCTCGACACGGCGCAAGAAAAGAAGATCGATCACATCCTCACCAAGATCGAGTTGCAGCCGGGGCAAACGCTGCTCGATATCGGCTGCGGCTGGGGCGCTCTGGTCATTCGCGCCGCTCAGAAATTCGGGGCGAAATGCGTTGGCGTCACGCTCTCGCAGAATCAGTTCGATCTGGCGACCGAGCGGGTCAAGTCGCTCGGCCTCGAGAACCAGATCGACATCCGCCTTCAGGACTACCGCGACGTGGAAGGTCCGTTCGACCGCATCACGAGCGTGGGCATGTTCGAGCATGTCGGGCGTCGGCATCTTAAGGACTACTTCGCCAAAATGGCCTCGCTGCTCAAAGACGACGGTATCGCGATGAATCACGGCATCACGTCGACGGATCCGGATAGCGGCGAGACGGCGATGGGCGGTGGCGAATTCATCGACAAATACGTGTTCCCGAACGGCGAGTTGCCGCATATCAGCCTCGCGCTCGAGTCGATGCAGCGCGGCGGGCTCGAAGCGAGCGACGTGGAAAGCCTGCGTCGGCATTACGCGCGCACACTCACGCTGTGGTCCGAGCGCTTCGAAGCGCACGCACCGGTTCTGCGCGAGTTGGTGGGCGAAGAGCGCTTCCGCGTCTGGCGCGTGTATCTGGCCGGATGTGCGTATGCGTTCGAGCACGATCACGTCTCGCTCTATCAGATCGTTTGCCGCAAGGCGGGCCTCTCGGCCAAGCGCCTGCCCTGGTCGCGTCGTTACATGTACGAGAACCGATGAGCCAGTTCGATCTGTTTGGCGCGGCGCCTGACGATCCCCCGACAGGCCGACGTGCCAGACAAGTCGATGACACCATCGCGCCTGCCGAAAGCGTTCCACGCCGCAGCGGCGCAACGCGCCGCAGCGGTGTCGGTGCGGCCAGCGTCCCGCCCGCGATCCAGGCGCTGGGGGAGCGCTTGCCCGGCAACATTCGCCTGGGCACCTCGTCGTGGTCGTTCCCCGGCTGGAGGGGCATCGTCTGGGACGACGACTACAGCGACACCCAACTCTCGCGTCAGGGACTCACCGCTTATGCGAGGCATCCGGTGCTGGGCTGCGTCGGTATCGACCGGTCGTTCTACAAGCCGATGTCGATTGTCGAGTATCAGAAATACGCGCAGCAGGTGCCTGAGGATTTTCGCTTTCTGATCAAAGCACCGAGCGTGGTCACCGACGCGCTCGTTCGCGGGGAGAAAGGCGAAGGCGTGCGCACAAACCCGTGCTTTCTCGACGCGCGAATCGCAGCCGAGCAGTTTGTGGCCCCCTGTCTGGCCGGACTCGGGCCGAAGGCTGGCGTGCTGGTGTTTCAGATGTCGCCGCTGCCCGTAGAGTTGTTGCGCGACGTTCCTGAACTGATTCAACGCATCGAAGCGTTCTTCGCCGCCTTGCCGCCGTTATCGCCGTTACCGCAAGGCGAAACGACGCCGGACGGCAAAGCCGCGCCAGGGCCATGTTACGCGCTGGAGATTCGCGACGGTGCGTTGCTCACGCCACGTCTCATGCGGGCGCTGGGCCAGTTGGGGGTGCGCTATTGCATCGGTCTGCATGCGCGAATGCCGCACGTGGAGCGTCAGGCTGCGGCACTGGCCATGCTCGACGACGTCGGCGCCGGCCCCCTCATCGTGCGCTGGAATCTGAACAGCACACATCGCTACGAGCAAGCCAAGGCGAAATACGCGCCGTTCGACAAGATCGTCGATCCCGATCCGACAACGCGCGACGTGCTGGCCGCGCTCGCCACGCATTACGCCCTCGCCGGTCATCCCGTCTATGTAATCGTCAACAACAAGGCCGAAGGCTCGTCGCCGCTGTCGTGCCTGGCGTTGGCTGAACGCATCGCCGGGTTGTCCCAGGCGGCATCTGGCGCCGGCACGGCATGAAATCGGTCCGCCCGGCACGACGAAGCGCTTCGACGCCAAAGAAAACGACAATGGCCTGAGCCGGCGCAGACACCGGACTCAGGCCATCGTGATTGCATGGCAACGTACCTGGAAGTACTTACGCCACGAGATGCGGAATCGGCACGTCCGGATTCACGTCGGCCTCGTAATCCACGCCCTCGATCTCGAAGCCGAACAGACGCAGGAATTCGTGCTTGTAACCGACGAAATCCGTCAGGTCGTACAGGTTCTCGTCGGTCACCTTATCCCACAGTGCAGAGACTTCCGCCTGCACTTCCGGGGAAAGCTCCTTCTGATCGGTACGCACGCGACCTTCTTCGTCGAGCAGCGGCGTTGCACTATACAGGCTGTCCTTGTACAGGCCGTAAATCTGCTCGATACAACCTTCGTGCGTGCCCTTGGCCTTCATCACCTTGAACAGCAACGAGAGGTAGAGCGGCATCATCGGGATGGCCGAGCTGGCCTGCGTGACGAGCGCCTTGAGCACCGCCACGCGGGCGTCCCCACCGTTCGCGGCAAGCCGGGTGCGAATGCCCAGTACCTTCTCGTCGAGATCTTTCTTGGCCGCGCCGATGGAACCGTTCCAATAAATGTCGTGCGTGATCTTCTCGCCAAGATACGTGAACGCCGTCGTCTTGGCGCCAGGGGCGAGCACGCCCGCGTCGGCCAGTGCGTCGATCCACATCTGCCAGTCTTCGCCGCCCATGACGGCCACCGTGTTGTCGATTTCTTCCTGCGTGGCAGGCTCGAACACCGACGCCTTGACGACTTCCTTATCGGTATCGATGCCACGCAGCGTCACCGACTTGCCCACCGGCTTGAGCACCGACGTGAACACCTGGCCCGTTTCCGGATGCGTGCGGCGCGGCGCGGCCAGACTATAGACGACCAGATCGACCTGACCGAGATCGCGCTTGATCGTCTCGATGGTCTTGGCTTTGATTTCCTTGGAGAAGGCGTCGCCGTTGATGCTCGTCGCGTAAAGCCCCTTTTCGGTGGCCAACTTGTCGAACGCCGCGGTGTTGTACCAACCCGGCGTTCCCGGCTTGGTCTCGCTCCCCGCACGCTCGAAGAACACGCCCAGCGTCGCAGCGTCGCAGCCGAAGGCGGCGGTAATGCGCGCGGCCAGTCCATAGCCGGTCGACGCACCGATCACGAGCACCTTCTTCGGGCCGTTCGCGATCGGCCCCTGGGCCTTCACATATTCGATCTGTTGCCTGACGTTGGCTTCGCAGCCGACAGGATGGGTGGTGACGCAGATGAAGCCGCGCACGCGTGGCTTGATGATCATGGAAACCTCGTTCACAAAATTCGGTCATGCCGGCTCACCCGGCAAACACCGCGCATTGTAAACGAGGTCGGGACCGCCCCGGCTATTCGATCCGGCTTTCAGCCGTTCGGCACCGCCGGCTCGGACAATGCCGAGCCGATCTGCATTTAATCCGGCGCAGCCACGCTCGAGCGGTCGAGCCGCTTGGGAAACTGGATCTGGCGGATGCGACGTACCAGCAACGCGGCGACAACCGCCGCCATCCCCGTGAGCAGCACCCCGGCATGCACGGCGCTCACGAGCGTCTGGCGGGCGGTTTCAACCAACGGCATGCCGTCGATTCCCATCGCCCGCAGATCGGTCAGCAGGTCGGCGCGCAAGGCCGAATCGATCAGGATGCGCGGGTCCAGCGCACGCGCGACAGCATGCGCCGCAGGCGTGCCGTCGTAGCCCGACACCGCTCCGGCCACACCGCTGGCGTAGCGATGATTGACCAGCGTCCCCACGATCGTCGTGCCGAGCATGCCGCCCACCATCCGCGTCGACTGCAACAGCGCGGTCGTGATGCCGAAGCGTTCGCGCCCGGCAATTTCCTGCCCGAACACGTTCATGTTGTTCAGGATGAAGCCGATGCCAATGCCCGCACAGGCCATCATCAACGCCAGCAGGCCGTGCGACGTATCGCGATGCGCCAGCCCGACCCCGGCCGAGGCGATCGCCAGCAGGCAGAAGCCGAACATCAGCATGTTCGTGGGGCGCGACAAACGCACCACGACCGGTGTATTGATGAAGCTGCCCAGGGCGATGCAGGCGGCGATGGGCGTCGCGATCAGGCCGGCGGCCTGTGGGCTCAACCCGAATCCGCCCTGCAACAGCAACGGCGCGAAAAAGATCAGCGAATACATCACGAAGCCGATCAGCACCGATAGCGTGAAAAGCACCACGAGCTGGGGATGCCGGAACATATCGAGCGGCACAATGGGATGGGTCGCACGCCGTTCCGTGCGCAACAGCGCCCAGAAGCCGAACGCGGCGGCGGCGATCAGCAGCAGGTTCCCGAACGACGCACCGTGTGCCGGCAGGCGCTCGATGAGCACCTGAAAACCGCCGAGCACCACGGCGATCCACAGCGCACCTCGCCAGTCGACGCGAACGTCCCCCCGATGTACCGGCGCAAATTTGGGCAGGTATCGCCACACGAAATACAGCGCCGCCAGACCGACCGGCAGGTTCACGAAAAATGTGGAGCGCCAGCCAAAATGCTCGGAGAGCAGGCCGCCCAGTGACGGCCCCGCCGCCGTACCGATGCCGTAAGCCGTCGTGATCACCACCTGCCAGCGCACCCGCGAGCGGGCGTCCGGGAACAGATCCGGCACCGATGCGAAGGCCGTCCCGACCATCATGCCGCCCCCGATCCCCTGCAACCCGCGCGCGAACACGAGGAACGGCATGTTGGGCGCCAGACCGCACAGCAGCGAAGCGAGCGTAAAGGTCACGACCGAAGCGATCACGAACCGACGACGGCCAAAGTAATCGCCCAGCCGCCCAAAGACCGGCACCGTAACGACCGAGGCCAGCAGGTAAATACTCGCGATCCAAGCGTAATACTCGAAACCCTTGAGTTCGGCGACGATGGATGGCAGCGCCGTACTGACGACGGTCTGGTCGAGAGCGACCAGCATGTTGACGAGCGCGATGCCAATCATGGCCATCAACGCATCGCGAAAAGGCAGGGGGCGCACGGCGGACTACCTGAAGACTTCATGGAGGGAAGTCGCCATTCTATGCGAAAAATAATGAACATATGAATGGTGCGGCGCCCGTTACCAAAACGAGGCCTTGTCCGATACCGCTTTCGGACGCGCCTTTACCCCATAGGCATCCACACTCGGCATCATCGATGTGTCCCGGCCAATGCTGTCACACACACGCAGATAGCGTTGATACCCGGCGAGCGCGGCAGCATTGATAGGGCGTGTCAGCGTCGCCAAGCGCGGCGTGTTTCGGCAACACGATGCAAATTCGGCAATCCCGGGACCATTCACGAAAACCGCGCCGCAACAACGGCCGCACCATCGCTCGACGCTTCAGGAAGCGTCGTCGCCACTTCTCAGGAGATACGCCCATGAAACATCGCCCTGTGCGCGAAGACTATCGACGCTGGCTGGAGACGCAGGCCATCACGGCGTCAGGTGGCGTGTCGCGTGCGACGAGTACGCTCCCCGAACTGCCTGAAGCGTTGCCATTTTCCGGCTATGTCGTTTGGTTCTACGTCAGCTTTACGTATCTCGACATTCGTTTCGATCATCATCGTTTCGAGATCGTCACGCAGCAGGTGCCCAGCGCAGCCGAAGCGTTTTACTTCGACAGCCTCGACGCCGCCTATGGGCATGCCGCCGACGTGGGCGAGCCATGCCTGGTTCTGTCTGCAGACGCCGCAGGCGGACCTGTTCGTGTCGTCGGTTGACATGACCACCGACGCCTCGCGAACGCCGACTTGCCGGAGTGCCCTCTCTCATCGCCGCATCTACTTTCACGGAGCACTATGCCGTTCCTCGCTTTCGCAATCCCGTATGCGCACTCACTTGCGCACTCGCCTACGCACCCAGTTGGCACGTCGCACGACGTCGGCGGTGGTGCTGCCCCCAATGAGGTCGCCATCGATATGCAGCAGATCAGGAATCAACCGCATCCGGCGCCTCCCACTGCAAACAAGCCGAGCCTGTCCGAGGCACATTTTCGTCGGACGGCCTTCAAGTGCCAACCCGTCACGGTGAACGACTATTTCGACAATGCACTCGCCGAACTGGTGACGCCGCCGACCGAGTGCGGTGCCCGACGATATTCGAGCAATGCCGACCTCCGGGCTGCGCTTGGCGAAATTCTGACGTTTCACCCGGCGGCCGGCGCGTTTTCCGTCGAGGCACGCATCAAGGCGTTGAACCTTCGATCATTGCTTCGCGACGATCCGGGCTACCTGCCTGGCACACTCACCGCGCTGTGTCATGACGTCGGGGCACACAGCATCGCCTTGGGACGATTCGAATTCCAGCACGTCGATCAACCGGGTGAGGTCGAGTTTCTGTTTGCGGGAGAGAGCGAACTGGCGTTTCTGCACGAAGGCAATCCCTACGCGCCTCGTATCAGAGCGGATCACGCCGCGATACTCGACTTTCACTACCGGGCGGCAGGTATGCGCGGGCATACCAAGCTACCGCCCGCCGGCTATGCCCACGCAGCGAAAGACGAAACGCACCTCGAGGATTTCACGGCCCAGTTGGGACGCTGCCGCCAACGGGCCGACCTGGCAAGGTCGCCGCGCGCAACGACAGCGCAAAGGCCCATCTACAATCCACTCGACCAGATGCAGAACGGACCCTGCACAATACTGTGACGCCGAGCCGCGCCGCCGCCCCTGGTCTGTCGGCACGACGCAGGGAAGGCGGCGCACCGGGAACGGCGGCAGTCAATGCCGCCATGCCGCCATGCCGCTATGCCGCCTGCTTGAGGCGCCGTGCGAACTTCTCACGGAACTTCTTGAGCTTCGGCGCCACGACATAGGCGCAGTAACCCTGATCGGGATGCTGGCGGAAGTAGTTCTGGTGATACGCCTCGGCGGGCCAGAACGTCTGCGTGGGCACCACCTGCGTGACGATCGGTGCCGGATACGTCATCTCGGCCATCAGTTCGGCAACGAGATGCTCGGCCACCTCCTTCTGCCGCTCGTTCTGGTAAAAGATGGCGGAACGGTACTGCGTGCCAACGTCGTTGCCCTGGCGATTGACGGTGGTCGGATCGTGAATCTGGAAGAACACGACCAGCAGTTCCTCGAAGGTGACAACGTCGGGATCGTAGGTCAACCGCACCACTTCTGCGTGACCGGTATCGCCCTCGCAGACTTGCTCGTAGGTCGGGTTGTCGACATGGCCGCCTTCATAGCCCGAGACAACGGACTTGACGCCGTCGAGCTGCTGATAGCACGCCTCCAGGCACCAAAAACAGCCACCCGCCAACGTGGCAACTTCCATACGGGTATCGCTCGGGGAGTTCGTCTGCTCTGTCATCATGACCTCGCTTGTCGACTATGATTTTGCGGCAGTGCACCAACGCAAAAGGGCGGGCGATCGAAGCTTCGATCGCCCGCCCTATTGTGCAGAAGTCCGGTGAACGGCGCAAATATCGCTGCGCATCCCGCACGCCGCGCACGCGCCCCTTCTCAGCCCTGCAATTGGGTGATGAGCGGATGCAGGAGGCGCGCTCCCACGCGCGCGGTCAGACCGTCGCGGTCGTAGGTCGGGTTGTACTCGGCGATATCGGCCACGCGCAGCTTGCCCGAGCGGCGCACCACGCCGATGAGCGCCTCGACAACTTCGAGCGCCACGCCATGCGCCGCCGGCGCCGAGACCCCCGGCGCCTTCTCGCCCGGCAGCACGTCCATGTCGATGGTCAGATACACGTGACTCACCTGCGCGAGCTTCGTTTCGAGCTGCCCGCACATTTCCGGCAAACGGTGCGCCAGCATGGACTCGTCGAGCCAGTAATCCACATTGAGCGCCGCCGCCCGCTCGAACAGTGCGTCGGTATTGCTGTATCGGCTCACGCCCAGGCACGCGTAATGGAACGGCACCTGACGCCCCGCGAGCAACTGCGATATCTGCCAGAATGGCGTGCCCGAGCTGGCTGTGGGCTGGGCGCGCAGGTCAAAGTGCGCATCGAAGTTCAGGATCAGCATCGGCTCATTGCGCAGACGATCGCCGAAATGCTCGGCAACGCCGAGAAACGTCCCGTAGGCGATCTCGTGGCCGCCCCCCAGCACCACCGGACGTGCCCCCGCAGCCAAAACCTCGGCCACGCGATGGCCGAGCGCGGCCTGCGCCGCTTCGAGCCTGTCGTCGGCACACACGACGTTGCCGCCGTCGAACACGGCGGGGGTGCCTTGCACCGGCAAGCTCGCCAGTGCGCGACGCAGCATGTCGGGGCCGGCGACGGCGCCCTGCCGTCCGTGATTGCGGCGCACGCCTTCGTCGCTGCAAAAGCCCAGCACCACCGCGCCGCCGGCCACTTGTGACGCGTCGTAATCGCGCAGCACCTGATGCAGTCGCAGCGTATGGCCAGTCTCGCCAGTATCCACACGGCCTTGCCAGACCGCTCGATCTATTGTCATACGTTTGCCTAGCCTTACCTTGCGATGACCGCTTGCAGGAATTCTCGCGTACGCGCCTCGCGCGGCGCGGTGAAAATCTGCGCAGGAGGGCCGGCCTCGATGATCCGGCCCTGGTCCATCACGACCACGACATCGGCGACTTCCCGCGCGAAACCCATTTCATGCGTGACGACGAGCATCGTCATGCCGTCGTTCGCCAGCGCCTTCATGACCTGCAACACTTCGCCCACCAGCTCCGGATCGAGCGCCGACGTCGGTTCGTCGAACAGCATGACCTGCGGCTGCATGGCCAGCGCGCGGGCAATTGCCACACGCTGCTTCTGCCCGCCCGAGAGCGTGCTCGGGAAGACGTCGGCCTTCGCCGCCAGTCCCACCTTGGCGAGCAGTTCGCGCGCAACGGTCTCGGCCTCGCCACGCGTCATGCCGCGCAGCTTTCTCGGTGCGAGCGTGACGTTCTCGAGCACCGTCAAGTGCGGGAACAGATTGAACGACTGGAACACCATGCCCACGTCAGTCCGCAATTGATTGAGGCCGCTCTCACCCATCATCTTGCCGTGATCGACGAGCTTCTTGCCGACGATCTCGACGGTGCCCTGCTCGGCCGTCTCCAGCCCATTGCAGCAGCGCAGGAACGTACTTTTGCCCGACCCGCTCGGGCCAATGACAACGACCACCTGGCGCGCTTCGACTTCGAAATCGATGCCCTTGAGCACCTGAAGGCTGCCATAGGACTTGCCCAGTCCTTCGATCTTCAGGATCGGGGCGCCGAATTCCTTCTTCGTTGGGTTCATTGCACCGCACCTCCGGCACGCAAGGACTTCTCGGCGCGCTGCAACAGCAGCGTGGTGGTGCCGGTCAGAATCAAATAAACAAACGCGATCGCCAGATACACTTCCAGCGAACGGTACGACACGCTGATGATCTTCTGGCCTTCGTGCATCACGTCGTGAATCGTGAGCAGCGACACCAGGGCCGAGTTCTTGATCAGCGCAATGAATTCGTTGCCCAGCGGCGGAATCATGCGCACGATCGCTTGCGGCAGAATCACCGAGCGCATGGCAAGACCGTAAGGCATGCCAAGCGAGCGCGCCGCTTCCATCTGACCGCGCTCGATCGACTGGATGGCACCGCGCACGATTTCGGACACATAGGCACCGCTGTAGATGCCCAGGCCCAGCACGCCGCACAGGAAGGCCGGCAGCAGAATGTCGAACTGCGGCAAGCCGAAGAACAGGATGAACAGTTGCACCAGCAGCGGCGTGCCACGAATGAAGGTGACGTACGCGGTACAAATGCCATACCGAATGCGGTGCGCCGGGTTCAGGCGTCCCAGGCCGATCAGCAGACCCAGCACGCAGCCCAGCGCCAGTGCGCAGGCAGTTACCTCGACGGTAACGAGCGCGCCGCGTGCGAGGTCCTGCCAGTTGGCCCACACCGGCGAAAAATCGAGTTCCATGCGTACTCCATCAGTTGCGCTACGACTGCTTTCAAGTCATGCGTCGGCGGGGCCGTCACCCCCACGGGGCGACGGGTGACCCGCCGGGTAATGCGTTGCCGAGGTGCTTACTTCGCCGGGCCGAAGTACTTCGCGACCAGCGCGGCGTAAGTGCCGTCTGCACGCACTTTCTCCAGCGCCTTGTTCATCTCGTTGGTCAGCGCGGTCTCGTCCTTACGCACGGCAAAGCCATAACGCTCGACGGTCAACGTCTTGTCGAGCACTTTCACGACCGGATTGGCCTTCGCATACAGCAGCGCCGCCGGCTTGCCGGTCACGGCTGCGTCGGCGCGGCCGATCTTCACGAGTTCGAACATCTGGTCGTTCTTCTCGACTTCCACGCGCTCGACCTTCGGGTAGTTTTCCTTGAGGAACTGCACCGACTTCGTGCCCACCTGCACCGATACCTTCTTGCCGTTCAGATCGGCCGGCTCCTTGATGGCGGTGTTGTCCGCCTTGACCATGATCGCCAGACCGCCCGTGTAGTACGGATGCGTGAAGTTCACGACCTTCAGGCGCTCGTCGGTGATGTAGATCGCCGAGGCGGCCACGTCGACGCGCTTGGACAGCACCGCCGGGATCAGCCCCTTGAAATCGATGTCGGTCCATTCGACCTTCTTGCCCATGGCCTTCGCAAGCGCTTCGATCATCTCGACGTCGAAGCCGGTACGCTTGCCGTTCTCCACGTATTCGAACGGCGGGAACGTCGCGTCGGTGGCGACACGCAGCACGTCGTCGGCCGCGAAAACCTTGCTCGAGCAGGTGATGGCCAGCGCCATCGTGAACAGGATGTGACGCAATTTCATCTGGGACTCCTTCGTGTAGTCTCGGTCGGATAACCGGTTAAAAGTATTGCAATCGATTCGAAATACGCTCGGCTGCCGCCACCGTGAGGCGGATCAGCTCTTCGTGGCGCTGAGCCACACGCACGGCCGGCGCCATCAGGGTGATGGTGCCTTCCAGACGTTCCTTGGCGGCGAACACCGGGGCCGACACGCCCCAGACGCCGAAATCGACTTCGCTTTCGGACACCGCATACCGCTGCTTGCGAATCTCTTCGACCTGCGCCACCAGGCGTTCCTGCGCCACGGGCTGCCCCGTGAGTTGGCGCCCGATCAAGCTCTCACGGGTCGCTTGCGGCAGAAACGAGAGAAGCGCCTTGGCCGATGCGCCATGCACCAGCGGGTGCGCGCGTCCCTTGGCAAAGGAGCACCGCAGCGACTGCTCGCTCTCGTGCATGTCGAGGCAGACGACCTGACCATTCGCGGCCACGAGCAGGCCAACGGTCTCGCCAGTGCGCTGTACCAGCGCCTCGATCTCCTCGCGTGCCTGCGTGACAAGATGCGAGTTGTGGTCGAAACCCCACGCCAATTGCACGCCGACCGGACCCGGTTCGTAGAGCGCCTCATGGGCATGTTCCTGCACCAGCCCCCACTTCTTGAGCGGCACGAGGTGGCGGTAAACCGTAGAGAGCGGCAGGCTCGTTTGCGCGGCAATCTCGCGTGCCGCGATCGGTCGTCCATGACGCGCGACAGTCACAAGGACTTGCAGCACGCGCTCGGAGACCGAATGCGCTTCAGTGGTGTCCATCGTCTTGAAAACAAAAGAAAGCAAAAAGATCAGCGGGCTACGCGACCGATGACGACATGGGCGCTATCTTGCGACGCAATTCCCAAAGTAAAAAATTGAATTCTCACGCCATGGTAACAAAATGACCGATTACGCATAGGGAGTTTCCCTTATGCATCGCGGAAATCGCTGAAAAAAAACGCCGGTCCCCTTGTTCATCATGGGTTCCGGCGTTTTCAAGCAACCACTCAGTTCCAACTTTGAATACCGACTGCCACTCTATTTTTGCGATTCCGTTGTTTTCGATAACCACTCAATGAGAATCTGCTTCTGCACTTTCCCAAGGGCACTCTTGGGCAACCCGTCGCGAACGACGACCCGACGCGGCAATTTGAAGCGGGCGATGCGCGTGCCGAGGAAGTCGAGCACGGTTTGCTGCGTCGCCCGCTCCGAAGACGCGGGCACGATCACGGCAACGGGCACTTCGCCCCATCGCTCGTCCGGCACGCCCACGACAGCGGCCTCCACAACCCCCGGACAGTCGGCCAGCGCGTTTTCGATTTCCGCCGGGTAGATGTTCTCGCCGCCCGAGATGATCATGTCCTTGCTGCGGCCCACGACTTCGAAGCATCCATCCGCGCGCAGGCGCGCCAGATCGCCCGAGTGAAACCAGCCGCCCTCGAATGCGGCATGGGCAGGCGCCCGCCAGTACTCACGCATTACGTTCGGCGCGCGCACGAGAATCTCGCCCACCTCGCCGTGAGGCACCTCCCGCCCTGCGGCGTCGATCAGGCGCACTTCCACGCCCGGGCACGCCCGCCCGACCGCACCCGGATGCGCTTTCGCATCGCCAAAGCGCAACGCCATCGACACCGGGCCGGTCTCCGTCGCGCCGTAGACCTGCCCCAACGGAATCCCGCGCGCGTGGAAGGCGTCGATGGCCGACATCGGCACCACGCTGGAGCCGGCCATCACCCCGCGCAGCGACGATAGATCGGTTGTCTGCCACAGGGAATGCAACAGCACCGCGCGCATCGTGGCCGGCACCATCAAGGAAAGTGTCGGGCGATGTCTCGCGACGTCGGCAAGCCAGGCCGCCGGATCGAAGCGCGGGTGCAGCGTGACGCTCGCTCCGAGCAACAGTGCGGGCAATGTCTGGATGCACAAACCGCCGACGTGGAACATCGGCAGCGAGGAGAGCACGTGGTCATCGGCGCACATATCGTGCGCCCACCAACTGGCTTCGGCGTTCGCCAGCAGGCCGGCCTGCGTGTGCAGCGCCCCCTTCGGCTCGCCCGTGGTGCCCGAGGTGTACGCGAGCAATACCGGCGCATCGGCCGCGACCTCGGGGTAGACGACCGGCTTGGCCGACGGCACCGCAATCAGCCCCTCGATCGACGCAATGGCCGGCGGCGGGCCTGCGGCGGGGTTCTGTTCCAGCGCGTCGCGAATCTGGCGAGCCGTGTCGCGATGGGCCGCGTCGAACCATAGCACGCGTACCCCGGCGTGGCGCACGATAGCGGCCAGCTCCGGCACGGCGAGACGGAAATTCAGCGGCAGGAAGATGGCGCCCGCCCGCGCGCACGCGAACAGCAACGCCAGTTGCAGTTCGTCGTTCAGACCGAGACACGCGACGCGCTCACCCGGGGCGATGCGCCAGGTCTCGCGAAGATGCCCGCCCACGCGCTCGATGCGTCGCCACAAGGCCGCGTAGTCGGACCGCTGGACTTCATCGCCGACGCCACAGCGCAGCGCGAGGCGCTCCGGCGTGGTGCGTGCGTGGCGGGCAAGCGCTTCTACAAAAGGCGTCAACTTATTCTCCGTGACAAGACAGACCGCGAGGTGCCGGTCCCGCGACCGCTGCCTGGCGCGCGTCCGACGAGGCAACCGTCGACGGTCGTCCCCGCTTGGCTGCTTGGCTGCTTGGCTGCTTGGCTGCTTGACTGATTTACGGCCTGCGAGCGCCCCTTACTCGTCGCGCTCGCCGGGTTCGTAGAGCGCCTCACGCCCGATGCGATCGAGGCACAGCTCCGCCGTCCACGGCAGCATGAGGGCGCCGCACCGCGAATCACGATACATGCGTTCAAGCGGCAACGTCTTGAGCATCGATTGCCCGCCGCACGTGCGGATGGCGAGACGGCACAGCTCGTTTGCATTCTCCATGATCGTGTACTGCGCCGCATAGGCGCGCAGGCGCGCGTCCTTGCCCGGATCGGCGCGGCCGTCCTGCAATGCACGAAGGAACAACGCGCGCGTCTGCTCGAGCATGATATGCATCTGGGCGACGGCAATCTGCTTGGTCGGATACATACGGCGCTTGACCGGCGCGCCCATGCCCTCGGCTTCGCCGCGGAGATACCGTATGGTGAAATCGTATGCCGCCTGCGCGATCCCCATATATGTCGGGGCGAGTGTCATGAACATGTGCGGCCAGCGACTCGCGGCCTGGTAGTAGACACCGCGCGGCATCAATTGCAGTTCGTCGGGGACGAACACGTCCTTGAAGAGCAGCGTGCGCGAGACAGTGCCGCGCATGCCGAGCGGGTCCCAGTCGCCGGTCACGCTCACGCCCGGGGCGTCGCCGGGCACGGCGATGTAGAAGGTGTCCTTCATCGACAACTCGGGCTTGTCTTCGGTACACAGCACGCCATAGTAGTTGGCTGCGCCCGAGAGCGACGCGAAGATCTTGCGCCCATTGATCTTCCAGCCCCCATCGACCTTGGTCGCCGTCGTGCCGAACGGTGCCTTGCCCGCCGCGGCTGCACTGCCTTCGGAGAACGGTTGCGCGTAAATTGCGCCGTCCTGAATTACGCGCGCGAAATGATGCTCGCGATAGCGCGCATGCTCGGCGCGTTGCTCGGGCGTCATGTCGAGATCGTCGGCAAGAATGCCGGTCCACATCATCGAGCACGTGTGCATGTTGAACGTGAGCGCTGTCGCACCGCAATGGCGGCCAAGTTCGGCAGACACCATCATGTAGGTGGCGAAGTCGGCGCCAAGTCCCCCGTCCGATTCGGGAATGCACAACTTCAGCAAGCCTGCGGCGCGCATGTCGTCGTAGTTCTCGAATGGGAACGACGCCTCGCGATCCCAGCGCGCGGCGCGCGGCGCGAGCGACTCGCGTCCCACCTGCTCGGCCAGCGCCAGCAGGCGCCGCTGCTTGTCCGTGAGCGGGTAATGCTCGCCGACGATCGAAGGGGGCTGATAGGCCACGGTTGTCTCCTAGAGTGTTGCGAGGAAGGCGCACACCTCGGCGTTGAAGACCGCCGGATGTGTCAGATTCATCAGATGCCCCGCGCCGGGCAAGCAGACGTAGCGCGCCTGCGCGATGGATTCGGCCATGCGTGCCATGACTTTCGGCGGCGCATTGGTGTCATGCTCACCCGCGATGAGCAACACCGGCACCGCGAGACGCGCGAGTGCGGCACGCTGCTCGAAACCGACCAGCGCTTGCAGCGCCATGCGGTAAGCGTCGGGGGTCAGGGTGCCCATTGCGTCGACGGCGAGTGCGTGCGCGCTCGTACGTGCGGCCGTCGCGCACGCCTGCGGCGCGCCGAGCATGCCCGGCACGATCGCTTCCGCCATCTCGCGCAGCGTGCTGCCAGCGTCGAGCGGCGCCGTGCGCTGACGCACGAATTCGCGCTGAAAGTCGCCGTCCGGTTTGCCGAATGCGGGCGACGTGCCGCACAGGACGAGTGCTGCGATATCCCGCGTGAACGGCATGCCGCGCGCCATCAACTCCTGCGCGAGCATGCCGCCCATGCTGTGACCGACGAGCACGAATCGCGCTGGCCCCAGCGTATCGAGCAAAGCCCGCAGGCTGTCGGCGAGCGCCGCCATCGTCGGCTCGGCAGGCATGGCGCTCTCGCCGTAACCGGGCATATCCCAGGCCACCACACGATGGCCCGCCGCCACGAACGTCTCGAATTGCGCCGGCCAGACATGACGATTGCCGCCGATGCCATGCAGCAACACAAGCGTGAGCGGGCCGTCTCCCGCCGTGCGGCAGGCGGGCACGAGCGGCGTCATGATGCGAACTCGCCTTGCAACTGCCCGTCGCGCACCACAACGTCGCCGTCGAGCGCGACGGTGCAGCGCCGCAGTGGCAGATCGAAGTGGCCCAGCGTGTGACGTCCCGCCACTTCGTTGGCCCCCGTCGAATACAGGAAGTTGCCCGCGAACGCGCGCTGCTCGGTGCCGTTGCAATCACGCTTGTCGTAGCAGGCAAGTGCGTCCCAGCGCGCGCGGGGATTCAGGCCGAAGCCGACGTGAGAAACAGCGTAAGCCTCGCGATCGCCCCACGCGGCGAAATAGTCGCGCATCAGATCGACGTCGACGCCCTCGCCGTCGATGGCGACCACGTAGTCGTCTTCAATCGTGAGTGCGATGCGATCGCGCAGATATTGCTTGAACGTGAGGTTGATGTCGCCCGGCGCTAGCACGAGTTGTCCGTTCACGCTATGCGCGGCGGGAAACGCCAGCGCCAGACCGCCCGGCCAGTGCGCCACCTGCCCCGGCTTGGCGCACCAGCCCCAGACACCGCCCACGCGCGCGTTGCGAAGGCCGATGCGTAGATCGGTACCGGCCCCGGAGGTGACGTGCATGTTTGCCGCACCGCGCAAGCGCTTGATCGCGGCCCGAACCTTGGGCTCGAGCGCCGGATCGGTCGCGCAGCGCTCCAGAATTTCCGGATGTTCGTTGGAAACCATCAACACGCGCGCACCGCCGCCGAGAATGTCGGGCAGTTCGGGCGCATGCAGCAAGCCTTCGACGGTACAGTCGACGACCAGCGTCGCAGCCTTGAGCGCGGCGACCACCGGGGCCAAGCGGCGCAGCGCGTCGCTCGCACCGGTCGAGCGCACCGGTACCGGCGCGCTCACGCGCGGACTCGGCACGATGAGCCGAAACGGCGCAGCGCCAAGCGATTCGGCCGCGAGCTGCGCCAATTCCACGTTGACAGGCCGGGATTGCGTTTCGGCTACAATCGCCACCACATCGCCGGGCCCAATGTCGCAGCGCCGCAAGGTCTCGGCAAATACGTCGATCCACTTATGCTCGATTCGTTCGATCAGCATATCGTCTCCTGAGCGCCTGGCCCTCTCGCCCGCCAGGGACTTCGCCCCGTGGCACGCTGCCGGCCGTCACGCGTCTTGTCGATCTGTTGTTCGTGCCATAGTATATGAATATTCATACAAATCAACCCGATCAAATTTACCGGACGGGAGTGCAGGGACAGTGAACGCCAAACGCGCCGCAGTGCCAGATTTCGACAGCGCAGCATTTCGTCAAGCGCTCGGTCAATTTGCGACCGGGGTGACCGTCATCACCACGCGCGCCGACGACGGCTCGCTCATCGGGATCACCGCCAGTTCGTTCAACTCGGTGTCGCTCACCCCGCCGCTCATTCTGTGGAGCCTCGCCATGCGGGCAGGCAGCATGCCGGTCTTCCGCGAGAATTCGCACTACGCCGTGAACGTGCTGGCGTCCGATCAGCTCGACATCTGCCAACGCTTCGCCACCATGAAGGGCGACCGGTTTGCGGGCGTGCCGTATACGCTGTCGCCGTCGGGCACCCCGGTGCTCGATGGTGCGCTGGCCTGGTTCGAATGTCATAACCGCAGCCGCTACGACGAAGGCGATCACGTCATCTTCGTCGGCGAAGTCGAGCGTTGCGGCATCCATACCGATGTTGCCGGGCGCATGCCGCTCATTTTCCACGCGGGCGGCTTCCACAAGCCGCAGTCGCTCGGTTAAGCCGCATCATGTCTGCCGCCGGCGCGCCGTTCGTCGACGACTATCTGGCGTACCTGCTCGCCCGTGCAAGCACGCTGGTGTCCGATGAATTTCACCGCGAAGTCGCCGCCGCCGGACTCGGCGTGCCCGAGTGGCGCGTCCTCGCCACGCTGTCCGACGGGCGCGCACGCACCATCAATCAGCTCGCAGACATCGTACTCGCCAAGCAGCCGACGCTCACCAAAGTCGTCGACCGGCTGGAAGCGGCGGGCGATGTCGTGCGCGGTGAAAGCGCGACGGACCGGCGTCAGTCGCTGGTCTCGCTCACCGAGGTCGGACGCGAGCGTGTGGCCCCGCTGCTCGCCAGCGCTCGGCGCCACGAAGCCGGCTTGCTCGCCCGCTTCGGCACGGAACAATCCACGGCGCTCAAGGATTCGCTGCGCCGGCTGATCGACGAGATGACGCAAGCCACGCAGCGTCCGAAGTAGGCACGTTCCGAACACCGTGCGGCGGCGTCTGAAAATACAAATACGTCGGCGCAGGGAATCGTCAAAAATTCGACCGCATCATGATATTGTCGAATTTTATTTCACGAATTTACGAAAAAGCTTTCTCCACTATCAATTCCACGCTTCCCAGGCGACGAATACGCAAGCACTTGCGACGCGAATTCTTCTAAGATGCGCATATCGATTCACATGATTGCGCATGCCCATGACCGCCCCCTGCAACCCTCCAGCCGATAGGCGCGACGAGCGCCGCCTATGGGATATCAGCGCCCCGCTCACGAGCGACACGCCGGTTTGGCCGGGTGACACGCCGTTCTCGGAAGAAGCGATTTGGAAGATCGGACCGGGCTGCCCGGTCAACGTAGGGCGCGTCACGCTTTCGCCGCACACCGGCGCGCACGCCGACGCCCCCCGTCATTACGACGATGGCGGGGCCTTTATCGGTGAAGTCGCGCTCGAGACCTATCTGGGCCCATGCCGCGTGATCCACTGCATCGGTGCCGCGCCGGTCGTCACCCCGGAGTGGGTTGCGCCGCACCTGGCGAACGTGCCGCCGCGCGTGCTGTTGCGAACCTATCGGCAGGCGTGTGTCGCACGCTGGGACAGCACGTTTTGCGCCGTGGCGCCCGAGACCATCGACCTGCTCGCGTCGCACGGCGTGAAGTTGGTGGGTATCGACACGCCTTCGCTCGATCCGCAGGAGAGCAAGACGATGGACGCGCACCACCGTATTCGCGCACATCGCATGGCCATTCTCGAAGGTCTGGTGCTCGATGACATTGCGCCGTCCGATTATGAACTCATCGCATTGCCGCTCAAGTTCATGCGGCTCGATGCGAGTCCGGTGCGCGCTGTGTTGCGCGCCCTTTGACGACATGATGCGCGCCGGCCTGGCGACACGCGACCTTCTGTTTCCCTATAGCCTTCACTGATCAATCGCAAACCATGACGACTTCTCGCACCGATTGTCTGGCCCTTGACGCGGCCGACCCGCTCGCCCCGCTGCGCGCCCAATTCGCTTTGCCGCCCGACGTGATCTATCTCGATGGCAACTCGCTTGGCGCACGCCCGATCGCCTCGGCCAAACGCGCCCAGGAGGTGATTACGGCGGAATGGGGGACAAATCTTATTCGCAGTTGGAACGAGGCCAACTGGTTTGCCTTGCCCCGCACGCTGGGCGACGCTCTGGCACCCATCGTGGGCGCGGGCCAAGGCGAAGTCGTGGTGACGGATACCACGTCGAGCAATCTCTTCAAGGTGCTGGCCGCCTCAGTCGATGCGCAGCGCAAGCATGCGCCGCAACGCAAGGTGATCGTCTCTGAGCGCAGCAATTTCCCGACCGACCTGTACATCGTGCAGGGCCTCACTCGCCTGCTCGACGACGGTTACTCGCTGCGCCTGATCGATTCGCCGGACGAGTTGCACGGCGCGCTGGACGAGGACGTGGCCGTCGTGCTGCTCACTCACGTGAATTACCGCACCGGCGCCATGTACGACATGGCCGCCCGTACCGCCGAGATTCACGCAGCCGGCGCGCTGTCCGTGTGGGACCTGTGCCACTCTGCCGGCGCGGTGCCGGTCGATCTGAACGGCGCCAATGCCGATTACGCCGTGGGCTGCACCTACAAGTACCTGAACGGCGGGCCGGGCGCACCGGCATTCGTGTGGGTCAACAAACGCCTTCAGAACACATTCTGGCAGCCGCTGTCGGGCTGGTGGGGCCATCGCACGCCGTTCGCGATGCAACCGGAATATACGCCGGACAATGGCATCGGGCGGTACCTGTGCGGCACGCAGCCGATCGTCTCGCTGGCGCTGGTCCAGTGTGGTCTGGACATCTTCGCGCAAACGTCGATGGACGCCCTGCGGCGCAAGTCGCTGGCGCTGACCGATCTGTTCATCGAACTGGTGGAGACACGTTGCGCCCAATTCCCGCTCACGCTGGTGACACCGCGCGATCACGCGGCGCGCGGCTCGCAGGTGAGCTTTGAGCATCCGGAAGGGTTCGCGGTGATTCAGGCGCTGATCGCGCGCGGTGTCATCGGCGACTATCGCGAGCCGCGCATCATGCGCTTCGGCATGACGCCGCTGTACACGAGCTTTGCCGATGTCTGGGATTCGGTCGAGATTCTGCTCGACGTGCTGCGCACGGCCTCTTGGGACAAGCCAGAATTTCATCGCCGCGGTGCGGTGACCTGAGCGAGGAGTTTTCAGCATGCACAAGCCCCCCCACTCGACGCACGATCAACACGACACCGCGACGCCCGCGACGGACACCACGCCCGCACAGGGCGGGTGCCCGTTCGGGCACCCGCGCACGGACGAAGCCGCCCTGGACGCCCCGGATGCGCCGGCAGGTACGTCGCATACGGCAGCTACGTCAGATATGCCGGATGTATCGGATGTGTCGGATGTGTCGGATGTGTCGGTCAACGCGACGCAATGGCACGACGCGAAGCTCGATTTCTCGAAGAGCATGAGCTACGGCGACTATCTGTCGCTCGATCCGATTCTGAACGCACAGCATCCGCGCTCGACGGATCACAACGAGATGCTGTTCATCATCCAGCATCAGACGAGCGAGCTGTGGATGAAGCTCGCGCTCTATGAGCTGCAGGCGGCACGTACGGCCGTTCACAACGACGATCTGCCGCCAGCGTTCAAGATGCTCGCCCGCGTGTCGCGCATTCTCGAACAACTGGTACAGGCGTGGAGCGTTCTGGCGACGATGACGCCGTCGGAATATTCCTCGATGCGCCCGTCGCTGGGCAGTTCGTCGGGCTTTCAGTCGTATCAATACCGCATTCTGGAGTTCATCCTGGGCAACAAGAATGCGGCGATGTTGAAGCCCCATTCCCATCGTCCCGATCTCTTCCAACAGGTGGAAGCCGCGCTGCGAGCGCCGTCGTTCTACGACGAAGTGGTACGCCTGCTCGCGCGTCGCGGATTCGCGATTGCCCCCGAACGGCTGGAGCGCGACTGGACCACGCCGACACCGCACGACGAGACTGTCGAGGCGGCGTGGCTTGAGGTGTATCGCAACCCGTCGCAGCACTGGGCGCTGTACGAGATGGCCGAAGAGTTGGTCGATCTCGAAGACGCGTTCCGCCAATGGCGCTTCCGCCACGTGACGACCGTCGAGCGAATCATCGGCTTCAAGCAAGGCACCGGCGGCACAAACGGCGCTCCCTACCTGCGCAAGATGCTCGATGTCGTGCTGTTCCCTGAGTTGTGGCACGTGCGAACGTTGCTGTGATGTCGTCGTCGTGATGTCGTCGCCGCGACAACACCCACCGCATAGATCCGGCGAGCGCCCGCCCCTCTTGCCCAGGGCCGCGGCGCTTGCCCGTCCCCTGACTCCGCTCCAATGCTTGTTAAGTCGCTACGTCAGGGGACGGACAATCACCGCCATCGAGCAGCCTGCCACCCAACGCCCCTCACTTCGATGGATGCCGCCGGATCAATACCGTTGACGATCAGATTTGGGACCCGCCCTCAGTGCGACTTGACTCGCCTCGGAGTGGTGCGTGCGACCTCCCACACCACTCACCACCGATTCAAGCCTGCCCGCTCAGACGCGCGGCCAATTGCCTGAGACGCGGACCGATTTCCTCTCGAAAAACCGCATCCGGAATCGACGACGACGGCCCGCTGCAACTGATGGCCAGCCAGCGGTTCTGCCGCACATCGCGAAGCGGCACTGCTACCGCATTCACGCCTTCATGCCACTCGCGAAACGAGTAGCAACACCCCTCGCGCTTGTACGACTCAATCCCCTTGTCAACGCCCGATTGCAACGTGCCCCAACCGACGTTGCGTAACGCCGATGGATTCGCATCGTACGCATCGTGCAGGTCCGCGAGCATCGTCTCCCGCTCGGTCGGCGTCATGGCCGCCAAGTAGACGCGCCCCATCGAACTCGTCAACATCGACAGACGTGAACCCGCCGTCAATCCCAACGTGAGATGCGCCGAGTCGCTGCGCATGGTCTCGAGATACATCATGTCGATACCTTCACGACAACCCAGCGAAATCGAACACCCCATTTCCTTGGCCAACGCCCGCATGTGCGGACGTGCCAGCGTCAACATGTCGGTACCGCTCAAGAATGCATAGCCCAAGGCCAGCACGCCGGCATCCAACGCGTACTTGCCAAGCGCTGCGTCGTAACGCAGATAGCCCAGCTCCGTGAGCGTGTAGGCCAGTCGGCTGACCGTCGCCTTCGGCAACCCGGTGCGCGCCGCGAAGTCGCGATTGCCCAGCAGCACGTCGTCAGGACCAAAGGCGCGCAACAGTTCAAGCCCCCGCGCGAGCGCCGTCACAAACTTGCGCTCGTCGTGCGAAGGTGACACACCATGGGTCGGCGCGCCGGAAAAGGCAGACAGGGACGTTTTGACGACAACCATCGTGCACTCCACTTCAAATGAATTCGACCCAGGCATCCACCAACCGTTGCCGGGCAAAAAGCTTTAGTGTTAAACTAACTTCGATTTCAGAACATTGTTCCGCATTGCGGAACTTAAGTCAAGTCGTCGTACTTGGGTGGTCCGGGATACGGCGACGTATGCCCGACACCGGCAGGGCCGGCGAGGATTGTGTCAGCGCATTTTTCGAGAACATCGGAGGAGATAGGTCATGGCAGGCAATGCACAGTTTCATTGGGAAGATCCGCTGTTGCTCGACGCGCAGCTCACCAGCGACGAGCGCATGATTCGCGACGCGGCGGCCGCCTACGCGAACGACAAGCTCGCACCGCGCGTGCTCGAGGCGTTCCGTCACGAGCGCACTGACGTGGCGATCTTTCGCGAGATGGGCGAGATCGGCCTGCTCGGCCCGACGATTCCCGAACAGTACGGTGGCCCGGGGCTGAACTATGTGGCCTACGGCCTCATCGCGCGCGAAGTCGAGCGTGTCGATTCGGGCTATCGCTCGATGATGTCGGTGCAGTCGTCGCTCGTCATGGTGCCGATCTTCGAGTTCGGCAGTGACGCACAGAAACAGAAGTACCTGCCCAAGCTGGCGAGCGGCGAGTGGATCGGCTGCTTCGGTCTGACGGAGCCGAATCACGGTTCGGACCCGGCCGGCATGACTACACGCGCCAAGAAGGTCGCCGGTGGCTACGAATTGAGCGGCAGCAAGATGTGGATCACCAATTCGCCCATCGCAGACGTCTTCGTCGTCTGGGGCAAGCTCGCCGACGAGAATGGCGACGAGAAAATTCGCGGCTTCATCCTGGAGAAAGGCTGGAAGGGCTTGAGCGCACCGGCGATTCACGGCAAGGTCGGCCTGCGGGCATCGATCACCGGTGAGATCGTGATGGATCAGGTATTCGTGCCGGAAGAGAACCTGATGCCGGGCGTCTCCGGCCTGAAGGGACCGTTCACCTGCCTGAATTCAGCCCGATATGGCATCGCCTGGGGCGCACTGGGCGCCGCCGAATTCTGCTGGCACATGGCACGCCAGTACGTGCTCGACCGTCAGCAGTTCGGACGTCCGCTGGCCGCCAATCAGTTGATTCAGAAGAAACTGGCCGACATGCAGACCGAAATCACACTGGGCTTGCAGGGCTGCCTGCGTCTGGGGCGCATGAAGGACGAAGGCACGGCCGCCGTCGAGATTACGTCGATGATGAAGCGCAACTCGTGCGGCAAGGCACTGGACGTCGCCCGCATGGCGCGCGACATGCTCGGCGGCAACGGTATCTCCGACGAGTTCGGCATCGCCCGCCATCTCGTGAACCTCGAAGTGGTCAACACGTACGAAGGCACGCACGACATTCACGCCCTGATCCTCGGCCGCGCGCAGACGGGTATCCAGGCGTTCTTCTGATGAAATGACGCGATGAATCGGGTTGCACGAACCGCAAGCAATTGCGCAGTTCGTGCGACTTGTCGGGTACGCGTCGTCTCTTAGGCCGCAATTCGCGGGCCGTCAATCCCCCAGGCGACGGCGCGTACCCCACAAAAAATGCCAGCGCAAGCGCTGGCATTTTCGTTATTTGCTGCCGTCTTACGCGTTTTGCCGCGTGCCGGATTACTTGTTCGGCTGTGGCGTGAGACGCAAGTACGGACGCACGGCCTTGTAGCCCTTCGGGAATTTCTCCTTCAGTACGGCTTCGTCCTTGAGCGACGGCACGATCACGACGTCATCGCCGTCCTTCCAGTTCCCCGGCGTCGCCACCGAGTAGTTGTCGGTCAGTTGCAGCGAGTCGATCACACGCAGCACCTCGTCGAAGTTCCGCCCCGTGCTGGCCGGATACGTGATGATCAGGCGCACCTTCTTCTTCGGATCGATGACGAACAGCGAGCGAACGGTCAAGGTTTCGCTGGCATTCGGATGGATCATGTCGTAGAGCTGCGAAACCTTACGATCGCCGTCGGCCAGAATCGGGAAATTGACCGCGGTGTTCTGCGTTTCGTTGATGTCCTTGATCCAGCCCTTGTGCGACTCGGCGTCATCGACCGATAGCGCAATCGCCTTCACATTGCGCTTTTCGAACTCACCTTTGAGTTTGGCGGTCAGACCCAGCTCGGTGGTGCATACGGGCGTGTAATCGGCCGGATGCGAGAAGAGCACGCCCCAACTGTCACCGAGGAATTCATGGAACTTGATTTTGCCAACCGACGAGTCTTGCTCGAAATCGGGGGCAATGTCACCCAAACGCAATGTCATTTACAGTCTCCTTGAGAACCGTCAACTCAGTGGGGTCAAGACTATAGGATGCTGAGGTTGACCCGAACGAATAAATAATTTGCTGCACATAATTATTCGAAATATAGGGCGATCGAGATGTTGTTTAATGGCAACGACGCGTTGAAAGGGTTACGATACCACTCATATCCTTTCTTGTATTTTCCTCCCCGAACCGGGTAACGACAATGTCGCATATGCCTACCAACAAGGAGAAGTTCATGACCGATATCAAATCCGTATTGGCCGATGCCGAAGACCTGCTCAAGCAAGCCGCCAACACGACCGGTGAGCGCGCCTCCGAACTGAGCGACAAGGCCCTTGCACTGCTCAAGCAAGCCAAGGAAAAGGCTTCCGACGTGCAGGTGGTCGTCGTCGAGAAGAGCAAGCAAGCCGCTCGCGTGACCGACGACTACGTTCACGACCATCCGTGGCAAGCCGTGGGTATCGCTGCCGGCATCGGCGTGGTGATCGGCCTCTTGCTCAACCGCAAATAAGTTGCGCCGGCGCACGTCGTTTCCTCGCCTACTTTGCCCAAGGTGGAGCCCGCCTGACCGGTGCGACGGGTCAGGCGGGCCGCCCAGCCCAAGCCCAGCCCATGACCGACAATGATCGTACGACCCCACCGCAGCCTTCGCTGCGGCGCCTCGCCGGTGCGTTGCTCGAGATCGTACAGTCGCGCATCGAACTCATCGGCATCGAATTGACCGAAGAGAAGGAACGCCTGATGGGCGTGGCTTTTCTCGGCCTGGCCGCGATGCTCTTCGGTGTTCTCGCCCTCGTGTCGTTGACCGCGCTGGTGATCGTGATTTTCTGGGACACCTACCGCCTTCAGGCCATGTCCGGCATCTGTATCGTGTATGTGTTGCTCGCAGGCGGATGCGCCTTGCGCGCACGCAACATTCTGCGCGACGCCCCCATGCCGTTCGAGGCCACGCTGGCCGAGTTCGAAAAAGACCGCGACGCTCTGCGTCCGGACTGAAGGAGACCTGCTCGTGCCACTGGAACAGAATCGCCCGCGCCGAACGCGACCCTCGCGACCCTCGCGCCCCTCGAGGCGCTCGCGTCACGAGCTGCTCGCGATCCGCAAGGAACTGGTGCTCACACGCATCGCCATCGAGCGCGCCGAACTGATCCAGGCCTCGCACGTCACGCGCGAGCGCCTGAGAAATTTCCGCTGGGTACGCTACCTGCTGCCCGGTGGCTTTGCGAAGTTCTCCGGGCTTGGTGGGCTTGCCAACTCGGGACTCAAGCTCGGCGGACTGCTCGAACGCTATCCGCTGGTCAGTTCCGTGGCCTCGCTGGCCCTCACCGGTATGTCGCATACGCCTGTCGGGCGCGTCGTCAGACGTGCGCTCAAGTGGGGCGGTCTCGGTGTTCTCGCGTGGCAAGGCATCAAGCTCTGGCAAGATTCGACGAAACCGTCGAACCCTCACGCCAACGACGCCGGCGCTCTGCGCGCCGCGTCTGCACCCACCGCAGACACGTCCGGCCCCGAAGCTCACGACACCGGCACTACGCCGATCATGTAACCGTCGCGCGTGCCTCACGGCGCGCAGCGGCGGGCGACGCGGGCGCGACCATACGCATTGATCGTAATGCATATGCGCCGTCCGTGCCCTGCGACCCGCACGGTCCCCGCCAGCCATCCACGGGCCCGCGTTCGCATGAACCCGTTTTCTTCGAATGCCAGTCCCTCTGTCTCGTACAGCGCCCATTGCATTTCGACGCGCACGCCCTGAGGCAATGGGGCATGCCGCGCCAGCAATGTTTCCCCTGCGTCGAAGCGATCGTTTCGATTCTCATCGATGAATGTCACCCAGCCGCTGCTTAGGCTCGCACCATCGTGCGGCGCGATCGCAACGCGTCGGTGACGCCCCAATGCCTCTGCGCGCGCGGCTTGCATCGATGCCAGAATCGCGCGGGCGGTGATATCGACCCCCACCCGACGGCGAACTGACTCGATCGAAGGCGAAACCGCCAGCAACGCGATAGCCAGCACGGCCATGGCGACCACACACTCGAGCAACGTGACGCCCCGCGCAGGACGCAGATCACGACGCATCGCAACGCTCGCGGTGGGCATCCTGCGCGGGCATGTTGTTGGCGCCATCGCGCCACGCCACAACCTCGCGCCAATTGAGCAAACGCGACGAGAACGACGGCGATGGCCCACGGCTGCGTGCGTCTTGTGTTTGGCGCCGAACCTCGTAGATCGCCTGCAGGTAGACCCGCGTACCCGGCAAGTCACCGCACCCCATCGCGCTCACCCGATACCGGCGCACCGACGCATCGCGAACGGCCGGTTCGTCTGTGAGATAGGCCGAAAACGCGATTCTCTCGATGAAGTAGCGCGCGCTGCGCCCGGCGATGACTGCCGCACTGCCGTGCCAATCGACCGTGCGCCATCGCGGCACCTGCTTCTGATACCAGACATTGCCTCGGTGATTGGCCTCGATCACCCCATACGGCCCCGCGTCGAACACGGACCCGGCCGCCGCGATGTCCGCAGCGCGCTCGTCACGTGTGAGCACGTCGCGTGCGGCGGCAAGGGCGTTGTCGGCCGCTGAGAATGCTGCGGCACGATCGCTCGTATACGCGATGAAACGGCTCGCCAATTCACGATGGTGCATACCGGAGGCGGCGAGCGCCATCAAGGCGGCCAACCACATCACCATGAAGACGCCAACCATTTCGCCTCCTCCCCCACGCCGCCGTCGTTGCGACGATAGGCCACCGCATTGACCACATGCAAATGAACGTCTCCGGCATTGAACAGCCGCTTGGACTCCCGCCCCCCGGACGCCGCGTCGAAAACTTCGACCACACTCACCGCTCGCGGCTTTCCACCGCGTCGCGGCGCGCCACGCATGACCAGCGAAAACGCCACCGCCGCCACGTTTTCCCATCCCCCTTCACCGGGTGGGGGACGTGGCGGCCGGCGGCGCATACTGATGAACGGCGGCGTCCATCGCACCGGCCCCGTCCCGCCGTCACGAAACCCCAACCGGAGGTACATCGCCTCCACCCCGCCGACCAGCACTTGTGCCGGATGCAGGTCGGTCGCCGACATCCGGTGCTCACCATAACGGCAGTAAAGCGAGGGGACCGCGTCCTCTCCCTTGTCGACATAGAAGATGCTGAGATGACGGTCGTCCAGGCGCCCCGTTGTGCCGACTTGCCGTCCGGCGCAGTTGTGAAGCGCGCCATTGCCCTGCGAAAAGCCCGCGCCGTGGAACTGCACCTCGAGCATTGCGCTGCCCTGCCAACCGCGCCTCGGGCAAGTGTCCAGCGAGCCCGAGCACTCGGCGCTGGCCCTCAGCGACGGCCAGTCACGCGCGCCCTGCCCCGGTAGCCGGATCGCACCTTCCATCGGGTCCCAGTTGCGGTATCCCGCCATGCCGACCGCACGCGTGAGCTGGGTCAATGCAAAGACGGCGCGCTCGTTGACGTCGTATCGCTCGGCCTGCACCCGCCACAACCGGATGCCTGCGAGATAGATGGCCGTCGCCGCCGTCACGATCAGCAACCCGAGCGGCAAGGTCAGTACCCATTCAAGCAGCGTGAAGCCAGCCATGCGGCGCTTGCGCACGCCGCCCCATGCCCCGAAGCCCGCCCCGCTCATGGTTGACGGCGAACGCGCCACGCATCATCCCCGGACTGCGCGGGCGCAGCCATCGCCACCGCTTTCGGTAACGAAGCAAGCTCAGCAGATGACATGCCGCCCGCCGCCTGCCATCGTGCAAAGCCTTGTGCGCCGGCGGTGAGCGCCAGCAGCGTGAACATGACGTCCAGCAACGCCGCGCCCCGGGCCCGCGTCTTGCGCCGCACCCGGCTCACCGGCCCCACAGCCGGCTTTGCACACGTCAGTGGCGCGAGCGCTCGCAGCGGCAATGACCACGGCCCTCGCTCCCGGTTCGCAACGCGTGACGGCACGCACTGAGCGCGTCGCGCCGGCGTGCGAACGCGATTGGCCGATGCCTGGCGAAGCGTAGGCCGGTCCGCACGTCGAATTGGGTGTCGTTGATCTTGTCGCATGGTTCGGGTTCTCGTCGGGTGGATGACGCGTCCATCGTCGCGCACCGCGCACGACACGCCAATCGGACCGCCCCCCAAAACCCACCCCGCCATGCGCCACCTCACTTCTCATACGCAGCGAATCGCCAGGCCGTGCGTCACCACGCAACGGCGCACGAACCCATAAAAAACGGCGACCGAAGTCGCCGTCGTCTGGCTTGTCGTACCCAATCGGTTCAACGCTGCCTCGGTCGTCCGAATGCTGTCCGCATGTTGTCTAAATGTCGACCGGCCGCTGCACTGTCGGCCACACGGCACGCGAAAATCTCATCCCTTCAGTTCTTCGACGAGTGCCACATACGCCGACTGCGCCTCTTCTTTCGACTTGCCCTTGAGCATTTCCCAGGCGTCGAACTTGGCGCGACCGACGAAATCCGTAATGCCGGGACGCGCCCCCGACACGTCACCCTCCGTGCCTTGCTTGAACAGCGCGTAGATACGCAGCAACGTGAAATTGTCGGGGCGTTCGGGCAGCGTCTTGGATTGGGCTACCGCCTCGTCGAAGCGGGCTTGAAGATCGCTCATGGTGTCTCTCCCTGGAAATGCTGTCAGCTTATAAGTGCCCCGCGCGCCGGGTCGACCGCGTCATGGAACGCTCGCGTCCACGCTTGGGGTGTTGCGAATACAACGCAAACTAGGATATCGACGAAGCCGTAAGCGAGGTAGGGGCCAGCGTAGAACCCGGCGTCTAAACCTCTCGGGAACTGAGCCGATTATTCACGCGATACGGTGGATAAATGCAAAACGCCCGGCCATTGCCGGGCGTCTCGAACTTCAAGCGTTGCACCACCGCGAGACATTTGCGCTGCTCACGCCGCGCGCCTGCCTCACGACACGATCACGATGCCGCCGCAGGCGCGGACGCCACCCCGGCAGTTGCCGGAACCGTGCGCTCTTCCCAACCGCCGCCAAGCGCCTTGTACAGCGTGACGAGGTTGGTCCAGCGCGACAGGCGCGCGGCGATCAGCGACTGCTGCGCCAAGTACAGCGAGCGTTGCGAGACGAGTGCGCTCAGAAAGCTGTCCACACCGTTGCGATAGCGCAGATCCGAGAGCTTGTAACTCTCGTCGTTCGCCTTGACGAGCGACTCCTGCGCCGCGATCTGATCGTCGAGCGTGCCGCGCGCAGCCAAACCGTCGGACACTTCGCGGAATGCCGTCTGTATCGTCTTCTCGTAGTTGGCGATCTCGATACGCTTTTGCACCTTCGCCAGATCGAGGTTGGCAATGTTCTGCCCACCCGCGAAGATCGGCAGCGTGATGGTCGGCGCGAACGACCATGCGCCCTGCCCGCCCTTGAACAGATTGCTCAGCGACGCGCTCGCCGTGCCCGCGCTCGCCGTGAGCGAGATCGACGGGAAGAACGCAGCTCGCGCCGCGCCGATGTTGGCGTTGGCGCCCTTGAGAATATGCTCGGCCGCCGTCACGTCCGGTCGACGCAGCAGCAGATCGGAGGGCAGCCCGGCCGGCAGATCGGCGAGCAGACCCTGCCCGTCGAGCGGACGTCCCGGCGGCAGATCGGCCGGTATCGGCTGACCGATGAGCAGCGTGAGTGCATTCTCGTCCTGCGCGACCTGGCGCGTGTACTGCGCGTAATTCGCCCGCGCCGAATCCACCGGCGTTTGCGCCTGGCGCAGGTCCAGCCCGGAGGCCGTCCCCACGTCGAAGCTGCGCTTGGTCAGCGCGTACGACGACTCCTGGCTCTTGAGCGTGTCGGCCGTGAGCTTGAGCAGTTCCTGATCGGCCAGCCACGTAAGGTATGCCGTAGCCACCTCCGAGATCAACGTGATGTGCGCTGCCTTGGCGGTGTCCTCGCTTGCCAGGTACGTCTCCAGCGCCTGATCCTTCAGGCTCTGAATACGGCCGAACAGGTCGAGTTCGTACGACGTGAAGCCCACCCCCACCTGATAGCTGCGACTGATGCCGGCGCGCCCCGACGACGACATGTCCGCCGGCGAGCGCTGGATCGACGCCTGCCCCGCCGCCCCGACCGAGGGCAGCAGCGCCGAGCGCTGAATCTGGTATTGCGCACGCGCAGCTTCGACGTTGAGCATCGATACGCGCAGATCGCGGTTGTTCTGCAGCGCGATCTCGATCAGCTTCTGCAGACGGGGATCGGTGAAGAAGTCTCGCCAGCCCAGATCGGCGGCCACCACGGTATTGCTGCCCGCAGTGCCGTTCTGGTTCGCCGCCCCCGGCGTCTTGTAGGCCGGGCCGCTGGGGAACGACGTGGCAACCGGCGCCTCGGGCCGCTCATAGTGCGGCGCGAGGGTACAGCCTGCCAGGGACGCTGCCGCCAAGGCCATCGACAATGCTTTGTGCTTCATAGGTCAGTTTCCTTCCTTGGCGGGACCTTCGGTTGCGTCCGGGTCCGGGTTCGGTTTGCGCGCCTCCGGATGCTCCACGGTGTCCAGATCTTCATGGCCGATGCGCTTGCGCACCAGCACGAAGAAGACCGGCACGTAGTAGATCGCGAGGAATGTCGCCGCCAGCATGCCGCCAATCACGCCGGTGCCGATCGCGTGTTGCGACGCCGAGCCTGCGCCGTTGGAGATTGCCAGCGGCAACACGCCAAGCACGAACGCCATCGACGTCATCAGAATCGGGCGCAGACGCAGTCGCACGGCTTCCATCGTCGCTTCCTTCAGCGTACGGCCCTGCTCCTGCAGATCCTTGGCGAATTCCACGATCAGAATCGCGTTCTTCGCCGACAGACCCACGGTGGTGAGCAGACCCACCTGGAAGTACACGTCATTGGAGAGCCCGCGCAGCGTTGCGGCCAGCAGCGCCCCCAACACGCCCAGCGGCACCACCAGAATCACCGAGAACGGGATCGACCAGCTTTCGTACAGCGCCGCCAGACACAGGAACACGATCAGAATCGAGATCGCGTACAGCGCCGGTGCCTGCGAGCCGGAGATGCGCTCTTCGAACGACAGGCCCGTCCACTCCAGACCGATACCCGGCGGGAGCTGCTTCGCGATTTCCTCAACCGCCTTCATGGCGTCGCCCGACGACTTGCCCGGGGCCGGCATGCCCTGAATTTCCACGGCAGGCACACCGTTGTAACGCTCCAGACGCGGCGAGCCATAAACCCACTTGCCCGTCGCGAAGGCCGAGAACGGCACCATCGTCCCGCTCGCGTTGCGAACGTAGAGCTTGTTGATGTCCTGCGGCAGCATCCGGTCCTTCGCTTCCGCCATGACATACACCTTCTTCACGCGGCCACGGTCGATGAAGTCGTTCACGTACGACGAGCCCCACGATGCCGAGAGCGTCGTGTACACGTCGGCAATCGACAGACCCAATGCAGCCGCCTTCTCTTCGTCGACATCCACCTTGTACTGCGGCGTGTCGTCGAGACCGTTCGGACGCATGTTCGCCAGATTCGGGTTCTTCGACGCCAATCCCAGCATCTGGTTACGCGCGGCCATGAGCGCGTCGTGGCCGAGGCCTGCGCGATCCTGCAACTCGAAGTCGATACCGCCGGCATTCCCCAGCTCCGGCACCGACGGCGGGTTGATGGCGAAGATCATCGCGTCCTTCACGCTGGCGAACGCCTGATAAGAACGCGCGATCACGGCCTGCACCTTGAGATTGGCCGACTGCCGCTCATCCCACGGACGCATCATCGTAAACGCCAGGCCCACGTTCTGACCCCGGCCGTTGAAGCCGAAGCCCGTCACCGTGAAGATCGAACGCACCGCGTCCTTCTCCTGCTCGAGATAGTGCTTCTCGACCTGCTTCATCACGTTGAGCGTACGCTCCTGCGTCGCACCCGGCGGCAATTGCACGAGATTGAAGAAGTAGCCCTGATCTTCGTCGGGCAAGAACGCCGTCGGCATGCGCACGAACAGGAAGCCGACCACCGCCACGATCACCACGTAGACGATCAGCAACGGCGTGCTGCGCTTCAGAATGCGCTCCACCTGGCCCTGATATTTCTTCGAGCCACTGTCGAACGTGCGGTTGAACCAGCCGAAGAAGCCACGCTTCTCGTGCACCTCGCCTTTCTTGATCGGCTTGAGAATCGTGGCGCACATGGCCGGCGTCAGCACGATGGCCACCAGCACCGACAGCGCCATGGCCGCCACGATGGTCAGCGAGAACTGTCGATAGATGGCACCGGTCGAGCCGCCGAAGAACGCCATCGGCACGAACACGGCCGAGAGCACGAGCGCCACGCCCACCAGGGCGCCGACAATCTGGCTCATCGCCTTCTTTGTCGCTTCCTTCGGACTCAGCCCCTCTTCGGCCATCACCCGCTCGACGTTCTCGACCACCACAATGGCATCGTCGACCAGCAAACCGATGGCAAGCACCAGGCCGAACATCGAGAGTGTGTTGATGGAGAAACCGGCCGCGCCCATGATGCCGAACGTGCCGAGCAACACCACCGGCACGGCAATCGTCGGGATGATCGTCGCGCGCAGATTCTGCAGGAACAGATACATCACGAGGAACACCAGCACGATACCTTCGATGAGGGTCTTGATCACTTCCTCGATCGAGATCTTCACGAACGGCGTGGTGTCGTACGGGAAGTCGGCCTTCATGCCCGCCGGGAAATACTGCGCGAGTTCCGCGACCTGCTGCTTGACGGCAGTCGCCGTTTGCAGCGCGTTGGCCCCCGTGGCCAGCGTGACCGCGAGACCCGCCGCCGGCTTGCCGTTGTAACGGGCGACCACCTGATACGATTCGCCGCCCAGCTCCACGCGGGCCACGTCGCCCAGGCGCACCTGCGAGCCGTCCTTGTTGACCTTGAGCAGAATGTTGCGGAACTGCTCCGGCGTCTGCAGGCGGCTTTGCGCCATCACCGTGGCGTTGAGCTGCTGCCCCTTCACCGCAGGCGCACCGCCCAGCTCACCTGCCGAGACCTGCACGTTCTGCGCTTGAATTGCGTTCGAGACGTCGATGATCGTCAGGTTGTAGGCGTTGAGCTTCTGCGGATCGACCCAGACGCGCATCGCGTACTGCGCGCCGAAGAGCTGGACCTGACCCACACCGTTCACACGGCTGATCGGGTCCTGCACGTTGGCGGCGAGGTAATTCGCGAGATCGATGTCGGTCATCGAGCCGTCGTCGGAGTACGCGCCGATCACCAGCAGGAAGTTCTTGGTCGCCTTGGCCACCTTGATCCCCTGCTGCTGCACCTGCTGTGGGAGCAGCGGCGTAGCGAGTTGCAACTTGTTCTGCACCTGCACCTGCGCGATATCCGCGTTCGTGCCTTGCGCGAAGGTCAGCGTGATTTGCGCGGTACCCGAGCCGTCGGACGTCGACGACATGTACTCGAGGTGATCGATACCGTTCATCTGCTGCTCGATCACCTGCGTGACCGTATCCTGCACGGTCTGCGCCGACGCGCCCGGATAGGTCGCGGTGATCTGCACCGACGGCGGGGCGATCGGCGGGTACTGCGAGACCGGCAGCTTCAGAATCGAGAGCGCACCGGCCAGCATGATGACGATCGCGATCACCCAAGCGAAGATCGGGCGATCGATAAAAAACTTTGCCATGAATGTGGCTCCGCGTTATTGGGCTTTGGCGCTTGAGGCCGGGGCGGCAGCGGCCGCTGCCGGGGCGCTGGCACCCGCAGGCGCCTGCGTACCCGGCAACTGCGCCGGAACCGCCTTCGCCGGTGCGCCCGGGCGCACCTTCTGAAGACCGGACACGATCACTTGGTCGCCAGCGGCAAGACCCGAACTCACCAGCCACTTGTCACCGATCGCACGGTCGGCGACCAGTTGACGCAGCTCGACCTTGCCTTCCTTGTTCACGATCAGTGCCGTCGGCTGGCCCTTCTGGTCGCGCGTCACCCCTTGCTGCGGCACGAGCAGACCGCCTTCCTTCACCCCTTCCTGGAGTCTGGCGTGCACGAACATGCCCGGCAGCAACTCGCGATTCGGGTTCGGGAAAATGGCGCGCACGGTGACCGAGCCGGTCGTCTGATCGACGGTGATGTCGGAGAACTGCAGCTTGCCTTCGAACGGGTACTTCGAGCCGTCTTCCAGCGTCAACTCCACCTTGGCAGCGTTCTTGCCCGCGCTTTGCAGCTTGCCGTCGGCCAGCGCACGGCGCAGACGCAGGCCGTCGGCGGCCGATTGCGTCACGTCCACGTACATCGGATCGATCTGCTGAACGGTCGTCATCAGCGTGGCGGCGCCAGCCTGCACGTAGGCGCCTTCGGTCACCTGCGACAACCCCGTGCGGCCCGAAATCGGTGCCGGCACGTCGGTGTAGCCGAGGTTGATCTTCGCGGTGTCGACCGCGGCCTTGCCGGCCTGCACGTCGGCGTCGGCCTGAAGCGCGGCCGCGACGGCGTTGTCGTAGTCCTGCTTGGAGACCGCTTCGGCGGCCACCAGTTGCTTGTAGCGATCGGCCAGCAGCTTGGTCGACGCCTGATTCGCCACGGCCTTCGCAAGCGTTGCCTTGGCGTTCTCGTAAGCGGCCTGATACGTCGCCGGATCGATCTTGTAGAGGCGCTGCCCTGCCTTGACGTCACTGCCTTCGGTGAAATCGCGCTTGAGCACGATGCCGTCGACGCGTGCCCGCACGTCGGCAACGCGGAAGGGCGAAGTGCGTCCGGGCAGGTCGGTCGTCAGTGTTACGTTCTGAGGCTGCAGTGTCACGACGCCGACTTCCGGCACCATGCCCTGCGGCTGCTGCGGTTTCTTGCCGCACGCGGCCAGGGTCAATGCCGCAAGTGCGACGGCAGTGACCATCCCCAGTGAACTTCTCTTGACGTGCATATACGCCCCCGATAAATGGAATGCGGTCAGACAAATTGACAAATACGTTGCGACGATTGCGACGACGAAGCCCAGTCCGCAGTCCCGTCGCACAAAGGCAGGTCGGCGAATGCCTGAGGCCCGGAGGAGCGGGGCCATCAGTGAGGTTTTTCCCTAAGACGAAAGAGCTTAAATGTTCCCTGTGCAATTGAGCAAGCGGCTGCTATTATAGATACATTCATGAATGTATGTAAATCATATTGCGTCGCACGAATGCGCAGTCCTGTTTACATAGCATTTCGCAAATTTCCGCCGCCCCTGTGACACGACGATGGCCCGCAGAACCAAAGAGGAAGCGATCGAGACCCGCAATCTGTTGCTCGATACCGCCGAGACGGTGTTCGCTCAGAAAGGTGTGTCGCGCACGTCGCTTGCCGACATCGCCGAAGCCGCCGGCCTGACCCGCGGCGCCATTTACTGGCACTTCAAGAACAAGATCGACCTGTTCAACGCCATGACGGATCGCATCCGCCTGCCGATGGAGCGCATGATCGACGAGGAGTGCACTGAACCGGAGAACGGCGACCCAATGGCGCGCATGCATGAGATCTGCAAGCTCGTGCTCAGGGAAACCGCCCGCAACGAGCGCCGTCGCCGCGTGCTCGACATTCTGTTCCACAAGTGTGAATACACGAACGAGATGCTTTCGGTGCTTGAGCGTCAGCGCGAGGCATGCGCCGATGGCAAGCAGCGCATCATGCGAGACATGGAGCGCGCCATCGAGCGCGGTCAACTGCCCAAGGCGCTCGACACGCGCCGCGCGGCCATCATGCTGCACGCACTCGTTGTCGGCATGATGTCGGACTGGCTGTTCCTGCCCGACTATGACCTCGGCGCGGAGTGCGATGCCGTGGTCGACGGCTTCTTCGACATGCTGCGCACCAGTCCCGCGATGCAGCGCGCGAGCCCTCCCCCGCCGCCAGAAGCCGCCTGAGCGTACGCTTTCAGGCAAGGCACCCGCCCCTTCGCCAATTGCCACAGCGATTCATCGCCCAGCGCTCGTCAACGGGCGCTTCTGCATGGCTGCCGTGTCCGCACACTCCGTAGCGCACAACGTCCCGATTTTTCGGTTTCACCGCGCAATGTCGCCGCGCCGGATCGCGATCGTTCGCCGTGATACGGCGTATACCTGTACAGCGTCCAATCGTTATATATAATTCTACATAACGCGTTGCGCACATCGCGTGACCGGCCGTCCGACGGCGTCTGCGATATCGGCTCACGCAGACGTTCGCCGAATTCGGTGCCAGCCTCGCCATCCCATGCAGGAGACCCTTTCGTGAAAGCAGTCGTTCTCGCTCGCCGCAAGTCCCAAGTCCCGCAAAACACCGGCTCGATGCTGCGCCGCGCACTGCGCATTGCCGCCATTGGCGCGAGCCTGTTGTTTGCGGGCAACGCCGTAGCCCAGCAAGTGTTCGCCGCGGCCAGCATGAAAGACGCGCTCGACGCTCTGTCGGCCGCCTACACCAGGGAAACCGGCAAGAAGCCAGTGCTCGTCTATGGCGCCAGCTCGACACTGGCGCGTCAGATCGAGAAAGGCGCACCGGCCGATCTGTTCATCTCGGCCGACCAGGACTGGATGGACTACGCGCAGAAGCACGACCTGATCGACGTGGGCACACGTCGCAACCTGCTCGGCAACGCGCTGGTGCTGATCGCACCGGCCTCGACCACAGGCACCGTCGATCTGAGCTCAGGCACAGACCTCGACGCGAAGCTCGGCACCGGCAGGCTCGCCATGGGCGACCCCGCGCATGTGCCGGCCGGCCTCTATGGCAAGGCCGCGCTCGAAAAACTCGGCATCTGGTCCAAGGTGCAAGGCAGGGTCGCCGCCGCCGACAATGTGCGTGCCGCGCTGTTGCTGGTCGCACGCGGCGAAGCGCCCTACGGCATCGTGTACAAGACCGATGCCAATGCCGAGAAGCGCGTGCGGATCGCGGCCACGTTCCCCGTCGACAGTCATGCGCCAATCGTCTACCCCGTGGCGGTGACGAAGCAGGCCAACCGCAGCGACGCCGATCCGTTCTACCGATTCCTGCTCACACCGACAGCGCAGGCCACGTTCGCGCGCTTCGGCTTCAGCCGCCCGTAAGGTCATGAGCCTTACCCCCGAAGAATGGGGCATCGTCGAACTCAGCCTGCGCGTGGGCTTGCTGGGCACGCTGTGCAGCCTGCCGTTCGCGTATGCCGCCGCCTGGCTGCTCGCACGCTGCCATTTCCCGGGCAAGGCGTTGCTCGATGCCCTTCTGCATTTGCCGCTCGTGCTCCCGCCTGTGGTGGTCGGCTTCGCGCTGCTCGTGCTGTTCGGTGCACAGGGCGCCATCGGCAAACTGCTGCGCGAGTGGTTCAACTTCACCTTCGCGTTTCGCTGGACCGGCGCCGCGCTTGCCGCAGGCGTCATGGGTTTCCCACTGCTCGTGCGCGCCATCCGGCAGGCGCTCGAGGCGTCGGACACCCGGCTGGAACAGGCTGCGCAGACGCTCGGCGCGGGCCCTTGGCTCACCTTCGTCACCGTGACGCTACCGCTCACCGCCACCGGCGCATTGCATGGATTCGTGCTCGCATTTGCGCGCGCCCTCGGCGAATTTGGCGCGACCATCACGTTCGTCTCGAATATTCCGGGGCAGACACAGACCCTGCCGCTGGCCATCTACACGGCCACCCAGGTACCCGACGGCGACGCGATGGTCTGGCGCCTGTGCGCGATCTCGGTCGTGCTGGCCGTCGGCACGCTCATCCTCTCCGAAGTGCTGATCCGCTTCGGACATCGCAAGGCGCTCGGCCATGACGGTTGAAGTGCGCCTCCAACATCGGTTCGTCAGCTTTGCGCTCGATGTCGATTTCGCGGCGGGCATGGGCGTGAGCGCATTGTTCGGACCGTCGGGCAGCGGCAAAACCACCGTCGTCAATGCTGTGTCCGGCCTGCTCAAGCCCGACACCGGTCGTATCGTGGTGGACGGCGACGTGCTGTTCGACAGCAGCGCGGGTATCTGTCTGCCGCCATGGCGGCGCCGCATCGGCTACGTGTTTCAGGACGCGCGCCTGATGCCGCATCTCACGGTGCGTCAGAACCTGCTATTCGGTCGCTGGTTGCGGCGTCGCGACGTGGCCGCCGCTGGTGCTGGCGCGATTGCGTTGGCGCATGTAGTGGACGTCCTGGATCTGGCCCCGTTGCTCGGTCGTCGCCCCGGCGCGCTCTCTGGCGGGGAGAAGCAACGCGTGGGGATCGGCCGCGCGCTGTTATCGTGCCCGCGCATGCTGCTCATGGACGAGCCGCTCGCCTCGCTCGATCATGCGCGGCGCCTCGAGGTGCTCGACTACCTGAACCGGATCCGCCACGCGTTGAAGCTACCGGTACTCTACGTCACGCATTCGCTCGACGAAGTGATGCGGCTGGCCGATCAGGTGGTGCTGTTCAAGGAAGGCCGCACGATCTCGCAAGGGGCGCCGGCCGACGTGCTCAATGTGCATCGCGACGCGCTCGACAGTGCCGCCGAGTCGCCGGGCACCGTGCTCGAGACACGCATCGTCGCGCACGACCCCCGCTACGGTCTGACCGAGCTTGCCGTGAACGGGAGCGACACGGTTCGGCTTCGCGTGCCTCGCGCGGGCGGCGAGGCGGGCGACGCATGCCGCATTCGCGTGCGAGAGCGCGATGTCGCCATTGCGACGTCGGCCCCCGTCGACACCAGCGTGCTGAACGTGCTGCGCGCACGCGTGGCGACATTGCGCGATCTGGGCGACTCGGTCGAAGTCGGTGCCACACTCCTCGGCGATGCGACCGGCACCACGCTGCGTGCACGCATCACGCGCTTTTCCGCCGATCAACTGCAACTGACGCCGGGCCGCGACGTGTATCTGCTCATCAAATCGGTCGCCCTGACCCGGTGACTCGGTGACCCGATGGAGCGACGGCGCTACGGGGCGCCAGACGATGCCTTGCGATGCCTCGCGATGCCACGCGGCGCGGCACGGCGATGGCTGCACGGGGATCGCGGCACGAATGCGCAAGGCTTCGCAGCGGACCTCCCCTGCGAAGCCTTGTCGTGTGTTGCCGAGCGCCTAGTGGCTTTTGCCCATGGCATCACCCTTGCCCATTTTGCCCATGGCGTCGGGCTTGCTCATCGCGCCGCCCTTCGACATGGCGTCGGACTTGCCCATCGCATCGCCCTTGGACATCTTCCCGCTCCTGTCCATGTCTTTGCCCATGGCATCGCCTTTGCTCATCGCGCTGCCCTTCGACATCGCGTCGCCCTTGCTCATCGCGTCCTGCGCGAATGCCGCACCGGTGCCAAGCGCCAGTCCCATCGCCATGATGGCCAGATATCGCATCTTCATTGTCGTCGTCCTCAAAGAGTGAGTGAATCATTCAGTCGAGCGCGTGTTCGCGTCAACTTCCGCCGAACCAGTTGTATCCCTGGTCCTCCCAATACCCGCCCGGATACGTGTTGGTCACGAAAATCGCGCGGATATGCTTGGGATTCTTGTAGCCGAGCTTGGTGGGAATGCGCAGCTTCATCGGAAAGCCGTACTCCCGTGGCAGCGTCTGGCCGTCGTACGTGAGCGCCAGCAGCGTCTGCGGATGCAGGGCCGTCGGCATGTCGATGCTTGTGTAGTAGTCGTCGGCGCATTTGAAGCCGACGTAACGCGCCGTGGTGTCCGCCCCGATGCGCCCGAGAAAGTCGGCGAACGTGACGCCTCCCCAGCGGCCGATGGCGCTCCAGCCTTCCACGCACACATGGCGCGTGATCTGCTCGGCCGCCCGCGCACTGGCGAAGCCACGCAATGCGTCGAGCCGCCACGGGGCCTTGTCGGCAATCAGTCCGGACAACTCCAGCCGGTAGTCGCGTGCATCGACGGTGGGCGCTTCGTCCATCGAGTAAAACGCGTTGAACGGAAACGGACGCGTGATGCGCGACGCAGGAAAGGTCGGGGCCAGCGCGTCCCGACGAAACAGGGCAGCCTGCACCCGATCGTTCCAGCGCGACATCTTGTCGAGCGCAGATTCGACGCCGGCATTGTCGTCGAGCGAGCATCCCGAGAGCAGCGCGATGCCGCCGAGCGACAACGTGCGCGTGAGAAACGCCCGCCGCGAGGGCTCGGCGACACGCCGCGCCACCAGGGTACGCGCTTCGCGAAGAATCGCTTCGCCGTCGCGCACCACCGGTGCGTCGAGGGAAACATGGCGAGGCTTTCGCTCAATTGTCATGGCAACTCCGTAGCTCGTAGCCGGCGCGCTCAGCGACCGGTAATCATCGTGCGCAACGTGCGCGGCACCAGCGCGACCATCGCCACATGGACGGCGACGAACGCAACGAGGCCCGCCATCGCCAGAAAATGCACCAGACGCGCGCCCTGAAATCCGCCGAGTAGCGCGCACAGCCCTCCGAGCTGCACGGGCTTCCAGACCGCGAGCCCCGAGACCACGAGCAGGACGAGGTCGAGCACCGCAAACAGATAAGCGGCGCGCTGCACCTGGTTGTATTGCCGGGGATCGTCGTGCGCGAGACGGCCGCGCAGTGCCGCGCAGACATCGCGCCACACACCGCGCCACGTCAGCGGAAAGAAGCGGCGCGCGAGGCGGCCGCTCGTCAGGTTGAACAGAACGTAGACCAGCCCGTTGGCCGCCAGCAGCCACATCGCGGCGAAATGCCAGCGCAGGGCGCCGCCGAGCCAGCCGCCCAGCGTGATCTCATTGGGAAAGCGAAAGCCGAAGATCGGCGACGCGTTGTAGATACGCCAGCCGCTCGTGACCATCGCGAGGACGGCCAGCACGTTCAGCCAGTGGGTGACGCGCAGCCAACCCGGCTGCACCGGACCGGATCGCGCCGGGGGCTGCTTCACAGGCGGCGCAGGCGGCACGGGTGGCATGGGCTTCGTGAGGGTAGACATGGGGACCTCCATCGCTGGGTTGGCGTCGATGGAGCGAGTGTCACGTCAGGCCGGTGACGAAGTCCTCACGGAAGATTAACGTTTTCGTGATAGTCGAGCCGGCACGGAATCACGTGCGGCGCGACGGTGCCGAATCGGCGTCCGGATCCACGGCCTTGTCGCCTTTGAGATAGGCGTCGAACGTCGGGACATGCGCGTCGAGCAGCAGGCGGATTTCCTGGATCAGGGTGTCGTAATGTGCCGCGAGGTTCTGTGCGAACGGCGTGAGTCGCGCGCCCCCGCCCGACGCGCCGCCGATATGACGCGTGACGAGCGGCTCTCGGAATTCGTGGTTCATCGCTTCGACGAGCAGCCAGGCGCGCCGATACGACATGCCCATGTGCCGCGCAGCCGCGGAAATCGAACCGGTCGCCTCGATGGCACGCAGCAACGCGAGACGCCCCGGGCCGAACACCGGCGTGTCGCCATCGCGCACCCGCACCCGCACGTCGTAGCCCGCCTCGCCTGCCGGTGCCGGCACCTTGCTCGCCGCTTCCAGCGCTTCTGCCGTCGCCAGCAGCGCGCGAGCGCGCGCATCGCCGTCATGGGCGGCGGCCGCAGGTCCCGCCGCCGTCTTGCCCGCGCCGCCACGTTTGCCCGCTCGACGCTCAGCGGACATGGTTACCCCACATCACGATGACGATCAGGATCAGGGCCGCCACGGCCCATGGCCACCACCGCGCCAACTTGCGTCGCTTGGGCGGAGCATCGCGCAGAGCAGCGTGCGTCGCGAGCGCGGCGGCCACTTCTGCGTCGGCGGCGATCGGCGCGTTCGCTGCGTGATGCGGCGCGATGGCCGCCGTCAGGCGCCTGAAGAACTCGTCGGCGAGCTTGCGGGCCGCACTGGCTACGTCGGGCGTGTCCAGATGGGCGTACTCGCTGCCGAACTGCGCCTTCAGGTCATACGTCAGCACGGTACTCATCGGCCCCGGCGAATGCAACGTGACAGTGGCCGTGCCCCGCGTGTGACCGGCGGCAGAACCCAGGCCGTCGAAATTCAATGTGTACGACGTTGGCGCCATCACGTCGGTCATCGTGATCCGCCCGGACCAGCGACCGCCCACCGGCCCCAGCGAGGCCGTGGCGACGATCGTCCAGGTCGTATCGTCGATCCGCTCGATCGACTCGCAACCAGGAATGCATCCGCGCAGCATGCCCGGATCGTTCAGCGCGATCCACGCGAGGTCTCGCGCGACCGGCAACTGCCGGCTGTCATGTAGCTCCATTACCCCCTCCCGAGACGCCATGCGTTCGCGCGTGCGTGTTGCCGCGCAATCTCGAACGTCGAACCATTGTGACACGAGTCGCCCCGCGTCAGATCGCCGCCGCGGCAGCCCGCCGATTGCGCCGCATCGCGCGCCGCACGGCGGCCGGGCCGAGCGCAATATCGGCTGAAATACAGCGCAAGCCAAGGCAAGATATACTCGGCGGATCACATCGAGCGGTGAACGGTCGACGGTGGCCCGCGACTGGGGCGCTCGGCTGCCGCTTGCGTATCGGCGAAGGAACTCTGCTATGGACAGTGTCGATCTGGAAGTACTGAAGGCCGCCGTGCAGTGGACCCGCGCGGGCTTTTTCGTCACGCTGGGCACCGTCGTACGGACCTGGGGATCCGCCCCGCGTCCCGTGGGCTCGATGCTCGCCATTCGCGAAGACGGTCATCTGGTCGGCTCCGTGTCGGGCGGCTGCGTCGAGGACGACCTCATCGCACGCATTCGGGACGGCGACTGGCCCCAGGATCGCCCCCATCTCACCAGCTACGGCGTGACGGCCGAGGAAGCGCATCGCTTCGGGCTGCCATGCGGTGGCACGTTGCAACTGGTGCTCGAGCCGTTGCGCGACGCCGCGCGCATTCCGGAACTGCTCGACGCCATCGCACAATTCCGTCTCGTCGTGCGCGAGCTCGACATGACCTCCGGTGCGGTGCGCATCGCGCCGGGACACCACACACCGTCGCTCGAATTCGACGGCGTGCGTCTCATCACCTCGCACGGGCCGCGCCATCGGCTGGTGGTGATCGGCGCAGGACAACTCTCGAAGTATGTGGCGAGCATGGCGTGCGCACTCGACTATCACGTCATCGTTTGCGACCCGCGCAGCGAATACGCTGACGAATGGCATGTGGCCGGCACCGAACTCTCTCGCGAGATGCCCGACGACCTGATCGTGCGCCTGCAACTCGACTCGCATAGCGCGGTACTCACGCTCACCCACGATCCGAAGCTCGACGACATGGCGCTGCTCGAAGCGCTCAAGTCGCCCGCGTTCTACATCGGCGCCATCGGCTCGCGCGTGAACAATGCGCGACGCCGCGAGCGACTGTCGCTTTTCGACCTCAGTTCGACGGAAATCGAGCGGCTGCACGGGCCGGTCGGCATGCATCTCGGCGCGCGCACGCCGGCAGAGATCGCCGTAGCGATTCTCGCCGAGATGACGGCGATCAAGAACGGTATCGCCGTGAAGCAAACGTTCGCGACACGCACGGCCGACGCGAGCGTCGACAGCGAAGCCACGGCGTGCGGCAGCGCCGCTTGATCCGCGACACCCCGCCCCGTTTCCCCGGCATGGCGCTGCACACAAAAAAAGCGCCGCCTTTCGGCGGCGCAACTCGCTCACTCGTTGCAGAGTGGTACTGCCTGGGTTACCTCGTCATCCGTAGCATCTCAACGGGCACGACCGATCGGCACATCAGTCGTGCGGCCACAGGAATGTTGCTGCGGTGTGCCCCTTGGCGGATATCGTCACGTCCTTCGCCATGGGCTTACCGTTGTACGTTGCCTTCACGGTGTAGCGGCCTTCGGGCAGCTTCACCAGCATGAACGGCCCTTTCGCGCGCGTATCGAGCACTGTGGTCCCCCCGCGCAGAATCTGTACCTGAGCGTCGGCGACATACTCGTTCGCGCCGTCGCCCCGCGCCGCCATCTCGATGGACAGCGGCCAGCGCGGCGCTTCACGCTTGAACGCGCCCGACTCGTCGCTATCGATGCCGCCCGAGACGTATGTCACGTTGCCCTGCTGCATCGACGGCGGCAGCGTGCCGCCCTGCGCGTGGGCGACCGATATGCCGCCCAGACTCCCTGCCAGTGCTGCGGCGGTGGCGGCGGCCACCGACCAACGTTGCCATTTTTGCCACATGTTCAACCTCCCGTTCATGACATCACGATGCCGGATCGTACCGGCGGCGCGGCCGTCGCTGTATCGTGAGCGCCGCGCTCGCCAGCACACAAGGTAGTGCGTGGCATCCCGCCGTTGTCTTGCCCGGCACTTAACCGAGATCGACCGGGATGAAAATCTGCTGCCCGTCGCGCTGCACGAGCAACGCGACATTATTACCCGCCTTCTTGAGCTTATCGCTCAATTGCGAGGCGCTCGTCACGGGCGTGCCGTTGAGCGAGAGGATGATGTCGCCCGCCTGCACCCCCGCCTGTTCGGCCGGCCCACCGACCCGCGCCACCAGCAAGCCATGGGAGACCTGCGCCGCGCGCTTTTCCTCGGGCGAGAGTTCGCGCACCGCAAGACCCAGGCGGCCGTGCGTGGCCGAGTCGTCATTGCTCGCGACGTCCTTCTTCTCGTTGAGCGCCGCCACCGTGACGCTCACGTTCTGCTTCCCGCCATTGCGCCAGACGGTCAGCGTCGCCTTCTGCCCCGGACGCATGTCGGCAATCTTCTCCGGCAACTGCACCGAGTCTTCGATGGTCGTGCCGTTGACCGCCAGAATCACGTCGCCCGGCTTCAGATCAGACTTCGCGGCCGGGCCGTTCTTGTCGATGGACGACACCAGCGCGCCCTCGGGCTTGGGCAGACCGAACGAATTCGCCAACGACTGGTTCACCTCCTGAATCGTCACGCCGATGCGCCCACGGCTGACCTTGCCGTACTGCTGCAATTGCGCCTTGACCTTCATCGCCATATCGATCGGAATCGCAAACGACAGCCCCTGGAAGCCGCCAGTGCGCGAATAGATCATCGAGTTGATACCGATGACTTCGCCATTGAGGTTGAACAGCGGCCCGCCCGAGTTACCGGGATTGACCGGCACGTCCGTCTGAATGAACGGTGTGTAGTTCTCGTCAGGCAGCGCGCGTGCCTTCGCAGACACGATGCCCGCCGTCACGGTGTTGTCGAAGCCGTAAGGCGACCCGATGGCCACCACCCATTCACCGGCCTTCGATTTCGACGGATCGCCGATCTTCACCGTCGGCAGATTCGTCGCCGCGATCTTGAGCAACGCCACATCGCTCGCCTTGTCGCTGCCCACAACCTTCGCCTTGTATTCGCGCTTGTCGGTCAACTTCACCGTGACCTGACTCGCGTCGTCCACGACGTGGGCATTGGTCAGAATGTAGCCGTCCGAGCTCACGATAAAGCCCGAACCGAGGCTGCGCGTCGGCACGCTGCTGTCGCCCCCACCGTCGCCGCCGCCATCGTTGCCCGGCGCGCCGTAGAAGTGGCGGAAGAACTGGAACAGCGGATCGTTCTGATCCATGCCCGGCGGCATCTGCATGGCCGCTGAGCCGCCGCCCGCCGATGGTTTCCCATCGTGCGTCACACTAATGTTGACTACCGCCGGTCCGTATTGTTCCGCCAGTTGCGAGAAGTCCGGCACGAGCATGCGCGGCGCCGTATTCGACGTGTTCTGCGCGTTGGCGGCCGGGGCCGCGAGCACCGGATTGACTGGATTGGCCGCATTGGCATCGCTGACCATCTCGGCGGCCAGCGGCGCGCGCCAATGCTGGCGTCCCGCGACGTAACCGCCCGTCAATGCGACGAGCACGGCACTGGCAACCAAGGTACGAGTGAGCTTCGAGGTCCGCATGAGTCTCTCCTTACTGACGACCGCGTTTGACATGACTGTGATCGTAGAGAGGCTCCCTTAAGGCAACCTTAAGGCGAACAAAAAGTGACTCATCGAATACCGAGCAACCTCAATTCGCGCGCTATGCGTGACCGCAGCAGGTGTTTGAAAGGGCAACTCGCGTAGTTCGTCTTGCGTACGACGTATTCCGCTGACTACGGTGGCGAAGTGGCGCAATTCCGCGCCGCACGTTTTCGCCTACCGGAGAATCACGATGCATTCGATCGACACGCCGCTTCACCGCACGCACGCGTATCGCCGCGCCGCTCGCTGGATGGGATACGCCGGGACCGCGTTGTGCCTGGCATGGGGGGTATCCGCGAACGCCGCACAGGGCGACGGCTCACAAGGCAACGGCAACGGGATAGGCACGCAAGGTCCGGCCGATTCGACGCTCTCGCAAGGCCCGGTGCCGGGGTCGATGCAAGTGCAAAACGGCGCTTGCACGCCGGACTCGCCGTCCGACCAGGCCATCGTCGGCAAGTCGCTCGCGCAAGCGACATCGATGCTCCAGGGGTGCCCGTGGCGTATCGGCATGCAGGACGGCAAAGCGCTGCCGACAACGCGCGACTATCGCCCGGATCGCCGCACGCTCACGATTGAAAACGACAAGGTCACGAGAGTGACGCGCGGATGAGCGCGGATGAGCACGGATGAGCACGGATGATCTCCGGCACTCCCGTAAAGCGCGGTGCGAGATTGCACCGCGCGATAACGTGCCGCGGCGCAGCGATTGCCGTCAAAGCGCGCTGAGTCCGTACCGTGCCTAAAGCGCTGGCGGCGGTGCCGACGCCGCGCCGCCGAAGCTCACGCGCACGCGAAGCCCTCGACCGTTGCGCGCGTCGAACAACTCCACGCGCGCGCCATGCGCCTGCGCGATGTTGCGCACAATGGCGAGCCCCAACCCGCTGCCCTGCGCGCGTGGCGTGCTCGCTTCGTCTTGTGCCGCCGCGTCGGGCGACGGCGCCGGATATCCCGATGCCGCCCCGTCCGCCGACGACGCCGCTCCGCCGCGGAAGAACCGGTCGAACACCCGCTCGCGCTCGGCCGGCGCAATGCCCGGCCCGGTGTCTTCGATCTCCACCACCGAAGCCGGCGATGCCGCCACCAGACGCACGTCGACATGACCGCCGCGCGGCGTGTACTTCAGCGCGTTGTCGACGAGATTGCCGAAAAGTGTCTGCAACGCGTTCGCATCGCCTTGCACGCGACTGATCGCGCACAACGCGTCGGGGGCGTCCAGCCCGAGGTCGATCCCACGCGCAAGCGCCAACGCCGCATGATGCGCCACCACGTCACGCAGCAACGGTGCGAGCGGCACCTCGACGAATGCCGCCGCCGCACGCGCGGCGTCCGGCTCCTGCCGCGCAAGCGTCAGCAATTGCGCCACCATGCGTGAGGCGCGATGCACACCATCGCGCAAGTCCCGCATCGCCTCGGCACGTTCCGTCTCCGAATGCGCCCGATCGAGCAATTGCACCTGCAGTTGCAACGCGGCAAGCGGCGTACGCAATTCATGCGCCGCATCGGCCACGAACGCCTTTTGCTGCACGAGTGCCTCGTCGAGCCTGCCGAGCAGGCTGTTGAGCGCACGCACCAGCGGGCGCACCTCGTCGGGCAACCCGGCCTCGGGGAGGGCGTCCAGGGCGCCCGGCGCGCGCGCGTCGAGCGCCTTCGTCACGCGACGTAGCGGCCGCAACCCCCGCCCCACCACGATCCAGACGAGCAGCGCGAGCAGCGGCATTGCGACCACCAGCGGCAGCAGCGTGCGCAACGCCATCGACACGGCGAGCGAATCGCGAATCACCATCGGCTGCGCAAGCTGCACGACATTGTCGCCAACGAGCGCCGCGTAGACGCGCCAGTCGCCCTCGGGCGTCTGCACCGTCGTGAAGCCCAGTTCGGCGCGCGGCGGCAGCGGCGCGCGCGGGTGCGAGTAATACAACTCGACACCATTACGACTCCATATCTGGATGACGAGTCCCCCCGCGTCGCTGTGCACGCCCGGCGCGCTCGAGAATGGCTCGGCGGGCAGCGAAAGCGCCATTTGCTGCAACTGGAAATCGAACAGCGCGTTGGCCTCGGTGCGCGCCTGACGGAAGATCGCGATGCCCGCGAGCAGCAATGCCACTGCCAGCGTGATCAACAACCCCAAGAGAAGACGACGGCGAATCGAGCGCATCAGTTCGCCTCCGGTGCCGCCATGCCCGCAGCCGGGGGCGTCTGCCCCAGTTGCGCCGGCATCATATAGCCGACGCCGCGCACGGTACGGATGGCATCCGCGCCAAGCTTCTTGCGTAGCCCGTGGATGTGAACTTCGACCGCATTGCTCGCCACCTCCTCCCCCCAGCCGTAGATGCGCTCTTCGAGTTGCGCCTTGGACAGCACCGCCCCCGGCCGGTTGAGCAACGCTTCAAGCACCGCATACTCGCGTGCGGACAGCACCACGGGCACGCCGCCGCACGTCACTTGCCGCGTCGCGGGGTCGAGCACGATACCACCGTGACGCAGCAACGGCTCGCTGCGTCCGGCCTGACGTCGCACCAGCGCACGCAAACGCGCCGCCAGTTCGTCGAGATCGAAGGGCTTGACGAGGTAATCGTCGGCACCGGCGTCTAGCCCCTTCACGCGATCGGCAACGGCGTCGCGCGCCGTTGCAATGAGCACCGGCAGTGTCTGGCCGCGCGCACGTAGTGTGCGTAGCACATCGATGCCGTCACGACGCGGCAAGCCAAGGTCGAGCAGCAGTGCGTCATAGGGCTCGAGCGCGAGCGCGTCGAGCGCACGCTGACCGTCGCCGACATGATCGACGGTCCAGCCGTCCTGGCGCAGGCCTTTCATGACGGCCGTGGCGATCATCGCATCGTCTTCCACCAACAGAATTCGCATGGGTTGGGCACCGGTTGAGGCCATTTCCGGGCGTCACAGGCCGCCAACGCAACGTGGAATCGTGCTGCGTGATGTTGCCAATGGGTGACACTCGCCGGATTTCGACCCATTGTAGCGACAGTTCGTTGCATCACCGACTTACAATGGCACCCATGCGCCGCGCATGTCAGACGCACATCGCGGCCCGGTAACCCGACTGATTCCTTCGCCGCCGCGTCCGCTTCGCTTTGCCTGTGCCCGTCGTGCATCCAGGCCGTTCGGTTTCGCTGCGCGCAACACTGGAGAACCTCGCCCGTCATGCGCGCCCCTGACCTGCTCCGTAACGCCTCCCGGTCCGTGCCTCACCTGCCTAGCCTGCCTAGCCTGCGTCACCCTGACGCGCTGCAATCGCTGCGCCTGCACCGCATCCCGGGCCACGCCAAGCTGGGGGGGTTCGCCGCGCTGGCACTCGCGCTCGTCCTGAGCGCCCCCGTACAGGCGAAGCCCCTCAAGCACGCCAAGATGCCCAGGGTGCCGACGACCGACGCGCGCGCCACGCCGCTGCCGCCCGAGCTGGCACGCGCGCTCGCCGCGAGCAAGGTGCCCGCCGCGCACGTGAGCGTGATCGTCGAGAAGGTCGACAATCCGCTGCAAACACGCGGCCGCATCGGCCCCCCGTTGCTCGCCGTCAACCCGAACGTGCCGCGCAATCCTGCGTCGACGATGAAACTCGTCACGACGATTGCCGCGCTCGACACGCTCGGTCCCGACTACCGCTGGCGCACACAGGCCTTCACCGACGGGCAGTCGGACGGCCACACGCTCCACGGCAATCTGTATTTCAAAGGCTCCGGCGATCCGAAGCTCGTGCCCGAAGAGATGGAGAAGTTCGTTGCTCAGTTGCACAAGGCAGGGGTGACCGACATCGACGGCGACATTGTGCTCGATCGCTCGGCCTACAGCTCGGATATCGGTGAGTTGGGCGCCATTGATGGCGACACCGACCGGCCGTATAACGTCGCCCCGGATCCGCTGCTGTACTCGTTCAAAGCCGTCTCGTTCAGCTTCACGGGCAATCCGAACGGCACTGTCGACGTGGGCGTGCTGCCGCCGCTGGCGAATCTGCAAGTCTCGAACAACTTGTCATCGAGCGCTGCCGGCAACTGCGGCGACTGGCTCACCCGCATTCACCCCACCCTCAACGCCACGCCCGACGGCACCTATGTCGCGCACTTCTCGGGCACGTATCCAGCGTCCTGCGAGGACAAGGGCTGGAACGTGGCCGCCCCCGACCGCGATCGCTTCTTTCTCGGCGGCTTCCGCGCCCTGTGGCAAGCGTCGGGCGGACAGTTCAACGGCAACGTGCGCACGGGCGTCGTACCGCCGGATGCGCATTTGCTCGTCACGCATCGCGGTCAGACACTGGCCGAAGTCGTGCACGACATGAACAAGTTCAGCAACAACGTGATGGCCCGCCAGTTGTTCCTGACACTCGGACTCGCCGCCGATCACAACAAAGCGCCCGCGAGCCTCGCGCGCTCACGCGACGTGTTGAATCGCTGGCTCGACAAGAACGATCTTGCCATGCCGGGGCTCGTCGTCGAGAACGGCTCGGGCTTGTCGCGCATCGAGCGCATCAGCGTCGCCGAGCTGGCCCGTCTGCTGCAACACGGCATCAACAGTCCGACGGCCCAGGTGCTCGTCGAGTCGATGCCGACCGTCGGCGTCGACGGCACCATGCGCAACCGCCTGATGAATCGCGACGTGGCCGGCAATGCGCATATCAAGACCGGCACGCTCGACGATGTGAGTGCGGTGGCCGGCTATGTCGGCACGCGTTCCGGCGACATCTACGTCGTCGTCTCGCTGGTGAACGATCCGCGCGCGAGCAACGCACGCGGGTTCCACGACGCGCTCATCTCGTGGGTTTACGAGAACGCCCCCTGAGCCTGTTGGCATCGTGAAAAAGCGGCCAGGACGGGACTTTCGACGTTTCCCTCTAACCGACCCCGAATCGTTGCGCTTCGCCGCCGCATTGGCGTCAGAATAGACGTTCCATCGGTGCCACCTTCGCCAAGACGCGGGGGCACCGGTTCAGATGACCCCATCGTGAGGAGACGCGAGGTCATGAACGTCGAGTTGATTCTGCTGGCGCTCGCCCCGGTATTCGTGCTGTGCATCGGCGTGGAAGCCTGGTACTGGCGACGCCGCCGCCCCGGCATGTACAGCGTAAAGGACACCCTGAGCAACGCCACGCTCGCGCTCATGCATCAGGGTGCGGACAAACTGGCCTGGCTGCTCGTCGTGCCGTTTTATGCGTGGCTGTACGACCACCACCGTCTCTACACGATGCCGGGAGGATGGCTCGGTTTCCTGTTGCTCTTCGTCGTGCAGGACTTTCTCTATTACGTGTTTCATCGCGCCAGTCACCGTATCCGCTGGTTGTGGGCGGCGCACGTCGTGCACCACTCGTCGGAGCGGCTCAATCTGTCGACGGCGTTTCGGCAAAGCCTGATGTATCCCGTCGCCGGCATGTGGCTGTTCTGGACGCCGATGGCGCTGATCGGCTTCACGCCAACACAGATCGTCGGCGTGGTATTGCTCAATCTTGCCTTCCAGTTCTTCGTACACACGCAGGCGATTCCGAAACTGGGCTGGCTTGAATATGTGCTGAACACGCCGTCGATTCACCGGGCGCATCATGCCCGCAATCCTCGCTATATCGACCGCAACTATGCCGGGGTGCTGGTCGTCTGGGACCGCATGTTCGGCTCTTATGTCGAAGAGTGCGAAGCCGAGCCGTGCGAGTACGGCATCGTCGAGCCGATCCACACGCACAACCCGATCACGCTGACGTTTCACGAATGGCGAACGATGGTTCGCGACGTCGTCACGATGCCGGGCTGGCGCAACAAGGGGATGGCGCTGTTCGGGCCGCCTGAATGGCGACACGCGTGGCAGACGTCACAAGGGCCCGACGGGCAGGCCGTCGCGACGCCAGGGGCCGGATTACCTGGAAATGCGGACAGTGCAGGAACCGTGGGGGGCGTAGGCAGCGTCGGAGCATCGCGCAACACTCGCTGACGCTTCGCCGGGTCGGGTCTGGTCGGATCGAATCGCCACCGAGAGATGCAGGCTACGCGCACAGGAAATCCGCTACCGCGCGGCCGCGAAACTTACCGACCGCCGCCCATGCCGAGGCGTCTCGCAGGCGCGCGAGGCTGCAGAAGCAGCAGAAGCTGCAGGCTACGCGCGCTCGAACGCCGCTGCCGCGCGGCCGAGGCGATCGCCGACTGCGGCCCATGCGGGCGTGTCCGGCAGCCGCTCGAACAGAATGTGCGAGACGTTGGCGCGGTCGAGCCGGCGCAGCATCGCATAAAGGTCGGTCGCGAGGGCTGCGGGGGTGGGAGGCAGCACAATCTTCACGATATCGGTCGACGCTGAAATCTCGGCGGGCAGTGTCGCGAGCGTTGACCCGAACGCCGCCACCGCGACTCGCTCCCCGTCGGGGCGCACGGCCAGCGCCGGTGCGAATTGACCCGCATCGCACAGATACAGCGGTGTGCGTGGCGCGTAATGCGCCTTGAGCGTGCCCGACGCGCGCGGGGCATCGGCGTCGTGCATCGGCAGACGCGGCATCTCCCCCAGCACCTCGGCGATCTGCTCGGGCGTGATGTGCCCCGGGCGCAGCAGTGCCGGGAAACCGCGCGACAAATCCACAATGGTCGACTCGATACCGACGGCAGCCTCGCCACCATCGAGCACGTGCACGCTCACGCCCGGCAGTCCGGCGAACTCGTCGCGCACATGCTGCGCGGACGTCGGGCTCACCCGGCCGAAGCGATTGGCCGACGGGGCGGCGACACCCCCCTGCCCGCCCTTGATCCGGGCAAACTCGCGCAGCAACGCCTGCGCCACCGGATGCGACGGGCAGCGCAGCCCCACCGAATCCTGTCCGCCGGAGACGGCATCGGGAATATGCGGCGCGCGCTTGAGAATCAGCGTGAGTGGCCCGGGCCAGAAGGCGTCCATCAGCTTGCGCGCGGCAGGCGTGACGTGATCGCTCCAGTAGCCGGGGTCCGCTTCCGGGGAAAAGTGAACAATGACCGGATGATTGGCCGGGCGGCCCTTCGCGGCGTAGATGGCCGCGATGGCCACCGGATTCTGCGCATCGCCGCCGAGGCCGTAGACCGTTTCCGTCGGGAACGCGACCAATTCACCGGCCGCCAGTTGCTCGGCCGCCTGGGTGATCGCCTGGGCCGGCGGCATGACGATGTGCGGCGCTTGAGGCGAGGTCATCGCTCAGTCTTCCAGCGGGATATCGAGGCTCGCTGCGGCCGTCACGCATGCTTCGCGCGCTTCCTCCAGCGTCGCACCGGCAAACGTGATGTGGCCCATCTTGCGGCCCACGCGGGCGTCTTCCTTGCCATAGAGATGCAGACGTGCCGACGGCAGCGCCGCCACTTCGGCCCACGCCGGCGTGCGCGCACGCTGCTTGGCGTCACCCTCGAACCACACGTCGCCGAGTACATTGAGCATGACTGCCGGCGAGTGCTGACGGGTGTCGCCGAGCGGCAGACCGGCCATCGCACGCACCTGCTGCTCGAACTGGCTGGCAGCGCAGGCATCGATAGTGTAATGACCGCTGTTGTGCGGACGCGGCGCCATTTCGTTGGCGACGAGCGAACCGTCCGTAAGAATGAAGAACTCGACGCACAGCACGCCCACGTAACCCATTTCCGACGCAATCTTCGCCGCCGCAGCGCGCGCGGCATCGGCAACGTTCGGGGCGGCGTCGGGCGCAGGCACCGTCGTGGTGGCGAGAATCCCGTCGATATGCACGTTCTGTGCGAGCGGGTAGGTGGCCACCGCGCCGTCGGCACCGCGCGCGCTCAGCACCGACACCTCGAAGGCCAGCGCCAGACGCTTTTCCAGCACGCATGGCACGCCGCCGAGTGCAGCGTAGGCGTCGCGCGCCTCGGCGGCCGTACCCACGCGCACCTGCCCCTTGCCGTCGTACCCGAGCCGTGCCGTCTTCAGAATCCCGGGCAGCACGCGCTCGATCGCCGCGTCGTCAATCGCGGCGAGTGCCTCGTTCGATTCGATGACCAGATGCGGGGCCACCGGCACACCGCAGCGCTCGATAAAGCGCTTCTCCGCCACCCGATCCTGCGCGATGGCGACGCAGCGCCCGGCCGGGCTCACGATCGTGGAGGTGGCGAGGAAGTCGAGCGACTGAGCCGGCACGTTCTCGAACTCGGTCGACACGGCCGGGCACAGCGCGGCCAACTCGGTGAGCGCGGTCTCGTCACAATAATCGGCAACGATCAGGCGATCGGCCACGGCGCCGGCCGGACAGCGCGGGTCGGGGTCCAGCACGCACACCTTGTAGCCCATCGACTGGGCGGCAAAACAGAACATGCGGCCGAGTTGGCCGCCGCCCAGCATGCCCAGCCATTGGCCGGGAAGAACGGGCGCAGCAGAGGCAGAATTCATCTTCGTTGAGGCGCTGACAGTAGCAGGGACGTTCGTTTTTTAGAGCGCGGGCAGCGTCATGCCACGCGCCGCTTCGGTCTGCTTCGCGCGGAACGCTTCGAGCTTGCCGGCAAGCGCCTTGTCCTCGGCGGCCAGCATGGCGAGCGCGAACAATGCGGCATTCGCCGCGCCCGCCTCGCCGATGGCGAACGTGGCGACCGGCACCCCCTTGGGCATCTGGACGATCGAGAGCAGCGAATCTTCACCGCGCAGATATTTGCTCGGCACCGGCACGCCCAGCACCGGCACGGTCGTCTTCGCGGCGATCATGCCAGGCAGATGCGCGGCGCCGCCCGCACCCGCGATGATCGCGACGAGGCCACGCTCGCGCGCCGCCTCTGCGTAGCGGAACATGTCGTCCGGCATGCGATGCGCAGAGACGACCTGTGCCTCGTACGGCACGCCGAACTCGGCCAGTATCGCGGCCGCGTTCTTCATCACTTCCCAGTCCGAATTGGACCCCATGACTACGCCGATGCGCGGGGCCACAGCTTGTTTGTCGCTCATGTCGTCGATGCCCCGCTCAGGCCAGCGGCTGACCGGTCAGGCGCTCGAGCGCCTCGCGGTACTTGGCGGCCGTTTTCTCGACGACATCGTCCGGCAGCCGGGGGGCGGGCGGCGTCTTGCCCCACGGCTGGGTTTCGAGCCAGTCGCGCACGAATTGCTTGTCGAACGACGGCGGGTTGCTACCGACGGCGTACGAATCGGCCGGCCAGAAACGCGACGAATCCGCCGTCAGCACTTCGTCCATCAGGTGCAGCTTGCCGTTGTCGTCCAGACCGAATTCGAACTTCGTATCGGCGATGATGATGCCGCGTGTGGCCGCATACGCCGCCGCTTCCTTGTACAACCGAATCGAAATCTCGCGGATTTGCTCGGCCAGTTCGCGGCCAATGCGGCTCACCATCTCATCGAAGCTGATGTTCTCGTCGTGCTCGCCCAGCTCGGCCTTGGCCGCCGGCGTGAAGATCGGCGCCGGCAGTTGTTGGGCGTTTTGCAGACCGGCGGGCAAGGTCACGCCGCACACGGCGCCCGTCGCCTGATAGTCTTTCCAGCCGCTGCCGGCCAGGTAGCCGCGCACCACCGCTTCCACGAGGATCGGCTTGAGGCGCTTGACGACGACGGCACGGCCGGCGACCTGCGCGGCTTCGTCGCCCGAGACGACCGTCTCGGGGGCAATGCCCGTCAGGTGATTCGGCACGACGTGCCCGAGCTTGTCGAACCAGAAGTTGGCCATCTGGTTGAGCACCCGGCCCTTGCCCGGAATCGGCTCGCCCATGATCACGTCGAACGCCGAGAGGCGGTCCGTCGTCACGATCAGCAGCTTGTCGTCGCCGAGCGCGTAGTTGTCGCGCACTTTGCCGCGAGACAGGAGCGGCAGGCTCTTGAGGGAGGATTCGTACAGGGCGTTCGGAGCGGGGGTAGTCACGGCGGGACCCAATATCAGGAAGGGCAAAGGCGTAATTATACGCGCGTCGGCGGCCGATTCGCGAAGTTGTCGACCCGGCGCGTCGCCGGGCGCATTCACCACGCGCCCCCTGCTACCCCGACGCGCCCAGGCTCACTCAGGCCGGTGGAGGAACAGAGATTCCAGCCGCGCCTTTTCGGCCTCCTGGATCAGCAAGGCGACCACCGGAGCCCGCGAGACCGGGTTCGACAAGAACTCATTGTTTTGCAAGCACGCCCGATACCATCCGGCCACCGACTCTGCGTGGTAATACTTGTTGTCGCACATCAACCCGTAATCGTCGAACGACACGAGACGCACGGCCTCGGCGCTGTCCGGGTCGATATCCTCCTGCGAAATACGGTCGATGTGCCCGTCCATGTACGAGGGACTCAGGAACCTCACACCACTGAGCACATTGAGCTCGTCGCGCAGCCAGAGCAAGGCCATGCCGGCCGGCAAGCCCCCGGAGGCCAGCAGCGGCGCGACCGCTTCGAAGTTCGCCTCCAGAATATCGGCCGCACGGCGCCGACCGGCATCGGTCTGCCAGTCGGCGGCGGCGGACCCGCGCGCGTCGGCAAATTCCGGCAGACGTTGCCGGAGCAGGTGGACCTTGCGCTCCCAGCGCGGCTCGCCCCGCCCTGGGCTGCGCAGCATGTCGAGCAATCGCGCAAACTCGGCAATGAGATCGAAGCTGCGGGAAGCCGCATTGATATGGTGGTCGCTCGCCTCGGAACGCTGCGCGACCACCGTTGCGATGAGCGCGTTGCGCAGCCCGATGTCGCCGTGCTTGAGTTGCAGTGCCGCACTGGCGATCACCGCGCACGGCCGGGCAATGCCCCGCTCCGAACACACGAGTGCGATCTTGCCGGGGTTCTTGCGCATGAACTCCGCCACGCCCCGCCCTGCACGCCACAATACCTCGCGGGAAATCTCGGCGTCGAAGCGCTCCATGCCGGCGAATTCCATGAACTGCACGCGCGACAGACTGCCGTCGAGTTGGACAGGCGGCTGCGTCGCGCGCCCAGCACGAGTGTCGCGCTCAAGCCCGTCACGGCGTGCGACGCTGGCAATGTACTCGCTGATCGGACGCTCACTGTATCCCGGCGTGCGCGGCGCGGCCGACGGATCGTCGGATTCGGCAGACATCTGCATCGTTCCGGGTTCGACACAGAAAATCGCGCCGATCTGCGGGTGGGCCTTGAGTATGCGGGTGAGCACGTGTGCCTCGGCCGGAATGGCCGTCGGCCCGACGACGAACGGATGTCCGCCCAGCTCGATCAAACCGTAACGCGTGCATTCGTTGCCCATCCGGATCAATCGCGACGTGTTGACGTCATAGACGTCGGCCCACGCTTGTGCGTCCCTCTGCAGCGCAGCCCCCCATTCCGGCGCCGGATCGTAGCATCCCCAAAGCCGAATCGGCTTGCAAACGTCGGCGTTGCCTGGCGCGCGGTCGGCATCACGGCCGCGCCAGTCGGCGGCCATCGTCATCGTCGTTGTCACCGACGGTCCCGGCGTCGGCTCGTGCCGGGCGGCCGGCGCCAAGTCCCGCTGCACTCGCGACCCCGCGTGCGGCGTCTGAGGGCGGTTCGAGACGGACGTCATCGCGCTTGCCATGGGCGTGCTACGCGACGATGACCGCGACGACTCGTCGGAACTGGGACTGGACAACCCCAGACACCGGCCGAGGGACTTGGGAATGCAATTCGATGGCATCAATAACTCCGGTGGGCCCATTGACATGGGCGAGATGGGCGGGAGGCACCGGAGACTGACATGCGACGCCCTGCCGGACTTCGGAATTTGGCGGATCGCTGTCGCTTTGCACCGCCGCAGCCATGTGCTTTGGCGCTTCACCCTCGACCGGAGATTGTCTGGAGAACGAAACGATGGCCTCGATCGTCGATGGCAAGTCGATGGCAAGTCGATGGCGTGGCGTGTCGATGGCGTGGCAATACCGAGCGCCACGATCCGCGCAGCGCTCGGCGGCAAGTGCCCTTTGCCGAGGCCCAAAAAGAAAAGGCCCGGCTTTTGCTCCAGCGTGCGCTGTCAAAAGCCGGGCCTGCGACCCGGGCGTCGCGGATGTCCGACGGGCTTGGCCCATCGACACCCCGCCGCCCGGGTCGGGCAGCGGCCATGCGGGACAAGCCCCGCGTGGCCGCGATGCGTCCGATTACTTCACGATCTGTGCGAGATCGCCGCTCTTGTACTTCTCGGCCATCTTCTCGAGGGCGACCGGCTTGATCGTGCCCGCCTGCCCTTCGCAACCGAACGACAGATAGCGCGCCTTGCAAACCAGCTTGGCGGCTTCGCGGGCCGGCTTGAGGTAATCGCGCGGGTCGAACTTGCTCGGGTTTTCGAACAGATAGCGACGAACCGCGCCGGTCATGGCCAGACGGATGTCGGTATCGATGTTGATCTTGCGCACACCGTGCTTGATACCTTCGACGATCTCTTCGACCGGCACGCCATACGTTTCTTTCATGTCGCCGCCGAATTCGCGAATCTCCGCGAGCAGTTCCTGCGGCACCGACGACGAACCGTGCATCACGAGGTGGGTATTCGGAATGCGACGGTGAATTTCCTTGATGCGGTCGATGGCGAGAATATCGCCCGTCGGCTTGCGGCTGAACTTGTAAGCGCCGTGCGAGGTACCGATGGCGATGGCCAGCGCGTCGCACTGCGTCTGGTGCACGAAGTCGGCCGCCTGATCGGGGTCGGTCAGCAGTTGCTCGCGCGTCATCGTGCCGTCGGCGCCATGGCCGTCTTCCTTGTCGCCCTTCATCGTTTCGAGCGAACCCAGCACGCCCAGTTCGGCTTCCACCGTCACGCCGATATAGTGCGAGAACTCGACCACCTTCCTCGAGACTTCGACGTTGTACTCGTAGCTGGCGACCGATTTGCCGTCGGCTTCGAGCGAGCCGTCCATCATTACGCTCGAGAAGCCGCTCTTGATCGCAGCCATGCACACGGCCGGCGACTGGCCGTGATCCTGATGCATCACCACCGGGATGTGCGGATAGGCTTCCACGGCCGCCGAGATCAGGTGCCGCAGAAACGCTTCGCCAGCGTACTTACGGGCACCGGCCGAGGCCTGCATGATGACCGGCGCACCGACTTCGTCGGCGGCGGCCATGATCGCGGAAACCTGCTCCAGATTGTTGACGTTGAAGGCCGGCAGACCGTAGCCGTTTTCGGCGGCATGGTCGAGCAGCTGTCGCATAGAGACTAGGGGCATGATGTTCTCCTTGGAATCACAAAACTAAGCAAATCTTTCCTCGATCCAGAGGCGCCCCCTCATGACGACGGCTCGCGGGCGGCGCGGCGCGCGCGCCTCGCCGCACTCGCGCGGCCCCTTCGTCATGCGTGGCCCACCTGGACAATCTTCAACGTATTGGTACCACCGGGCTGCCCCATCGGCTCACCCACGGTCAGCACGATGGTGTCGCCGTGCTTGACCACCCCGCGCGAGAGCAGCAGTTGCTCGGCCTGCTTGAGCGCCTGATCGCGATCGAGCGTGGCGTCGGCGCGCATCGCGTAGACGTTGCGATACAGCGCCATCGTCCGGTGGCTGCCGAGCTGCGAGGTGAGCGCAAAAATCGGCACATGGATCTTGTGGCGGGACAGCCACAACGCGGTCGCCCCCGACTCCGTCAGGGCCACGATCGCTTTCGCGCCAAGATGATACGCGGTAAACAGGGCGCCAGCGGCAATCGTTTGGTCAATGCGCGTAAAAGTTTGGTCAAGCCAGTCGCGGTCGAGTTCCACCGACTCCGAGCGCTCGGCTTCGACGCAGATCGCCGCCATCGCCTCGATCGTCTCGACCGGATACTTGCCCGCCGCGCTCTCGGCGGAGAGCATCACGGCGTCGGTGCCGTCGAGCACCGCGTTGGCGACGTCCGACACCTCGGCGCGGGTGGGCACCGGATTGTGGATCATCGACTCCATCATCTGCGTGGCCGTGATGGTGAGCTTGTTCATCTCGCGCGCGAGCTTGATCATGCGCTTTTGCAGGCCCGGCACTGCCGCGTTGCCCACTTCGATGGCCAGATCGCCACGGGCGACCATGATGCAGTCCGACGCCGCCAGGATTTCCTCCAGCGCAGGGATGGCTTCCGCACGCTCGATCTTCGCGATCATGCGCGGCTTGATGCCGTAGGGCTCGCCGGCCACGTTGGCCAGGCGGCGCGCCATTTCCATGTCGGTCGCGTTCTTCGGGAACGAGACCGCGACATAATCGGCGCCCAGCGCCATCGCAGTCTTGATGTCGTCCATGTCCTTGGCCGTGAGCGCCGGCGCCGTCAGCCCGCCGCCCTGGCGGTTGATGCCCTTGTTGTTGGACAGATCGCCGCCGACCTTCACGGTCGTATGGATCTCCTGGCCGTTCACGTGATCGACGATCAGCACGATCAGACCGTCGTTGAGCAGCAGCACGTCGCCCGAACGCACGTCGCGCGGCAGTTCCTTGTAATCGAGCCCGACACGCTCGTCGTTACCGATCTCGCAGTCGGCGTCCAGAATGAACTTGGCACCGGCCGCGAGCGTCACCTTGCCGTTCTCGAACTTGCCGACGCGAATCTTCGGCCCCTGAAGGTCGGCCATGATGGCCACTTCGCGGCCAGCCGCCTTGGCGGCCGCGCGCACCATTTCGGCGCGCTCGATGTGATCCTGTGCCGTGCCGTGCGAGAAGTTCAGCCGAACAACGTCGACGCCGGCGGCGATCATGCGCGAGAGCACTTCCGGCGTGCTCGATGCCGGACCGATGGTGGCGACGATCTTGGTGGAGCGGTTCATTACATCCATCTCTTCATCCTCTTTTGGTAACAGCGCGTTCGACATTGCTGGCGCTTAGAGGTTTGTAGCGCATTTAGGCCGTCGTAGGTTAACCAAAAAGTTCGTATTGTCCGTACGAAATCGTTTGATTCGATCTCTGACGTTCGCAATAAGCCGATCAAAATCGCGCTATCGACGCGCATTTCGGTTCGCCTGACCGGCCTGCGAGCCCCGCTCCACCTGGCTTTGTGCAATCAGTTCGCTTCGCGCGCGCGTTGTTGAAGCACGTCGACGGCAGGCAGTGTCTTGCCCTCGAGAAATTCGAGAAAAGCGCCGCCGCCGGTCGAGATGTAGCTGACCTGATCGGCAATGCCGTATTTGGCGATGGCGGCGAGCGTATCGCCGCCGCCGGCGATGGAGAAACCCGGGGCGGCGGCAATGGCGCGCGCCAGCGTCTCGGTGCCGTGACCGAATTGGTCGAATTCGAACACGCCGACCGGGCCGTTCCACACGATGGTGCCTGCACCCGCCAGTTGCTGGGCAAGCTTGGCGGCCGTTTGCGGACCGATGTCGAGGATCATGTCGTCGGGGGCCACGTCGGCAGCCGCCTTCACGCTCGCTTCGGCCGTGGCGCTGAACTCCTTGGCGCACACGACATCCGTCGGGATCGGCACCGATGCACCGCGGGCCGCCATTGCGTCGATGATGGCGCGGGCTTCACCGACCAGGTCGGCCTCGGCGAGCGACTTGCCGATCGGCAGGCCGGCGGCCAGCATGAACGTGTTGGCAATGCCGCCGCCCACGATCAGGTGGTCGACCTTGTCGGCCAGCGACTTCAGAATGGTGAGCTTGGTGGAGACCTTGGAGCCGGCCACGATGGCCACGAGCGGGCGCGCCGGGGCGTTCAGCGCCTTGCCGAGCGCTTCGAGTTCTGCGGCGAGCAGCGGGCCGGCACAGGCGACCGGCGCGTACTTGGCCATGCCGTGCGTTGTGGCTTCGGCCCGGTGGGCAGTGCCGAACGCGTCGTTGACATACACGTCGCACAGTCTGGCCATCTTCTGCGCCAGTTCGTCGTTGTCTTTCTTTTCGCCCTTGTTGACGCGGCAGTTCTCGAGCAGCACGACCGTACCCGGCGCCACCTCGAAGCCACCATCGACCCAGTCGGCGATCAGCTTCACGTTGCGTCCGAGCAGTTCCGAGAGGCGTTGCGCGACGGGCGCAAGCGAGTCGGCGGGCTTGAACTCCCCTTCCGTCGGACGGCCGAGGTGCGAAGTGACCATCACGGCCGCACCGGCGTCGAGCGCCATCTGAATGGCCGGCACCGACGCGCGAATACGCGTGTCTTCCGTGATACGGCCCTCGTCGTCTTGCGGCACGTTCAGATCGGCACGAATGAAGACACGTTTGCCGGCGAGGCGGCCCTGGGCGATCAAATCGGTAAGACGTACGACGGAAGCCATGAGAATCCGGAATAGAAGGTGGGAAAAACATGCATTTTAACTGATCCGACCGCCCGGATGCCCATTTTGGACAGCGAGGGTTCCACCTACAGGAACAGGCGTCCGAGCGTATAGACGATCATGCCCACCCCGATCATCTCGATCATGTTGCGCCGCCAGACGAACCAGCCGGTGGCGGCCACGGCGGCCGCCAGCTTGTGGTTATGCCAATGCAGCGCGAACTGATGATCGATCAGAAACACCTCAGGCACCACGATCACGGCAAGCGCCGCTGCCGGGGCGTAGCGCAGCGCGCGTTGCAGGCGCTGCGGCAGCGTCACGCGCTCGCCCCCGAGCAGGAAGAATGTGCGTGTGAGGATAGTGACGGCGGTCATCGCCACGAAGGCGAACCAAATTTCGACGGGGGTCATGAGCGTCGCTCCCCGGGGGGGCTCGCCTGCGCACCGTCGCGCGACGCGCCATCGGGCGGGGCCGTGTGCGGGCTGGCCAGCGCAAGCCGCTTTGCATGACGCGCGGCAAGTTCATCGCACACCATGCCGGCCGCAAGCGCCCCAAGGACGCCGAGCACGAGATTGAGCCGATAAGGCAGATCGAACGCGAACAGGCCGATCACGGACGCGAGCGTGACGGCCAGCATCGTCGAGCGACTGCTGATCGTGTGCACCATCATGGGAATGAGGGCAAGCGTACCCGCGAATGCAAGGCCCCAGCTATCGGGCACCAGCGCGCCAAGCATGATGCCGAGCATCGAGGACACGTGCCAGACCGCCCAATTGGTGAGCGTAATGCCGTAATACGTGCCTTCCTTGCCGGGCACATAGCCGGTCGCGAACTTCTGATTCATGAACATCACGAATCCGAGATCGCCGTTCAAATACCCGAGCACGATGCGCCGGGGCAGCGACAAATAAGAGAAATGCGGCTGGAGCGCGGCGCTGAAGATCACAAAGCGCAGATTGACGATGGCGACGGTGAGCAGAATGGTCCACAAGGGCATGCCGGCCGCGAACAGCGGCAAGGAGGCCAACTGCGCCGACCCGGCGTAGAGCATCAGGCTCATGCCGAAGGCTTGCGGCACGGTCAGAATCGATTTGCCCATGGCGACCCCGGTCACGAGTCCCCACGAGAAGATCGCCGGCATAAGCGGCGAGATGATACGGAAACCGGCCGCGAACCCGTCACGTTCGGCGGCTGGCAGACGAAGCATTGGCATGGTCGGTTTGGGGGGCGAGCACCGAAGCGTTCGGCACAGTGTCTGGCGTTGCGGGGCAAAGCGGTCCCGACGGCGCCCGGCACGCCCAAGGTGGCCGCAAGCGGCCACAACGTCCGCCAGGGTTGCCGGAGTGTCTCCTGAATATATTCATCATTGGCGGCGAACGACAGGCCATTATAGCCAGGGTAAATGTTTGCTTACTACGCCGTGCACGCCTATCAGTACGTTTTCTGCGGCCGCAATACCCGAGGTGTCGCGTACGCGCCACGCGGGGGGCAGCCAAGGTGACACGAACGGGCATCTGGCATGGCTGCGGTCGTTGCGAGCCATCCGCAAAGGGCTGCGGCTGCTTTACAATAGCGACTTTTGGTCAGCGGCCAGTCGTCCCCCGTTGTCTTCCGTTGTGTCGTTAAGGGCGCCTGCCTTGCAATCCCCAAAACCCCGAATTCCCATCACGGTCCGAATCCCATGAGCGAAGTCAAACAAATGCCGGTCGTCGAAGTCGGCGCGGAAGATCTGCCGGTCCATTGCCCGAATCCGAAGATGGAAGCGTGGAGCGCCCATCCGCGCGTGTTTATCGATGTGACGCATGGCGAAGCGGCCTGCCCGTATTGCGGCACGCGTTATCGCCTCAAGGCCGGCGTCACGCTCAAGGGCCACCACTGAGCCGCGTGATGCTGCCCCGACCGGCGGGCCGCAGCGCGCAGTTGTCGCGCTACGCCGCCCGGTTACCTCTGCGTATCTTTGCTACGCTTAACGTATAGAGTCTCCGCCACGATGCATAAAGCCTTGGTGATCGCCCCCAACTGGATTGGGGACGCGCTGATGGCGCAGCCGTTGTTCACCCTGCTCAAGCGCCTGCATCCGCGTCTGACGATCGACGCGATCGCGCCCGGCTGGGTCGCCCCGGTACTGGAGCGCATGCCGGAGATTTCGCGCGTCGTCGCCACCGACCTCGCGCACGGCAAGTTGCAGCCGCTCGAGCGCTACCGGCTCGCGAGCGTGCTCGCCGACGAGGGTTACGACGCCGCCTACGTGCTGCCGAACTCGCTGAAATCGGCGCTGATTCCGTGGCTGGCGCGCATTCCGTTGCGCATCGGCTACAAGGGTGAGCAGCGCTACGGCCTGCTCAACGTGCGTCACGCCAATCCGCGCAAGGACGAGCGCCCGCCGATGGTGCACCATTACGCGGCGCTCGCGTTCGCGCCGGGGGCCAAGCTGCCCGAAACGCTGCCCACGCCGCGAATCGACGCCGATCTGAACGAGTCAGCCCGTGTGTACGCGCGCTTCGCGCTCGATCTGCGCGTACCGCTCGTGGTGTTTTGTCCGGGCGCCGAGTTCGGGCCGGCCAAGCGTTGGCCGCCCGGTCACTTCGCGCAGCTCGCCCAGTTGGTGCGCCGCTCGTTCCCGTATGCGCAGATCATTGCGCTCGGCTCGGGCAAGGATGGCGCGCTGGCGCAGCAAATCGCGGCCGACGCGCCGTTCGTGCGCAATCTCTGCGGACAGACGTCGCTGGCCGAGGCGTGCGCGCTATTGGCGCGCGCGAATGCGGTGGTGAGTAACGATTCGGGCTTGATGCACGTCACGGCGGCGTTGCGCCGCCCGCAGATTGCCTTGTTCGGTTCGTCCGATCCGCGCCACACGCCGCCGCTGTCCGACCAGGCGCATGTCCTGTGGCTACAATTGGAATGCAGCCCGTGTTTTGCCCGCGAATGTCCGCTGGGCCACACGCGCTGTCTCAACGAGCTGATGCCCGAGCACGTGTTCGCGAATCTGCGCAACATACTGCTCACGCAGCGCTGATCCGGCACCCGGCGGTGCCGTCGTCAGCCCGATTCCGGTCACACTCAACGGTAACTCCTCATGCCACGCTTTGTCCGTCTGTTCGATGCCGCCAGTGAAACCATCATGGCCTTTTATGACGCGCTGCGCCGGGGGCAGACGGATCGCGCCATGTCGCTCTGGGCGAACGAGGATTTCGTCAGCTATATTCGTCCCGACGGCACCCGCTGGGACGGTCTGGAGCAGATTCGCAGCGGTTTGGTCGCCCAATTCACGCAAAGCGTAGTGCTCATCGATTCGCTCGACACAACCGAGTACGACACCGTCGGCACGGTCGTGCACACGGCGACCGAAGCGATCCGTGTCGGCACGGAAGACGCCAGTCAGACGACGGCCCAGCTCATCCACACAACGTATGTGCTGGTGCACGAGCAAGGCGACTGGCGCTTCGCCCACATCCACTCCAGCCCGTTGCCGCCGCATGCCGTCGAGCAGTTCAGCCTGATGATGCATGCGCGCCCGGACGGGCTGCACTGAGCACAGGCACGTAACGACGATGACGGCGCGCCCCGCGACGTTCCTTCCCCAGGACTACCGGCCGCCGCGGTGGCTGCCGGACGGGCACAGTCAGACCATCTACCCCGCGCTGCTGGGCTGTCGCCCGTCGGTCGAATTCCGGCGAGAGACATGGGAGACGCCCGACGGCGACTTCGTCGATGTCGACTGGCTGGTCTCGCCACCCGCAGCGCACAAGGCGCCGCCCGCGCCTGAAGGGCTCGTTGAAACGCCGCTCGTCGTCCTGTTTCACGGCCTGGAGGGCAGCTCGGGCAGCCACTATGCCCGCACCCTGATGCGTGAAGTCGAGGCCCAGGGCTGGCGCGGCGTGATTCCTCACTTTCGCAGTTGCAGCGGCCGCATGAATCGCGCGCCCCGCTTCTATCACTCGGGCGACAGTACGGAAGTCGACTGGATGCTGCAACGATTACGCGCGAACACATCGGGCCCGATCTTCGCGGCGGGGGTGTCGTTGGGCGGCAATGTACTGCTGCGCTGGCTGGGCGAGCGCGAGGGACACGCAACGCAAGTCGTGAGCGCTGCGTGTGCGATTTCGGCGCCGCTCGATTTGCGGGCGGGCGGGCTGGCACTCTCGCATGGGTTCAACATGGTGTACACGCGCAACTTTCTGGGCACGCTCAAGAAGAAGGCACTCGCCAAGCTGGACCAGTACCCCGGACTTTACGACCGCGATCTCATGATGGCCGCGCGCGATCTCGGCGAATTCGATCACGTGGTGACGGCACCGTTGCACGGCTATCACAGCGCGTTCGACTATTACACGCGCGCGTCGAGCAAGCCGATTCTGCCGGCCATCGAAGTGCCGACGCTGGTCATCAATGCGCGTAACGATCCGTTCCAGCCCGCCAACGTGTTACCTGGCGGCGACGATGTCGGGCGCTGCGTGCGGCTCCTGCAACCCCCGCACGGCGGCCACGTCGGCTTCATGAGCGGGCCGTTTCCGGGCCGCATGACGTGGATGCCACGCACGGTGATCGACTACTTCCGTCAATTTTTGCCGACTGCGGCCTGAGGGTGACTTATGGATGAAATCGTTCGACAGGCGATGGCCAAATGGCCCAACGTGCCGCATTGCTATGGGTGGCTCGCGCTCGATCGTCGTGGGCAGTGGCGCATGCGTGACGACGCGGCTCAGGCGGCGGGCGCGCCCGGCGATCCGATTCGTCATGCCGCGCTGGTCGCGTTCATCGCGCGCAACTACGCCTGCGACGATGCCGGGCGGTGGTATTTCCAGAACGGGCCGCAACGCGTGTACGTCTCGCTCGCCTATGCGCCGTTTGTGGTGCGGCTCACGTGGGATGCTGCCGCGAACGGCGGCCGCGGTGCGCCGGTGCTGACCGATCAATTGGGGCGTGTGTTCGTACCGCAGGCGTGTCTGCTCGATGAAGACGGGAATGTGGCGTTCGTGGGGGCCGCATCCGGTGCGCAAGGGGGTGTCGCGTCGAGCGAAAAAGCGCCGCTCGCCTTGCTGCACGATCACGACATCGATCTGCTGACGCAGGTGTCCGATCTGGCGCAGGCGTTCGAGGTTGCACAGACGTCGGACGACACCGCTGACGCCAAGGGCGCGGTGCGCCTGCATTGGCGCAATGGCGACGCACTGCCCTTCGCGACGGTGCATGCCGGCACCCTGCCGCAGACCTATGGATTCGAACGCAATCCGCAGGCGGACGTCTCGAGGACATGAGCGGTCAAACCGCGACACCCCGGCGCGCTTGTTGCGCTTGTTGCGCTTCGTCGAACGCGTCGGGATCGCGGTCGGTATGGAACCACTCGACACCGTCGCGTTCCACATGCCAAGGCAGGACGCGAGGAGCCAATCCAACGGCAGGTAAGCGAGGAATGGGGACACGGTGCGAGCCGATAAATTTCACCACGACCGAACGTCGGCCGTGGCGATCCTGCGACAGGAATCAGTGAGCGGCTACATCACTGAGCGGCTACGAAGCGGCGAATTCGGTCACAGCCTCGGCACGCACATAGCGGTGCGGTCTGCACGGCTCATCCAAACTGCTTATCGAAGTCCTTCTCCTCTTCCTTGTCTTCCTTGTAGCGACGCTGGAACTCGTGCAGTCGCGCGTCGATGGTCGACAATTCGTAGAAGTCGGCGTCGCCCGCGTCGCGTGCGAGCTTCAACTGGCTGACGGCCGCCATCCACTGGCCTTGCAACGCGTACTGTTCCGCCAGCGCTTCGTGCTGACGCGCACGCTTGCCATCCGCCGCCCAGGCCCCCGCCAAGGCGCGCCACCAGATCGGCTCGCTACGATATCGCTGGACCTGCGCCTGCAGGAATTTCGTCGCTTCGGGAATGCGCTGGCTTGCGATCAGGGCGTCTGCATAGGCCATGTCGGCGGCCTGCGAGAGTGGGAACGCCGCACGGGCTTGCGCAGCCACGCGCAAGGCTTCGTCCGGCTTGCCCGACAAGCGCGCGATATCCGAGTCAAGCACGGCCAGACTCGGGGTGCCCGGCCCGGTACCCCCAAACGCCGCACGCGACTTCTCCAGCGCCTCGCGCGCCGGCCCCCAGCGACGCTGCTTGAACTCCGCCAGCGCCACGGCGTACCACGCCCCCGCCACGTTCGATGCGGTCTGCGTGCGGATGGCCGTGCGTTGCGCGTCGGCGACTGCGGCGAAATCGCTCGCGGACTTCTGCTGCAACACGAGCGCGCGCGCGCGTACAAAGGCGTATTCGGGCGACTGCTCGGGCTGACGATAAGGGGCATTTCGCGAGCGATTGAGCATGTCCGCGATACGGTCCGTGGTGAGCGGGTGAGTCCGCACATATTCCGGCACACCGGCCTCGTTGATCGCATCTGCGCGTTGCAGCCGCTCGAAGAAGGTCGGCATCGCATACGTGTCGAAGCCTGCGGCCTGAAGCAACTGGAAGCCGACCCGATCGGCCTCGCGCTCCGCGTCTCGCGAAAAGCGCAATTGGCGGTCCACGGCCAGTCCCTGCCCGCCCATGGCGATCCCCATGCCGAGGTCCGAGCTGCGCGCGCCGATCCCGGCGAGCAGGCCGAGCAGCATGCCGCCGAGCGCGATCCACGAATTCTGGGCCTGTTGGCCGAGCATTCGCGCGATGTGATGTTGCAGGACGTGTCCCGTCTCGTGCCCCACGACCGACGCAAGCTCGGACTCGGTACGCGTGGCGACGATCAGTCCCGTGTTGACGCCGATGAACCCGCCGGGCAGCGAGAAGGCGTTGATTGCGGAATCGCGCACGACGAAGAATTCGAAGCTCTGGCTGGCATCCAGCCCTACTTTGCGGGTGGCCGACACGAGCTTGCTGCCCAACGCGTTGACGTAATCGGATAGCAGCAAATCGGACAGGTAATCGGGATCGGCGCGAATTTCGCGCATCACGCGCTCGCCCAGTTTGCGCTCCATCGCGGGCGACAGGTCGTCGGCAGAACTTTGGCCGAGCGAAGGCAGCGACTGCGCAGCGGCCTGTGTCGGAACCACAGCAGCGGCGAACGTCATCGCGGTCATCACGGGGAGCATGGCCCACGCCAATGCGCGCCGCCAGCGAGCGACGCCGCTCGCGTGACCGATTTGTGGGCGCGAACGCGTCGCGTTCGCAGTCATGCGCACCGCCGGCACCCGGCGTAAGCGGGACCTTGCGACGGACAGTTCGACGGATGGTTCGACGAAAGCGGGCGCGACAGGAGAATCATGCGAGATATGCGAATCGAGGCGCAGAACGAACGTGACGAGCGCGTCATGGAAATGGGCGCCGGGTGGCGCTGATCATTCGGGGCTGCTGCTATGATAGCAGCCAGACGTAGACGTTCCGCGGCATCGCCGGAACATGGGCAATTCTGCCGAAATTCTGCCGAATCCACGTACGCGACGGGCGCCCGCGCGTTCTGCCCGACGCATCCCGCAACACCTTCTCAGCATCGACTCATGTCAGAACTCACCCATTTCGACACCGCCGGACAGGCTCACATGGTTGACGTCGGCGGCAAGGACAGCACGCATCGTATTGCGGTCGCGCGTGGCACCATTCGGATGAAGCCGGAAACCCTGGCGCTGATTCGCAGCGGCACGGCCAAGAAGGGCGATGTGCTGGGCATTGCCCGTATTGCCGCCATCCAGGGGGCGAAGCGCACGGCCGATCTGATTCCGCTTTGTCATCCGCTGGCGCTCACACGGGTCACCGTGGAATTCCTGGTCGACGAGAGCGCGAACGCCGTACATTGCCGCACGCAAGTCGAGACCATTGGCCGCACGGGGGTCGAAATGGAAGCGCTCACCGCGGTTCAAATCGGCTTGCTGACGATTTATGACATGTGCAAGGCCGCGGACCGGGGCATGACCATGACCGACGTACGGGTGATGGAGAAGCATGGCGGCAAGTCGGGCGATTGGGTGGCGCAGGACTGACCCGGACGCGCTGTCCCGAACGCCACTTGGCTCGCTACGCTCGATATCGAGTCCAGCCCGATCATATGACGCCATGCGCTCGACGCCGGACACCCGCGAAAGCCACCCCGCAGCGCAGCCTGCGGGATCCGGCCGCCTCAATATCGCCTCAATATCGCCTCAATCTGGTCTCAATCTCGCCTCAATCTCACCTCAATCTCGCCTCACCCTCGCGTCAAGTCGCTGCACGTCGCGGCCACCTTGCTCGCCGTCTGACGTTGCGGCCAGAAGTACCACAACGCCCCCAGCACCTGCAGCGCGACCAGCACCGTCCAGGCGGAGAAATGCCCTTGCGTGCTGTGTGCTGCATACGCACCGAGCATGGCTCCGACCCCCACCTGACACAAAAAGATCAACAAAAAGATGACGAGAGTGAGCGACGTGTTCACGCGCCCGATCAGGGTGCCGTGGAAATGCTCCGCCAACACCGCATACGACAGAATGCCCGTGCCGCCGAAAGCTCCGTAGGCCGCCCATAGCCAGACTGGCGGAATCGGTGCGCGCAGCACGAGCAGCAACTGCACCACGACGAACAACAGCATGCCGGCGCCCGAAAATGCGAACACGCTCACGCCACGGCGCTCGAGCGAGCGCGCCGCCGCGCCGAACACCACGCTGCCGGCCATCATCGCCAACCCCACGACTGACACCAGCGAGGCCGCCTGCGCCTCCGACAGTCCTTCAACGTCACGCATGAACGGCGCCATCCACAGCGATTGCATCGCGTAGAAGACCCCCTGCGTGATACCGGAGAGCGACGTCACCTTCCAGAACATCGCACTGCCCAGCACCTGACGAACGCCCTGCAGCGCCTCGGACAGCCCGCCCGACGCATGCGATCCCGGCTTTTCGGGCGCACCGAACCACAGCGCCACCGACATGAAGACCGTCAACGCGGCCAGTCCGAACGACACCGTGCGCCAGTCCGTCAGGCCGAGCAGCCAGTTGAGCGGTGTACCTACCACCACCCCGCCCATGCCGCCCACGGCCATCACCAGACCGTTGAGCAACGGCAGGCGCGCCACCGGAAACCATTGCGCCAGTGCCTTGAACGCGCTGCCCAGGCACACCGACACGCCAACGCCGATGAGCAGACGCCCCACCATCAGTGCACCAACGCCTTGCGCCAGTCCGAACAGCGCGGCCCCGGCAGCGGCCATCAGCAACACGGCCGCCCCCACCCGGCGCGGGCCAAATTTGTCGAGCAATACGCCCGCAGGCAGTTGTGCGCTGGCGAAGCCGAGAAAGTACAGGCTCGTCAACAACCCGAGGTCGGCGGATGAGAGGCCGAGGTCGCGCGTCATGAACGGCGCGAACCCGATGTTCACGCCACGGTACACATATGAAACGAAATATCCGCCGGCAAACAGCACAAAGATGCGAAGTGCTTTCGACATGAAGCCATACCCTAGTGAATTACTTGGGTATCGATTGTCGGCGGAACGACCTCATGAAGCCAACGAAACCTTTGCGCTCGCATTGTGAGTAGAATTTGACATCATGTTTCCCCAACTCCCTCCCCTCCAATCGCTACGCGCGCTTGAAGCTGCGGCCCGTCACCGTAGCTTCACCCGCGCGGCCGAGGAATTGAATTTGACGCACAGTGCGGTGAGCCATCACATGCGCTCGCTCGAGCAGCAACTGGGTACGGCACTGTTTCGCCGCGTGGGTGCCCGGATGGTCCCGACGAGCGTCGGCGCGCGTCTGGCGGAGCGGGTACGCATTGGAATGTCCGAACTCGACGAGGCGATCACCGAGGCACGGGCAGGCAGGGCCCCCGGCGCGGCGCCCGTCACGGTGCGCCTGGAAATCAGCGTGATGACCGATCTGGCGGCGCAATGGCTGATACCCCGGCTGGACCGCTTTAGCGAACAGCATCCCGGCATCGACCTCATGCTGCGAATTCACGCAGACATCGCTGCTCCCGACCCGTATTCGGTCGATGTGGGTATCTGGCATCAACGTGTTGAACAGACGGGCTTCGTTACGCGCAAGCTGCTCGACGACTACGTGATCGCCGTATGCCACCCGGATCTGATCGCGCGGGTCCCGGGGTTTACCGTGGCGGATACCGACAAGTTGCCGATGCTGCGCTTCGCGCATCGATCTTGGCGCGACTGGCAAGTCGCCGCTGGCCTGCCGCCGCATGAACCCACACGCGGGCCGATTTTCGACGATTCGGGATTGCTCTTGCGGGCCGCAATTGCGGGACAGGGCGTCGCCACGACACGCAGTCTGCTCGTGCGCGATGCGCTCGCGTCGGGCGAGTTGGTGCAAATCGGCGATGTGCGCATACCGCCGAGCCTCGAATATCACGTGAACTGGCGGGAGAATCATCCGCGCGAGCGTGCGATTCACGCGTTCTGGCAATGGATGCAGGACGAGATCGCCGCCACGACACCGCTCGTCACCCCGCGCATTCGAGGCGGCAATGACGGCGTTTCGCCAGCTCAGACCTGACGCGCAGGCATAAAAAAACGGCAACGAATTCCGGAGAACTCGTTGCCGTTTTGGTGCGGGCTTCAACTGCTGAATCGAAAATTCCGCGGCGAAGCCCGGCGACCCGGCATTCGGGGCGCCTTTCGACGCCCGTCATGCAGTCTCTTGCGAGACTTACATACCCATGCCCATGCCGCCCATACCGCCCATGTCACCCATGCCGCCAGGCATCGGTGCGTCTTCCTTCGGCAGTTCGGCGACGGCGCAGTCGGTCGTGAGCAGCAGGCCCGAGACCGAAGCAGCGTTTTGCAGTGCAGTGCGGGTGACCTTCGTCGGGTCCACGACGCCCATTTCCACCAGGTCGCCGTACTCGCCGCTCGAAGCGTTGTAACCGTAGTTGCCCTTGCCGGCAATCACGTTGGCCACAACGACGCTGGCTTCTTCGCCGCCGTTGGCAACGATTTGGCGCAGCGGCTCTTCCATGGCGCGCAGCACGATCTTGATGCCGGCGTCCTGGTCGGGGTTGTCGCCCTTGATGCCCGAGACGGCCACGCGAGCGCGCAGCAGTGCAACACCACCGCCGGGGACAATGCCTTCTTCCACGGCAGCGCGCGTAGCGTGCAGTGCATCTTCGACGCGAGCCTTCTTTTCCTTCATTTCGACTTCGGTCGCAGCGCCAACCTTGATCACGGCAACACCGCCGGCCAGCTTGGCCACGCGCTCTTGCAGCTTTTCACGGTCGTAGTCGCTCGTGGCTTCTTCGATCTGGGCGCGGATCTGCTTGACGCGCGCTTCGATGTTCGAGCCTTCGCCGGCGCCATCGATGATGATGGTGTTTTCCTTGCCGATTTCGATGCGCTTGGCTTGGCCCAGTTCGTTGAGCGTCGCCTTTTCCAGCGTCAGGCCGATTTCTTCGGCGATGACTTGGCCGCCCGTGAGGATGGCGATGTCTTCGAGCATGGCCTTGCGACGATCGCCGAAGCCCGGGGCCTTGACGGCGCAGGTCTTCAGGATGCCGCGGATGTTGTTCACCACCAGCGTTGCCAGGGCTTCGCCCTCGACATCTTCGGCGATGATCAGCAGCGGACGGCCAGCCTTGGCGACTTGCTCGAGCACCGGCAGCAGGTCACGAATGTTCGAGACCTTCTTGTCGAACAGCAGGACAAACGGGTTCTCCAGGATCGCGACTTGCTTTTCCGGGGTGTTGATGAAGTAGGGCGAGAGGTAGCCGCGGTCGAACTGCATCCCTTCGACGACGTCCAGTTCGTCTTGGAGCGACTTGCCGTCTTCGACGGTAATCACGCCTTCCTTGCCGACCTTGTCCATCGCCTTGGCGATGTAGTCACCGATCGAGGTGTCGCTGTTGGCCGAGATCGAGCCGACTTGTGCGATTTCCTTGTTGGTCGTGCAGGGCTTGCTGATCTTGCGCAGTTCTTCGATGGCGGCGGTCACGGCCTTGTCGATACCGCGCTTCAGGTCCATCGGGTTCATGCCCGAGGCAACGTACTTCATGCCTTCGCGCACGATCGACTGAGCCAGCACCGTGGCGGTGGTGGTACCGTCACCGGCGTTGTCGCTGGTCTTGGAAGCCACTTCCTTGACCATTTGCGCGCCCATGTTCTGGAGCTTGTCCTTGAGTTCGATTTCCTTGGCGACCGACACACCGTCCTTGGTCACGGTCGGGCCGCCGAAGCTGCGCTCGAGCACGACGTTTCGGCCCTTCGGGCCCAGGGTCACCTTGACTGCGTTGGCGAGAATGTTGACGCCCTCGACCATCTTGGAACGAGCGGCATCGCCGAAAACGACTTCTTTAGCTGCCATTGCATTAACTCCTTGAATACTTTACGTAGATGTCTGGGGGGAGACAGACTTAGGCGGCCACGACGGCCATGATGTCTTCTTCACGCATGACCAGCAGTTCCTGGCCATCGACCTTCACGCTTTGGCCGGCGTACTTGCCGAACAGAACGCGGTCGCCCACTTTCACGTCGAGTGCGATCGACTTACCTTGATCGTCTTTCTTGCCCGGGCCGACCGCCAGGATTTCGCCCTGATCCGGCTTTTCAGCGGCGGCGTCAGGGATCACGATGCCCGATGCGGTCTTCGTTTCGTTGTCCAGGCGCTTGACAATAACGCGGTCATGCAAGGGACGAAGGTTCATTACAAGCTCCTCTTTCTCTCTGTGAGATCGACAAAACCTAAATATGCAGTCATTTGCATATTCGGTGAATTCATGGCGTTAGCACTCTGCGCCAACGAGTGCTAATTATAGGGACGGGGTTTGACGATTTCAAGACTCGGGGTTTTCCCTTATCCATATGTCGAGATTCACTGAATTTTGAACTTTGTTCACTCAACTTTGAACTCGCCAGATCGGCAGTCGACACAAACCCTATGAAATCAATGACGTACGGAAGCAACCGCAGCTCTCACCCTTGATGGGCACCCCCGTTTGCTACGACCGAAGTGACGAACAGGTACGTGATTTGTGCAGCAAATCGCTATGCGCATGCGGCCCTGCCTCAAACAAAACCATGTGCCAGGCGGGCTTTTGCTCGCCCTCCCGAACGATGACAAGCCTTGCAGAAACAGTGAAACGCCCGTTCATGCGCATCGAATTGAACTGCCAAGCGTGCCCGCCCTACCGGTACGCGTACGAGATGTGCCCGCGTGAAAACGTGTGTGAGGCCGCGGACGCCCCCTCAAAAGCAAGAAAATTTCGAACAATCAAATTTTCTTGAAATGTATAGCACATCTCATACCTCCAAGGAGAAACAAAACCACGAATTCTCTTGATTTTGAGAAATTCTCGACCTAGGCTAACTAGAATTCCCGACGTGGAGAGGTGTCCCCATGACTCCGTTTGCACATCGACTCAGGTCAGCAAGAACCGCTTTAGGAATCTCGCAGGGAGAGCTCTCAGCACGTGTGGGATACCGCCAGAGTTATATTTCTGCGATCGAGTGTGGCGTGAAACTGCCAAAGGACGAGGAGTTGGTCGATCGAACGATCTCCGCGTTAAAGCTGACTGACGAAGAAGGGCGACTTCTGCGAAGGGCATTCCAGCAGTCACAGCGCTATCACTTCCCACCTACAGGAACACCGGCATTTGCGTACGACGTATGTGCGCGACTATCCGAAGTAATCCCCAAATTGACGCCGGCTGATATCAGGGCTCTGGACGAATTCATCAGCCTACTGCGGCGAGTACAGCCGATTTCCGATGTCGATGGAGTCAGTCCATCGGCAGCTACCGCAAACGGGAGATCGCGATGAACAAATAAAAACGCCGTCAAGCCCATAAAGGACCTGACGGCGCCGCGCACATCTTTCGATACGCGCCCTACACAAGCTCAGTATTGGTGGCGTTCGCGGCAAAGTCAAGCCCTCTGAACACTTCCCATCCGGGGAGTCGGTCTCGTATTGCTTGGAGAACGCCATGCCTGCCGCCAGAACGCTCGTCTCTGCCGCGCCACATCGACGCGTCGGTATCATCCCCTGCCCGTGGTTTCAACCAAACCGGATCGAATACGAAAGTCTGCTCGAACGAGACTTTGCGCGAGTAGCGCTATTTGAACCGCACGTTACTGCGATAAGCCATCAACCGTTCAAGGTCGACCTTGGGGATCATAGAACTTATACCCCCGACTTCTTGCTCATTGGCCGCAAGGTACCCCTCATCGTTGAGGTCAAACCGGAATCACGAGCGCGAAGCCCTCGAACGGCACAGTTACTTGCGCAAGCAAGAGCAGTGCTGCGCGCATCAGGTTATGACTTCATGGTCGCGACTGAGCAATACATCCGCAGCGACAATCGACATGAACGTGCCGCTGTGTTACTGCGCCACGCCCGCAGCCAAATTCCGCAGACGACGCTTGACTTAGTAATGCACATTGCTGCCGCCTCATCCACATGCCCCTTAACAATTGCGTCACTTGCCGAACGAGCAAATGTTCCGATCGCGACAATCTTGCATTTGATAGGGCGCAGACGCCTTCGCGTTGGTCCCTCACTGCATTTCGGGTTGGACGAGATTGTGAGCGTCGTGGGAGTAGCGCCATGAGCAAAACATATTCGCTTGCAGCGGGGCTTGTCGTCGGCATAGGGGAGGCTCGCTGGGAGTTGCGCCGCCTTCTCGATAACCAAACGTGTCAGTTGGAAAATCAGACGACAGGCAGAGTCCGCCACGTACAGATATCTTCGCTGACTCACAATGTGATCACCGGGCAATGGAAAATCGTTCGCCCCTCCACCGAAAAACCTTCCTCAAGTCCAACCGGTGAGCCCCAATCACTGTTTTGCCCCGAATCGCTAAACAATGCACAGAAAGACGCATATTTGCGTGCCCACACTTATGTCCGCTCGTTAAGGCTACGTGGAATAACGAAAGGACAACGTGCTCGCGTGTGCCTTGCGATCCCCGAGATAGCAAACGAGATCGGCGATCCGCTTCCGCCCAAGTCATCAACCGTAATGCGTTGGATGCGCATGCACGAGCGTTCCGGCAATGATCCTGCCAGCTTGATTGCCAAATCGGCAAGACGCGAGTCGTCACCGCGAATGTCAGTGCGTACGGCTGAGATCATCCGTAACGTGCTCCAGCGGCACTACTTCAAACGAGCAGGCGTCACATTAGTAATGGCCCACGCGCTCGCGGCGAATGAGCTAGAAAAAGCGGCAAATAGAGGGGACTTACGTATCGAAGAGGCAACCGCTAGCCCTTCCACCGTACGCCGAATCGCGGCAGAGGTTTCCCCCTACGACCGAGACAGAATCCGTCTTGGCATGCCGCGCGCCCGGGCAACCTGGCGATTTGCAGAAAAGGGACAGTACGCTACACGCCCGCTCGAGCGCGTCGAAATGGACCATACACTGCTCGACCTGTGGGTGATCGACGACGACCTAGGAATTCCACTGGGACGCCCAACGCTCACGTTGCTCGCATGCGCCTACAGCGGTTACATCAATAGCTTTTTCATCTCGTTCGAGGGTGAATCACTCGCGCGAATGATCAGAAGTATAAAAATCGCCATCGAACCAAAAGACAAAATCGTCGGGGCGGCAAAGCTCGACAACCCCTGGCATGCGCATGGATTGTGGGAAACACTTGTGGTCGACAACGCACGGGCTTGCCACTCCGAGCAATTCAAACAAATCGGCATCGACCTGTGCATGGACATCGAATACTGTCCGGTACGTCAACCATGGTTTAAGCCGGTGATTGAGCGCTTTATCGGTGAGATCTGCCAACAACTCCCTAACCCTGGAAAACCATCCAAGCCCGGCAGGCACCCCGATCCGATCAATCCTCAATCTGAAGCATGCGTGACGTTCAGTGACCTGTGCGCAGGAATTCTGAAATGGGTGGTGGACGTTCACCCTTTTACGATAAATCAGCGAAAGCTCGCTCGTCCCATTGACCTCTATTTGGAAGGACTCGACAGTTGCCCTGCTCCCGTCTTCGTGGAGAGTTACGCAAGCCTCGACATTCTTGCGGGGATAACCAAGACCAGCACGGTTGACCACAACGGAATCGTATGCAACTGGATTCAGTACGCGAGCGACGATCTCCGGAGAATGCGTCACGCTGTGGGCACCAAATTCAAGGCGACATACAAGCTTGATCCATACGACTTAGGTCAAATCTACGTGCAACACCCCAAAGACAAAACCTGGGTGACAGTGCCAGCGAAAAATCAGGAATACGCCACGGGCCTGACGCTGACGCAACACAAACTGATCCGCCAAGCAGCAAAAAGTCACCTGACCCAGGCGAATGCGGAGCGTGAGCTTCGACGCACCCGACTTGCGCTCCAGGAGCATTGGAATCAGGCCATCCGCTCCGGAAAACGATTGAAGGAGTCGCGACGTATTGGCCAGACACACAACCGGAACTCTGTGGATGCGCTGGATCCTCGACAACGCTCAACTCAGAGCGTTCGCCCCGAGACTATTCTTCCCGACGACCAACTGAGCTTTTCCAACCAGCCGACTCCATCGTTTACCACTTTTCTCCTCAATGAAAGGTGAATCGCACGCGGTCTCGAGTGTTTCCGCCCCCCTGTGAAAGCCCAGCAAATACTGAGGTGACATATGCCATATAGCGATAAAGCACTGACCGTTGGACGTAAGTTGGAGCAGGTGGTAATCACCCACTCGGCCTTCACTCAAGTCGTCGAAGGCATTGGAAGAATTATCCAACTGGGGAATGACCTCAGCTCACCACGTGGGGTCGCTTTGATTGCACCTAGCGGCTGCGGCAAATCATTGCTGGTCGATTTGCTGAAACGAAATGCCTACGGCTGGTCCTTCCTTGAGCCACATTCCATTCTCGTCGCAGCGCTGAAAGAGGCTCCCACAGTTGCGCACATTCAAAGGGAATTGCTCAAGTGCTTCGATTACCCCATCACAATTCGTACGACTGAGAGCACAAACGCTGCCGTCAACAACATCCTGGTCACTGCGATTGCACAACGAAAGACCCAGCTTATCGTCATTGACGAGTACCAGCATGTGTTCTTGGCGGGGAAAGACGGTGTTAGGCGAACGGTTAACGACTGGCTAAAGCGCATCATGTCTGTGACAGAAAGGCCAGTCCTCCTCACGGGCACGGAAGCACTAGCCGCGCTTCAGGAAGCCGACCCGCAAATCAGCGCTCGGATATCCGGCACGTTCCGCCTCTTCCCCTTCAAGCACGACGCCGAGTGGAAGGGGGTACTTCGAGCCTATAGCGAAAATTGTCCAGACGTCGATCTGAGCAACCTTAGTAGCGAATGCTCTCGCGAACTATTCATTGCAAGCCAAGGAGTATTCCGCCTACTAAAAGGCCTTGTAATCGAGTCGGCCATGATCGCCGTTGATGACGAAAAGCCCGCAGTTTGTAGAGATCATCTTCGCCAAGCCTTTTACCAAATCTTCGGACCAGCCACGTCAAGAGAAAACCCATTCGTATGATGCTCTTGCGCGAGGGAACACAACCGTTTCCACTGATCGACGAAATTTGGCCCGGTGAAGACGGGGTTGGGTATGCGTTGCGAATGGCAACGCAGAACGCGCTGACGTTCCATCAGTTGGCATCCCACCTAGCTTCACCGGGTCATCGGTATCTTCCGAACTCCGCTGCGTCAGAGCTCGCGTTCATGTTTGGAGCCTCAACGCTCAAGGTGGCCAACGCAATCGTTGCACGCCACCGTCGCGGCAACGTCGTTGAAGCCGAATTTCTGTCTCATACGTTCCACAGAGCGAAGCACCTTCGTCAAGCACACCCCCAGGTATGCCCGCTCTGCTTGCAAGAAGGTGGACACGCACGCGCATCATGGTCAATTACATTGGTGTGTTGTTGTACCGTCCACAAAACCGCCCTCATAGATCGATGCGGATGCGGCCGCACTCTGTCATGGCGCAGAAAGAATCTACAAACCTGCGAATGTGGGAGCGACTTCCTTGATCACATACAAGTCATGCAGCCAGCGCCGCGCGGTGCACTGGCAATCTGCAAACAAATCGAAACGTTACTCGGCTTCACAACGTTCAGACTTCATCCTGAGTCGGATTGGATATCACGATTCGATGCCATCTCCGTCGACACATTTCTCAGACTGATCTGGATTCTGGGCAATCGAGCAAGTACAAAACGTCCATCGATCGCCACGTCATCGAACGGAATCGTGGACTCAACCACTGCTCGACAAGTCACCGAGGCGGCCTACGATGAGCTAAAGCAGTTGGCCAACGGAAGAATCTTATTAAGACGCACGATGCGAACTGCAATTGAAGCGATAAGGCAAGACGCTACAACGGTCCCCGATCGACAATTGCTTGACTCCCTGCTGCTCAAAATTACGCGCCCGGTCGCCTCCGGACGCGTGTTGGCAGGTCAGCGTTCAGTTCAACTTGCACTTTTTGAGTGACGACCTCATGTCAAAATTGCCGTCGCTGCTCGTCGCACCTCAGCCGATATCTGATGAATCTTCGGCATCGTGGTTCTACCGGCTGTGCAACCTTCATCAAAGAAGCGCTCGCGATATTCTCAGCGCGATGGATATCACGCGAATGTCGGATCCAGACATTGATTTGACCGAGGAGCACGTTCGCATTCTCATTCGCGGAACACAAATCCCGGCCACGCGCGTTGCACCACTCGCGAAAACATTCGTACATATACCGCGATCCGCGCGACGCCTCGTCCTTCGGCATGAAGCACCGGATGGCACGGGGACTTATGCATATTGCCCACAATGTTTGGCCGAAGACGAGGAGCCGTACCTACGCATCGCCTGGCGTGTCATTCATTGGGAATTTTGTTCGACGCATCTGGTAAAGATGTGCACACGATGCTGGAAGTGCGCCGGCTATTTACGAGCGCAACGCGTCGCGAGCAGAACCCACGCAACGAGTTTGAGGTTCTGCGCAGAATGCAATGCTGACTTAGGAATGGCGCCCCGAGAGGACGTATCGGAATCATGCGACGTTGAACTGGCCCTAGCGACTCAGAAAGCTTACGTCGCGGCGTATCTTAGAGGCTATTTTCTGATGCCACCGGTACAAGAGCGACTATCTTTGGATTTCTTAATCTGGTGCCATCGCAGATCGATTCCCCTGATGGGAGTGGCGACACCGCAAATGAATGCCATGCAACATGCACTCTCCCAACCCGAGCGAGCACGATGGATGGCGCAACTTTACCGACGCTTTGTACGGCACCTTAAAAGACACGCCGAAAATTGCAAAACCTGATGAGCACCGGGGAAACAGCATGCATTCATTTGCAGCACAAGGCGGTCACACCAGCGATAGTGCCTACGCGCGCTGGCCTAGCTGCTGGAGTCGTTGACGATGGATAGTATCGAGCCGAGCGACTGTACGCTGATGCAGTCCTCCGGCGCCGTATTTTGCCGGTCGACCAAAACGGCTTGCATGCCGAACGAGCGAGCGCCTCTGTAGTCGGCCAACAGCGAATCTCCCACCATAAGCACGTTCTCAGGCTTCGTTTCCAACGAGTTACACGCCAGCGCAAAAATACGCGCGTCGGGCTTAAGCCAGCCACACTCAAAGGACCAAATGCAGACATCCGGTCTAATCGGCAATTGGTCAAGAGCGGGCTCCGCATACTGCTTCGCCAAGTTCGACACCAAACCAATTTTCACGCCCGACGCCGAAAGTGTGCGCAGTGCAGCATCTGCATCAGTGAACAAGTCGATACTAGCCAACTCATCGTGCAACTCAGCAGTAAAACGGCGAACTTCACCAGAACTCACGTCAAATCGCCTACCAATGTCTTCGCCTGAAATGTCTCGCGTCATCGCCATCTCGATAACCGAGCGTGGACTACTGGTCCGTTTTGCCAGAGCCAAGAATGGATGCCTCTTGCGGCGGATGTCACACAGAGTTCCGAAAACATCGAAGAGAACGGCATCAATCCTCAAGATGGATACCTCCTTCACTACTCCGTCACGCTGGGCCCATCGCGGAGACCGTCTTGTATCCCTCTTGCTGGATTCAAGGAGCATACCCCGCTTTCATGTTGTCGCAGCATCTTCGTTACGCCATGTTAGCCTAACGACCTCTTGATTTGCCCCAAATGTTGCCCCCTCCCCTCAATGGCTCATTAGGCGATTTGACTCCGGGCGAGTTCCAACTCGCACACCTTAGCGCCGGAAATCTCTCGGTTAAGGTGCTCGGTTAAGAGAGGGGAGGTCAGTTGGTCATGCAGCCTCATTGGCACGATCTTCTCTCGCAAATTCACGCCACAAAAAAGTATCTTTAGATACTAATATAATTATGAGAAAATACTCGAATGGCACTCAAAAAAGTATCATTCGGTTCCGTAAAAATCCAGAAGCTTCGTCGGGTAACCCTTGACCAGAATCTTCTGGATACACTCGGACTCAACATTGGTGACAGCGTCTGCATCGACCTTGACACCGAAAATGAGGCCGTCGTGATTACGCGGGCGTCAAAAACGAAGGCCGAATACCCCGAAATGCCCGTTAAGGCAGGGAAGACCCGTGCAAAACGATAATCAGAATTTTCGCTCGGCGGGGATGACCGGCGCCGTCTCACAGAGCAAGCACGACCGCGAACGAAGAAAAGCCCTCGGGATTTATTACACGCCTCCTGAGGCAGCCAAATGGCTTGCAGGATGGGCGATCCGCTCACCCAAAGACACTGTGCTTGAACCCAGTTTTGGCGGATGCGCTTTGCTGTCGGCTGCCGTCAGTATATTCAGCTCCCTTGGTAACGCAACGCCGTCTGCACAGCTGTACGGTTACGACGTTGATCCCGCGGCGTTTGAACACTTGGTCCAGATGGGCATTGACAATCCAGACGGACACTTCAAAAAGCAGGACTTCCTACAAAGTACCTCGGGCGCCGTTCTCGTCGACGCGGTTATCGCGAACCCGCCGTTCGTGTCCTATCACCGCCAAACTGAAGAACAACGCATCGTCTCCGCGAAGATCCAACAACAGTACCTGCCATCGTTGCCCAGGATGGCCAGCCTATGGGCATCATTTCTGCTCCACTCGATGAGCTTCCTGCGCCCGGGAGGGCGAATGGCCTTCCTCTTACCGAACGCCATCGGTACGGCAGACTACGCTAAGCCGTTGCTCGCTCACATTCGGACTCGCTTTGGGAAGGTCGAACTTGTTCACGTAACGGAGCAGATGTTTATCCAAGCAGGGGCGGGCGAGCGTATCTCGCTGCTCCTGCTAAGTGACTTTGCTCCGCGCTCGCTGCAAAACCCTACGCCGATTGCTGCGCGGAACATTACAAACATTCGTGAGCTCGTGACAAGTGTGGGAATGCTTGACGATGACGACGTCGTCACCACGACGGACGTAAGGGACGTGGCAGCGGCATCGCTGGCTCGGCTTCATGAAGACGTCCTTGTCGAACTGGGATCTAAAGCGTCCGTGCAAATCGGCGAAGTCGTCGGAGATATCCGGACGTTTGTTCGCCCATTGTCAGCCTGGGCGAACGACGGCATCGCTCACAAACATCTCGCTCCGCTGCTCACGCGCTCGTCACAAATTAGCGGCATCTGGTTGCCTGACGTTCAATCCCAGCACTCGTCGGCCAACGTACCGTATTTGCTACTGCCTCCGACCGGAAGGCTCCCGAACGCGATCAAGCAGTTCCTGTCTCGATACTCCGACGAAGAGATCGCCGAGAACAAGACATTTGGGAAGCGCGATATCTGGTATCGATGCAGCTATGAACGAGACGCTGACGCATTCATCGGGTCACTGAGTCATGAATATCCCCGCATCATCGGAAACGACGCCGGGATTAGTTGCTCAAATGCCTTCTATAAAATTTCGACTCACCGCGCAGATGGTCTGGCGCAATGGCTTCCGATCTTGAGCCTAACGACCCCACTCCGGCTTGCCGCGGAGGTCCTCGGCCGTGTGCGCGGAAGTGGTGGGATCAAGCTCGAGCCGAGTGACGTTCGCAAGCTGTCCATCCCTCATACCCTGCCGAAATTGCCTAAACGGGAGCTCTTGGAAGCTCGCACCAAACTGGGCAAGCTGGTGTCTGCCGGGGAGTTGGAGGCTGCGAGCCAATACGCGGACGCATTGGTTTTTCTTCAGCCGGGCCTGTTGGACGCAGCAACGATGTCAGAACTTCGCGCGCATCGCATTGCTCTAAATCGCCGCCGCATCACAACACGCAATCGCGCTGGCTAGTGTTCCTCGTATATCTTTTTAGCGTAGAACGACTCGTCTGCATTGGCCTGCTGAGACAGAAAATCCGCGCAACTTTGGAAGTAAGGCCCCAAGATCGTGCGCTCCGCTGCCCGCACCTGTTTTCGCCATGTCGGACTTGTGCGGGCAGCGGAAATTGATGCATCTCGGCCGAACTCAATGAATAGCCAATTGAGCACCAGTGCCAGCGACATCGGTTGCGCAGGGATTCTTGGTTGCGACCATGCAGGCAATAAGTGCGCAATATCACCAGGCGCGTACCCCGCGTCCTCATGATGCCCGCTCAACTTCCCACACATCTGCAGATGAAAAGTCGGCTTAGGCTCAGCTAGGTTCCTAGCTGCCACCGGTTCGAAGTCAAAATGAAATTTTCGTGCTACGTACTTAGAAGGCGGTCCATGGGCACCGATCAACACGCTATAAGTAAGTTGACAGATTTCATCCTTGCCCTTCGTCGCCTCGCCATAGCACCCAACGTGGAATTCCCGCTCCACAGCAACCGCTCCATCCTCTCGTAGTCGAGTCGGAAGCGTAAAGCTTAAATTAAAGTCGATTGGTACCGAGGTGGCGGCGGGAACGATATGCGCCTTAGACGCCGCCGCCTTCAACGAGCTAAGGCGGCCAAAAGAAGACTCGACCATAATCCCCTTAAGTGCCGCGTACTCAAGTTCTTTTAGTTGTGAAAACTTAATCAATCTTAGTTTCCCCCGCCTTTGCCCAGCCGCAACCGCGACGAAAAGCCAAGCAGCGCCCCCTCTTCGCTTGAGAAGGGAACAGTATGTCGATGGTGTACCTGAACACGCCGTGACTTCGAGGCGTCCACGTAGGCAATCACGTCAGGCGAAGGGCCCTGCAGCCCCGAGACGGCACAAACACTAAAATCGTGTTCAGCCACACCTTCAAGCTTTCTCCCCGCGCTCTGCGGCATTAAGCTAACGTGATCGGGGAGAATTCGATACAAGACATCCGTCAATGAAGATGCCCACCACAAGGGACGACTCTCCGTTGCAAACGGGCCAACATACAACGCATCGTTAAACCGATCCTTTACCCTTACCAAAAAGGCGGTCTCCGTCAATCCGAGGAGAGTTGCCGCCTCTAGGGAGTCGCATAGGAACCCAGGTCGCTTCATAAGTACATTCAGAACCCACCGAGCTACGCGGTGGGCTGAAGTGCTATGTACGAAGGTGCCCTCGAACTCCTCGGGCAATATGTTCAAGAGCGCATCGCGATCCGCTTGCGGTGCCCCCAGAGCATCGATCAACAGGCCTCGAATCGGCTCTTTGTCTGGAAAGCAAAGCAACCCGAAATCCTGTGCAATCGCAAAGATCACTTCGAGGTTGGCTTCGGTATTGACCTCGGTCAGCGGAACAAGATACGTGTACTCGGATATATCTTCGGCATTGAAGTCGTCCGACTCGATCGCTTGTCCACTTAAGCAAACTATTGGCGTCGAAGGAAGCTTCAAGCGCAGCAAATGTGCGAGCGCAGAACCGTGCATCCCAAAGGGCCGTTTGGCTTTCGGCACCTTGGAAAAATCATGATCTAAAAGGATCAGGTTAGGTGGATGGTCTACCCAACTGTCCACTTGTGCATCCAACTCAGCCAAGAAATTCTCGGTCAGCTCGATCCCCTTCACCGTAGCCTCGACTTGCTCGCCGCGCAACTGACCGGGCATGCTGCCGTCCCAACTATTAAACCGATCAGGCCTGTCATCGATCCACGAAAAATTGAACTTAATGCTCACGGCAACTCTACCTCCACGCATGCGGACCATCCAGCATCCGGATTAATGAACTGAATATCGCCACCACGGGCACGAAGGATGTCGCGGGCAATCGACAATCCCAAACCGCTACCAGTTCCGAAGATAGTCGCGTCTTCCGGATTGGCATGCTCCTCCAACCGGTCATAGAGCAAGCCGTTTGGATCGGAAATAAATGGCGTAAATACGTCCGAGAAATGCACGGGATCGAGCCCCATACCATTATCGGCAATCCTCAAAAATACCTTCTCGCCCAACTCTTCTGCCCAGATGCGAATGCTCTTCCGCGAGCCCCCATCCGCGATCAACGATTTGATCGAATTTGACAACAAATTGATCAGTACGGAATATATTTCGCCTTCAACGAAGGGACCAACCAACGTAGCGATGTTGACGTTAGCTGAATCAACGTTGATGTCATAGTTATCAATCAACAATCGAAAACAGCCCACGGCCTTATCCACCGCAGACTTCAGGTTGACGTCATCTGCGCGCTGATCGCTACGGAAGGCGCCCACAATACCTGTCATATCGACCAGTTGGGAAAGCTGCGATTGAGTAGCCCCAAGCTGCAAACTTAACGCGCTCAACTCAGCTTCGTGCCCTGGAATTTTTCCCGCCAAAGCTCTTAAGCGCGCCGACCCCGCTCCCAACGAAGACATCGCACCACGCACTTCATGAGCAAAAAGGAGCGTCAGCGTTGATGCAGACGCGACCAAGCGAAGATGCCGCAATTGACTAAGGCTCTCTTCGCTGATCGCCTCTAGCGCCTTCACCGTCCGCAAAAGTGATTGTTTTGTCTGGGCTCGCTCCTCCTCAGGAAGCGTTGTCACCAATCGTCCAATCTGCTGTCGGAGGAATTGAGCGGCGCGAGGCCCAACTTCGGCTTCAAACTTTTGTGTGTCGAGTTGGAGAGCCGGCGGAAGGCTTGCAATCGCGTCTCGCGTACTGGAAATCTCTCGTTGCCGAATGTAGGACTCTCGATGGATAGTCGCCCACTCAATGGCCAACCGAGCAAACCTGCGAAGGGACTCGAAGACCGGAGTTTCAACAAAGCCCTGTCGATCCAGCCGCGGCTCCAAGCCGGCAATGTCCGCCGACACATCAACGTGCCCAAGATAGTTGCGCATGCCCAACATATTCAACAGCACTCGGGCTGGCTCTATTCCCAGAACCGTTTTCGAAAACTGGAACGCCTCTTCATCACCCGGACGGCCCTGCCGCCGACCGCGGTCTGCGTCGATTTCCAGCCAGTCGTCGCCAGGATTGCCGTAGGGGTACATTCGAAAACCACTGTAGCGGACCTGGACACCGCCCCAATCGTCGATCAATTTATGGATCACGTAATTTGCGAGCAGGGCTGGCTCACGAACTCCGTCGCCCTTGGAGTCGGGCAAGATGCCAACACGTAGTTTCGCCCCGTAAATGTCTCCAAACCTGGGGCCAGTAACATACGTCCTCTTGCCGCCCAAGCCGAAGGCATGAAGCGTAAATTGCGCACAGCCATCGGCGCGAACCTCCGCCTCCAGCGTTCCCCATGACGCATCGATTACCCGCTCACGAAGGTTGATCGAATCCGAAGCGACTCCGGGAGCATCCAGGGCAATATCGAAGCCAGGATCCTCTTCGAAGTGCTCGCGCCAAGTTCCCGAGTTTCCTGCCATGACTGCCAACTGCCGACGAACGTAGTCGTAACCACGAATTTGCCACTCGTCAACGTCCGCATCAGAGATGACTAACCTAGTTCCGGTTGCCTGCACGTCATCAACAATTTGAATAGTGCCTTCACAGGGGATTGATTCGACCAACCTGCCGGGCGTGAAATCGCCCCACTTGAACGTCACGCTAGTGATCGTTTTTTGTTGCTCGCCACCCGCTCCGGTTGTACTGGCAATTGTCTGCAGCTCAAGTTGCCGTCCCAACCGCCGACATGCGAACCGTCCGACACCCTTGCGCCCAGTGCGTGGCCGCCCAAAGCGGCGACTGTGAGGGTCAGACTCCTTGTTGTTGGTGCCAATGCGCATCCAAAAATTGGCAACCTCGTCGGGCGTCATTCCACTACCGTTGTCTTCGATGACAATCTTCGGGCCTCCGTTCGGCATCGGTTCAATCTTTACCCGAACCTCAGTGGCATCAGCGTCGTAAGCATTTTTGACAAGTTCCGACAATGCGACATGAACGGTCGAAACCAGCTTCTCACCTAGCTCTCGGAGAAGAGCACTGTCTACTGTGAAGTTAAAAGTGGTCGCTGTACTCATTGAATATTTTCTTGATCTGCCTGACCGCTTCAGTTCCCCGTTCGCCTTCCACCAAAATCCCAGTGGTGTCGACACATTTGAACGGGATCCCCAATTCCGTGCAACTCAATCACGCAAGAGCGTGACGCAAACCCGCGCTGCTGCTCGCAACATCGATTACGGTACCACTACATCAAAGCGAGCGCGCCCAACATCTGCGTCAGGCATCCGGCGCAAGTGTGTCTACGTCGAGCGGGCCGTTCTTGCCCGTTCGTCTCCGCGTACAAACGATCCCCGTTAAGAGTCCCGGCAACGTTGACATGGTTCACATCCGTGCTCACCGACTAGCCTTCAAAAATCAATTGCGCGCAAAACGCTTCCACGACCAGCTTCTCATCGCCACGCTTGTCGTTGTCCAGGTCTTATTGGCTACTGGTCCATGAAACTGTCGTCCCATGGAAAGGCACTTCCAAGTCGGTTCCAACAATTTGGTTAGGACCGACGGCATTCACGGGAGGGTGGCCGATTACCTTGCCCGCCACTTGCCCGTATAGCGTCAGAGTCCCGTTATTGATGACGTTTCGTGCGACTTGCCCATGCACAACAGCAGCCCCGCCTTGTTCAATGATCAAGCCTCCTGCGAGTTGGCCGTTCACTATCAATCGTCCGCCCGAGCGAACGTAGGTCGTACCAGTGACCTGTCCCCTGGTCTCGTGGTCGCCGTCAACAATCAAATCGCCTTTGTGCTGCATGATTCCCTCCGGTTGTTCCCCATTTTCCGTTGTTCACGCCGCAAATTCAAAACGTCTAATTTTGCTTATGCGCCGCCCGGCACCGCGATTGGCGACCTGTACGAGATCACTCGCATGCTTCGAGTCGACAACATCGTCACGAACCAAAACACGCTTGCCGTTTTCCTCGACCACCCAGATCTCGTACATCGTGTTTTTCCTATCTATCCCGCCTTAATCTTGTCAGCGAAGAGGTCTAGCCGATTGAGGCATTGGGCGACTACTTTGTGAACTTCCTCCGCCGGCGCAGAGGTCGCCACCGTAACGTAGCTCGAATCAGCGTCTCCCAAACCCTCGCGCTTCTGAATTACCCAGCCTTCCGGCACGAAATGCGCTAACTCGGTCGGAAAAAGGTTCAGTGCGTGGGCCACTTCGTCAGCAGTCTTTTCGGTGCGAAAGGGGTCAGCCAGCGACGGCCCATTGTAGAAATAGTAAGCGCGGTAGGTGAATAGATTCATGAGCGTTCCTTTATGCTCTTCCGAGCTTACGCCGCCTGAAAAGTTGTCTGTTCGCGCGACTTGAAGTTATCGATCGCCTCTTTTTCCGACTCAGTTAGTGCGCGTCGAGCGCGTCATTCCACAACTTCATCATGCGGGCCGCGTCTGCGCGTGACTCGGGGTTGTCGGGTCCCAGAAGCGCGACTCTGTGAGACCGGTACCGTCTTCAGCCTCAAACATGACCCACGGCATGGTCGGATCACCACGACTTGCTCGGACAGTGCAAGGTACCCGCACATGTGAGAGGTCTTGGCGAACACGTTGAACACAACGACACGCCCGCCGCCGGAAATGCCCCGCTTTGCAGCCAAAAGGCACCGGCGCTTCGCATGCTCCATTTGCTTTCGATCATGGGCATACCCAGAAGGCCCTTCAAAATACATGTCGTTCTCAAGATGCACGTATCGGCATTCCAGCGAAATCTCCCGTGCGAGCGTAGACTTTCCTGCGCCAGGGAGGCCGCGAACAATCACGAGTTGCGCATCATCAAACATCGACTTTTTTCCTAGTCAGCCTTCATGACGTGAGCGAGCAACTTCCTATCATGCTCTTTCACGCGCTGCGCACCATTTTTTCGGCCGTGTCTCTGATCGAATTTCGCCTTCTTCAGACGCTTCTCGATCTTGGTCTGCTTGCTCGCATGTTGGCGCGGATTCATAAGCTACCCGCCTCAATTTGATCGATCTTGGCGATGGAGTAAACGTAGCGCGGTTTCCCAGTGCCATTGGTTGCCCGCAATACGAAGCGCTCGTCATCGTCGTAAAGGCGAACTTGGACAGTTGCGCCTTTGTGCTCAAAAGTTTCAAAAATCATCATTCTTCCCGTGTACTTTGCCCACTAGGCCTTTGGTCCACCCCCTGACTGTGGGAGAGGTATAGAGCTTGTATCCGCCAAAAACCGCGACCGCCACACCCGCAGCGGGCCATGCCGCCGCGACGGCGATCGCCGTGATCCCACCCACCATGCCCCCCCCTCCAGCGGCAACTGCCCCACCTCCGAGGGTCGCGAGCGCCGACGACGTCGCAGCCGCTCCAGTCAAGCCTGCTGCCTCGGCAACTGCAACCGCAGCAGTGAAAACATAGCCCGCATTCGCTACTCCCGCTGCCGCGCCAGTAGCGATCGCTGCGCCAGCGGCTGTCGTATTCCCCGTCTCCAACTAAAGTCCCTTTGTTGTTTTTTCGAGTCAGAAATGATCGACTGAAAGCACGATACAGTTTGCATCACGGTGTATTACACCACCGATCTCACCCCGTTCCACACCGTCGGGAATGTCGAGGCTCACATCAAGTACGACCTTGGGTTGCAAGCATATTCATTTTCTCCGATCCGTCTAACCAATTGTCATTGCCGCCAAGTCGCGGACGATTGGGCCTGGCGCTTTCTCTGCCATGTTTCCAGCAGAATGCAGCAGAATGATGGCTACTGTATGCGCCGAATGAATGGCACGACGTGCGTGCCTTCCTTCGAGCCGGTACTGCACGGTGCCGTAAGGGAAAGAACCAAATAATCAGGACCTGCTGTACGAGGGCGATATCTGGTCCATGATTGAGTTGAACTCCCCCTCCGATACTGAGACCAGCGGCTCGAATCGCCCTTTCTCATCGTCAAACACCCATTCAGCGCATTGGCAATCGTCTGCGGCCTCATCACAGTTCTTGCACGGACTTGAGCAGATCTCAATCATTCTATCGATCGCGGTCGATGGATCGTCCGGATCATAGATGTCTGAGTAATATCCATCATCGCCAACACGGATATCTCCTCGTGCAAACAAAAAAACATCTTCGACCTCTCTAAACTCCCAACCACACAAAGCGCGGAAAGTCGGACGGAGCACAACGCGGCAGTAGTCGAATCGATATTTTTCGAGATGACACATAACGCGCCCGTCGACTTCGACCAGGCTTTTGAATGAGACCTCCCCATATCGCAGATCCTTGTACCTCTTCGGATCGATCCGGATGTGCTTTAAGGCGTTGTTGACCGCATCGATCAATTCCATCTTTCGGTTGCCGAGATATGCACCAGCAACTGCGAAGTTCGCATCGAACGATTTAACGAGGTCCTTTCGCTGCGCACCCATTCGGGCCTCTTTACGTATGGCAAGCAGGTAGTCGACGCTGTGCGCCAAGAGAAGATTGGCTCCAAAGGCCCTGTGCAACGAAACCGCACCACCTTCTAGATCTTGCTCGAAATCGAGCTTTGCTGGCTCGAGTATGAATTTTACGTAGTGGCAATAGTCCTCGCAGGCGAGGCGAAGACCATCCGTCATGTGAACTTCGGGTAGAGCACTTCGTGCGTTCAGTATCGCCATCAATCAAACCTCACTTGTTTGTGTGCTTTACCAAATCTTGAGCACATCCATCAAACCTCATTCCCCCACTTGCCTGACCATTGACGTTACTTCCCAAGTGGCGGATTTTCCGCGGAAGATTGCTCGCTCCGACAATGCATCTTCATCAGCCGATGAGGGTGACGATTGCCGTCGTCCATGGACAACTCGTAACAAATTGTAACCAATCAGATATGAATTCGTCTCTTTATTCTCAGATGATCTAGAACGGGATCGGTTGAGATGCGGTAATTTCCTACCGAGCTTCTGGAACTGCGGAAGGCGGTCTCTTATGCATCAGCAATTACACATACAAGAACCATACAATCCGAGAAAATTTGACAAAAGGGGAGTTAAGGCAGGCGGCGCAACAGCCGACGGACGTAGTTTGGGGGAATGAAATATGGACTTTTCCCAATCTGTCTGAAATGGCAGGTGGAAACCGGAGTACTTTAGATTCTCTACGTAGCCCATGCTTACGCCGCACTCCCCCCAAATAAGGCAGGAGATCGGGTCAGAAAAGTTCAATGTGCAGCGACTCAACCGCCGTATAGTTCAAAATTAAGAGAACCTTGAGTTCAAAGTTGCGGGAAGGACTAAGCCAGAGAACTTTGATCTGGCGTCATGCGCGGTTCAACGTCCAATGAATCTCGACACCATATCGAGAAGCAGCGAATCTTGAATTCAGCTCAACAATGATTGAGTCCATCGTGCTTGACCGTAAAAAATACATCGAAAAATCAGCCACATAGCACCATGCGACGCGCTCGTCATGTGACTTGGGCACAGATTCCGGTGAATCGAGCCGACCGGATAAATGACACGATCACTGGCGCAGGCGCGCCAGGACACCCAACTGAACCGCCCTACGCGTTCGCGCAGGCCGTCCAGTGTTCGACCGCGGAACGCGTGATATCGACCTGGTGTGTCACGGCATGCCGACTAACCGACGACGAACACGGTTCCATCAGGTTCGGCATAAATCACCAAGCCATACGAGCCGACCTTCATTGCGCACGCCCATGCCGACGCAAAATCGGAATGACGGGCAATGCGGACATGTCGCCCCGGATTTCCGAATATCGGCCTGCCGTCTGTCGCCTCCGGTCCCTTTATGACAAAGGCGCCCTTCGCACATTGCCATACGGCAAATCCCGCAAACGCCACTCGACCCGGCGGACGTATCACCTTCCGCGGGTTATCCGCATCGCCTCTGCGTAGGTCTTTTCTGATTTTCTTTGCCCAACCCACGACGTTGTCGTAACGCTCTTGCCTCGACACGAGAACTCCATTTCCGATTTTGACGGTTGACGATTCTCGGGGGGAGTGGTCAGGCAGAGCGGAGCAGGTCGGGAAGATCGTGACTTGTTGTCGCGCTTTGCGCGCCGAGCTTGCGACAAAAGGCCCCGTCTATCGACACGGCGATATCGCGTCTGCCTGAATGCCAGGGCAATTATTCATGGATCGTTTCATGTGAACATCCGTGCTAACCACTGAGGTCAGATGCGTAAAGGAAGGTCACTTATTTCCGGGCCGATCAAACACTCCGCGCTCATGATGAAATCCGACAGCAAACTTATTGGCCTGATAGAAAATTTCCCGGTCTCAGCGAGTCTTAAAGAATCCGATACCGGCAGATTCATCATCAACAACCATCACAATCTCAGGCAGTTTGGAATCGAGAATTGGAGGGACATCACCGGACTGAGAATCCAGGACATCTCATTCCCCCAGTCGGAATGGGGACGGCAGTATGCAAGATCGGTTGAAATGCTTGATATCGCCGTCCGCGAAAGCAAATCACCCACGATCCGGAGAGGTCGTTTTATCGATAAATGCGGCGATGTGCAAATGGAAGAAGTGACGAAACTCCCAATATTCGGATTCCATGGGAAGGTACTCGGCATCGTCAGCTACCGCCACGACGTGACGCGAACACTTCCGCCAATTTCGATCTATCAGCTTTACCGACATTTCCATCCAGTTGCAGAAGCGATCAAGCGATCACTGGTTTTCTTCGGTGTCGATACACACTTCTTGTCTCTGCCCACTGAAGCACAGATTTGCACATTCCTGCTCAGGTCCGAGCGCTATTCCAATAAGGAGGTCGCCAGATTCATGGGGATCTCCGATAGAACCGTCGAGTGTCATTGCGCGGCCCTGCGGAACAAGATTGTCGATGGCGATCTTGCGCACGCCATACTCACCCTCAAGCGAAACATGCCATGCGACCGAAATTCAATCCAGTATTAAAAATCGCATTAACGGCAAATACGGTCGAATGGTATGAATTCTCTCTCACGGCATTCATGGCATTGGAAATCGGCCGGCTCTTCTTTCCAGCTTCCAGTGACAAGAATGCGCTGATGCTGAGCTTTCTCGTGTTCGCGAGCAGTTATCTGGCACGTCCCTTCGGCAGCCTGTTTTTTGGACTCATGGGAAATCGGCGCGGTACAGGTTCAGCGCTAAAGCTGAGCCTGCTTGGGATGGCGATCCCGGCATCGCTGATCGCATTCTTGCCGACGTATCAGACAGCGGGATATGTTGCGACCGTTCTGTTGTTGCTGCTGAAGGTCCTGCAGGGCTTTTGCGCGGGCGGAGAGGCGCCACTCAGCGGCTACTACGTCTCGTTTAGCGCGGACAGTCGGAATCGAGGGTTGTATTGTGCACTGGCAGCGGGTAGCGGCTTGCTTGGAATGTTGCTGGCATCGGGGACGATCTTCGCGCTCCCGCACGTTGCCAATTCGTTACGTTTGGCAGATTCGCCCTTCTCCGAATATGTGCCTGATACGTGGCGATGGCCCTTTCTTCTTTGCGTGCCCTTGTCCATCCTGATTTATCTTCTAAGGTCATCGATCGCGGTCGATCGGAAGCAGGAGACGCGCCTCACGCCGCATGCACGCTCGGCAACGCCGCTGGTACAAGCCTTCATCCTGGTCGCATTCCTGGAAATTGCCATCTATTCGTTGTTCGTGTGGATGCCGAGCTATTTGCGTAGTTACCTCGGCATATCCAGCAGCGACGCTCGCTTGTCAAACGTCGCAGCGTTACTGATCCTGTTCGTCTCGATGGTGGCGTCGGGCTACATCTCTCGCTTCGTCGACGCATCCAGGCTAGCCGTCGCTGGCATCGTTTCGTTGGCGATTGGCGTCTACCCGCTGTTCTACATCCTGCAGCAGGGCAATTTCGCCGCACTGGTGACTGCTCAGGCCGCGTTCGGCATCATGACCGGATGCTTGGGTGGCGTGATCTTCGTCATTTTGCCCGACCTGTTCAAGCACAGTTGGGGAGACTTCGGCATGGCCGTCACTTACTCATTCGCAACGGCACTGCTGGGCGGGACCGCGCCAGTCGTATGCGCTTACCTGATCAACGTGACGGGCCTTCTGAGCGCACCGGCGATCTACATCGCAGCAAGCGGCGTGCTGGCGGCCCCCGTGGCCTATCGTGTCTCCCGCGCGAATCGTCCCCCGTTGATCGACCCGCCTGCGCGCAACCACGCCGGTAGCCTCTGTGTTTCTCGAACCGGGCGTTCATCGCCATGAAACCGATCACACGCGTTCCGCCCGTCTGTCTGATAACTCCCGAACCGCAGCGAAACGAGCCGCTGAAGGTATTTATCGAGCCATTGGACTTCGCGTTGAGGGCCGGCATCCGTTGGTTGCAGCTACGCGCCAAAGCCGTGACTTCTGCGCAGTACGTCTGGCTGGCCGGAAGATTCATGAGCTTCCGCTGTATCACCCGCATCGCGACGGTATAGTCGTCCATCGACGATCGCAAGCAGTTCACGCCGTCGTCCAGCTCACTGAACCGGGCGCGTAGAATGTGAAATCATGTCACATAGAATTCCCTCGATTCGATGCGCATACGTCATAACGCCGCTCTTACGGCACTCCTTGCCGCCGCACTTTTCGGTGCGACTACGCCACTGGCCAAGGCACTTCTTGGGTCGCTCTCGCCGTTTATGGTCGCGGGACTCTTTTATCTCGGCAGTGGGGTCGGGCTCGCCATCGGAATTCTGATCCAGCGCCTTCGTCACACCGACGACGAGCGGAAAAACGACAGCCGAATCCAGGCGGCCGAGGTGCCGTGGCTTCTTGGCGCGATTGCCGCAGGCGGTGTAGCCGGCCCAGCGCTGCTGATGCTCGGCCTGAGCACAACACCTGCCGCGACGAGCTCGCTGCTACTTAATCTGGAAGGCGTGCTTACCGCCGCTATTGCGTGGGTCGTGTTTCGCGAGAATGTCGACTTGCAGATCTTTCTCGGAATGGTCGCAATTGTGATTGGCGGCGCTGCGCTGTCTTGGCAGCCCGGCGTTGCTGGCGTGCCGGCAGGTGCGCTCCTCATCGTCGGCGCTTGCGTTGCATGGGCCATCGATAACAACCTGACGCGCAAAGTGTCGACGAATGATGCAATGGTCATTGCCTGCGTTAAAGGGCTTGTGGCAGGTTCCGTCAATCTTTGCATCGCGCTCGTGCTGGGCGCCCACCTCCCAAGCTTGGTCGGGATCGCTGCGACCATGCTCACAGGTTTCGCCGGATAAGGCGTAAGCCTCGTGCTCTTTGTCGTCGCGTTACGTAACCTTGGAACGGCGCGGACCGGCGCGTACTTTTCAGTGGCGCCATTATTTGGCGTTGCACTATCGTTGATTCTGTGGCCGGAAATACCACCGCTATCGTTCTGGGCCGCGGCCGCCCTCATGGCCATAGGGGTTTGGCTTCATATTCGCGAGCGCCACGAACATGTGCACACGCACGGCGACCTACACCACAACCACCGGCATCGCCACGACGAGCATCACCAGCATAGCCACGACTTTGCGTGGGACGGCAGCGAGCCACATACCCATCCACACCGGCACGAACCGATGACCCACACGCATGCACATTTTCCCGACATCCATCATCGGCACGTCCATTAGCGCGCCGGGTCCGGCATCGCTTGGATGGTCGCCCCTCAATGCGACGAGTCAACCGCGCACCACACGGGTCCGATTGTGCCTGCCGCCCCCGGCACAATCCGGCCGGGGAACGCCGCTCGTCTTCCAGATCTAAGCAACGACACCGACAACCAACCCCCAACTCGGCGTTGCGCTTTTTTCTGCCAATGGTGTGGACCGCCTGTCGTTGAATCGATGCGGGCGCAACCAGTCATAGCGCTGCCTGCGTTGGGCGGTCAATGCCGCCTCCCATTGCATTGAACCTGCTTGCAACGCAGCTTTCCCCTAGCGACGACATTTCGGGGCTCGACTGAACTTGCGCTCCGATCCGCGATGTCACCGCATGCGAGGACGAAATCGAGGGTGCCGCCGCGCCCAAGTATCCGGGCAATGCATTTGCCTCGCAATTGACCTGAACATGTCGTGATCCACCGGAAATTCGCACTGCTCGGCCGCGCCGCACACACCTCGGATTTCCCTGACCTCAGGACTCGTGGCAACGACAGCTCCCTCGCGCCGACCGAAATCAAAGCTCCCCGCAAAACGAGTCCAATTACCGACTCATATAGACACATAATTACCATATTGAGTTACATTTATTGACTCAATATGTTATTTGCGTTAAGTTTAGAGCGCATGATGACCTTTCAACGACGGCGCCCCAACGGTGGAGGATAGGGTGGATACAGTCCGACGGTATCGAAGCGGCGAGGCGGCAAAACTCGTCGACATGCCCGCTGCGACGTTGCGCATCTGGGAACAGAGATATGGCGTGGTTTCGCCGCCCACCAGCGCCTCGGGTCAGCGGCTGTATTCCGACGTGGATGTCCACCGACTCCGAACCATCAAGTCCTTGGTTGACCGAGGGCACGCCATTGGCTCGATTGCTCACCTGGACGGAGAACAACTGAGTCACTTGGCGAGCGGCAGGAGCGAATCGGCGTCTCCAGACGAACCTGCCCGCAGGACGAATCTGTTTATCGTGGGATTCGGCGACAGCGCGACGCTCGATATGCCGCAAGGCGTGAAGGGCATCCGGCTTGACACCCTTCAAGAAATCCCCTCCGCCGACGGCAAGGAATCCAGCGCCAATTGCATCGTCATGTGGGTGGAGGCGCTCCACGAAGATGGCGTCCTTGCGCTCATCGCGGCTGCGCAGAAAGCCCAATGCGAGCAAATGCTCGTGGTCTACTCCTTCGGCACGCGACGGGCAACCGACCTCGCGCAGCTGGAAGGCATCAAACTCAGACGAGCGCCCAATGCCCTGCTCCAGGCGAACGTCATCATCTCCGAGTTTCTGCAAGCGTTGCGTCAGAGCGACTCGCGCGGCGCGGCCAGCGAGGGAGTCTGGCTCAGGTCGCCGCGCCGCTTCGACAACGAAATGCTCACGCAGGTGGTCTCCAGGTCTACGACCATCGCCTGCGAGTGCCCCAAGCATCTTGCCGAATTGATTCTGCAGATTTCGGCATTCGAGCGATATAGCGACGCTTGCCAGTCGCGCTCGCCGGCGGATGCCTTGCTTCATCAGCACCTCGGTGACGCGGCAAACAAAGCGGTCGCCATGTTCGAAGACGCCCTGGCCGCGGTGGCCAAGCATGAAGGCTGGCCCATTCCGGGTTTCGAGCGCCACGACGGCTGACCGGCAAATCGGAGCGGCGGCTATTTTTTTCAGGAGAACCTCATGGGCGCGATTATCGATTCCCAACCCGCCATCACCCAAGGCGCCGCGGAAGGCCTCCCGTTGTCGCAAGTCATCCGGCAACGCTTGCGAAACGCAAACGTCCGGTTTCATGCCAATGACAACATCGCGGCCTTTCTGCGCGAAGGCGATGTCGACACATTGCAAGGCGAAGTTGCGACGCACATCGAGAATGCGCTTCGCGCGCTGGTCATCGACGTCGACAATGACCACAACACGCGAGAGACCGCCAAGCGCGTCGCAAAGATGTTCGTAAGAGAAGTGTTCGCGGGACGCTATGAACCACCGCCCGCGATCACGGAGTTTCCCAACATCGGCCAACTCAACGAACTCACGCTGATCGGCCCCCTTCGGGTAAGGAGCGCGTGCTCCCATCATCTGTGCCCGATCATGGGCCACGCCTGGATCGGCATATTGCCGGATGCGACCTCAAATCTTCCCGGCTTGTCGAAATACGCCCGACTCCTCAATTGGATCATGGCAAGGCCACAGATTCAGGAAGAAGCCGTCAAGCAGATCGCCGATTTGCTCGAAGAGAAAATTGCGCCGGACGGGCTCGCCGTCGTCATGGAAGCCGATCACTTCTGCATGCATTGGCGCGGCACCAAGGACGATGGGGCGCGCATGGTGAGCAGTGTCATGCGCGGACGTTTTCTCGAGGATCCCGCGTTGCGCCGCGAGTTCCTTGCATTAATGCCGAAACGTTCCCCGTAATGCATTGATCGAGCAGAATCCGCTTCTGAGACGCCACCATGACAATCACTGAGATCTGCCAGCACGCTTGTCCGACAAGCGCAGAAATCTGCGGTGTTTCGTCGGAGGATGTGTCTGTCAGCACGTGTTCGGCAGCGCCCCGAGCGCTTCATGTCCCCCATCAGTCGTCACATGCGGATCACGCGACTCTGGCGGACATGCTCACGTGCGCTCAGCGTGGAGACGAGCAAGCGTTCGCGCAGGTGTACCAGCACACCTCGTCGGCCGTGTTCGGCGCGCTGCTCCGCATCGTCAACCATCGGGCTGAGGCCGAAGACTTGCTTCAAGACGTCTACATGGCGTTATGGCAGCGCAGACTGGTTTTCGATGCGCAACGCGGCGACGTCTTGCCATGGCTACTGACGGTAGCCCGACATCGCGCGATCAGCTATTTGCGCAAGCGTCAGCATGCCACGCTCGATGACTCACTGATGTCGTCACTTCCCTCGGATGCCGAGTCCCCACCCGATGTCCATGAGAAAAAGCATGACAGGCAAAGACTTGCACTCGCCATGGCCACGCTATCCGCGCAACAAAGACAGGCCATCACGATCGCGTACTTCGGCGGGTTCACGTATTCGGAACTGGCGCAGACCCTAGGAGTGCCGGAAGGTACCGTGAAAAGCTGGATTCGTCGCGGCCTTGCAAGGCTGCGGGCGATGCTCGAATACTAAAAATTTTCCCCAGCGTTTCCAGTACGCGCGCAAGCATTCGATGTCAACGTACGCGGTATACGACGCGTTCCGACAACATCATCACCATCCACAAAGGGAGGTACGGTCATGGCAAACGCGTTTCACGCCAGGAATTCAATAGGGTCACGCTTGCTCGGCGCCCTGTCGTTGATCGTCGTTTTTCTCTCAGGTTGCGCAAACACGAACCCACCGCCCGGCGTCACCCCCGTGTCGCCATTCGATGTGCGTCGCTACCAAGGACGTTGGTACGAACTCGCTCGCCTCGATCACTCCTTTGAGCGCGGCATGTCCGATGTCTCCGCCACCTATACGCCGCAGCCGGACGGCACTGTCCGCGTGGTGAATCGAGGCTTCGACACCGCGAGCGGACGTTGGCGGGAGGTGACCGGGAAGGCGAAGTTCACCGGTTCGCCCTCTGTCGCGTCGCTGAAGGTGTCGTTTTTCGGACCGTTTTACGGCGGTTACCATGTCGCCGCGCTCGATCCCGATTATCGCTGGGCATTGGTGCTGGGGCCGAACACGCGCTACTGTTGGATTCTGGCAAGGGACAAGCACATGGACCCGAACGAACTCAAGCGCATCGTGGCCCGTGCGCAAGCGTTGGGGGTCGATACCATGTCACTTGTCCGGGTGACCCACGAGCGCGCAGATTCTGCGCAATGACCCTGCACGGCAAGTCGTTCCTGCCCAGCAAGATCTGCCAGTCTTGCGGCCGTCCATTCACCTGGCGCAAGAAGTGGGCACGGGTGTGGGAGGACGTCAAGTACTGCTCTGAGCGTTGCCGGCGCGCACGTCGGTAAGTTCGCCAGACATTACCCCGCCCTCCTGGTGATTGGTCATTGGCGAATGGCGATTGGCGCTTGCCTCAGTGTTAGCGCGAGCCCGTCGTTTCCGCGCACTTCCCCGACAACATCCCTTGCGCTTGCGAGACGATTTCAATCAGCAGATCGGCAACCAGTCGCACCCGCGGCGAGCGCTTGACGTCTGGATGCATGACTAACCAGATGGGTCGCGCGATGGGGCAGGCCGGCTCTGAAATCAGCGTCAACGCGGAATCCTCCGCTGCCAGAAAATGGGGAAGCGCCGCAATTCCAAGGCCCGCTCGGGCTGCGTTGAGCAGGGCAGACAGGTCATTGCTGCGGAGAATGAAGCGGCGTTCTCCCGCCACCTTGTTCAGCCACTGCTGTTGCGGCACTTGAACAAGGCTGTCGTCGTAGCCCAGGAACGTCCATTCCGCTTCGGCACGATCCGCATAGCCGTGCGCGGCATATAGGCCGTAACCCATGTCGCCGATACATCGCGCCGCGAGTCCTGGCGCTGTCGGCCGAGACATGCGAACGGCCAAATCTGCCTCCCCGCGCGCCAGATTGACATCGCGCGACTCGCCGATCACTTCCAGTTCCAGGCTGCTCCACTGAGCGTGTGCGCCGGCCAGTCTGGGCACCAGAAAATGGCCAGCCATCGCCGGTGGTGCGGAAATGCGGACCGTCCCCTGTAATGAGGACACGCCCAGTGCAACCCTGGAAAACGCCTGTGCCTCGTCATCGAGCCGCGCCGCATGGGTCGCCAGTGTTTCGCCCTCGGGGGTCAACGACCACCCTTTCGGCAAGCGGTCGAACAGCCGAATCCCCAGCGCCTGCTCCAGTGCCTCCACACGCCGGGCGACCGTTGAATGCTCGACGCCAAGGCGACGGGCCGCGCCCGACAGGCTTCCCACACGCGCCAGCTCGAGGAAATACCTGACGTCGTCCCACTGTAGGGGATGCTTTTCGGGAAGAGAACGATCTGTGTATTTTTGCACAGCAAATGACAAATTATTGGGAATTGTTGACTGATTTTGCTCAATGTACGCTTCACTTGCAAGCTCACTTACAGGAAAACAGCCATGTCCCGCCAATCCGTTGATAGTGCAACGCCGCAACAAGCCACCCAAGTCTTCATCGAACAGTACGGCGACGCATCCGAACTGTCCCTGCGCCACGTAACGCTTGCGCCACCGGCCGCCGGGGAAATTCGTGTTCGCCACACGGCCATCGGCGTCAACTTCGTCGACATTTATCACCGCACGGGCCTTTATGCCTTGCCGGCCTTGCCTGCCGTCTTGGGGGTCGAAGCAGCCGGCATTGTTGAAGCCGTGGGGCCCGGTGTCGACACGCTGACTCCCGGACAGCGCGTTGCTTACGCAGGACCGCCCGCAGGAGGCTACGCGAGCGCGCGCAATCTGCCCGCCGACCGGGCACTGGCGATCCCCGACGATATCGCCGACGACACCATCGCCAGTCTGCTTCTGCGCGGCATCACGACCCAGATGTTGTATTCGCATGTCTACCCACTGAAAGCGGGCGATACGGTATTGGTGCATGCCGCCGCCGGTGGTCTGGGCCTGGTGCTGGTGCAATGGGCCAAGTCCCTCGGCGCCCGCGTTATTGGAACGGTCGGCTCGCCAGCCAAGGCCGCATTGGCGAAGCGACATGGCCTCGATGAGGCGATCCTCTATCGCGAACACGATTTTGTGGCAGCCGTGCACAAGCTGACGGAAGGCCGTGGCGTCGATTACGCGATCGACGGCATCGGCGGCCAAACGCTGCTCCAGACGCTGGGCACGGTCCGGCCGTACGGCATGGTCGCCAGCGTTGGCCAAGTCGCGGGAGACATGGGTCCATTGGACCCCGCGCTGATCGGACCGGCGCGCTCGATTGCCTTCTCGCGCCCCAGCGTCTTCCGCTTCATGTCCGATCCGGACCTCTATCGTGAAGGGATGCTGGCAACGTTCAAGCAATTGCAGAGCGGTTTGAAGGCAAACATCGGCACAGTGCTGCCATTGGCGCAGGCGGCCGAGGCTCAGCGCCGCCTCGAGGCCGGCGAGACGAGCGGCTCCATCCTGCTGCGCCCTTGATTCGGGGTGACAGGTCAGCGCACCACGAGCGCTGAGCGACGTTTAAGTGCTCCGCCGTGCGCCTTGCGTCGGCGCGGTCGCCGATTCGGCCCGATTCGGCTCGATGATGCGCGATCGCGTGTCGGTGGCGTCTCGGTGGCGTGCCTGCTTATCCAACACACCGACAACGCGCCGGACAGGCCGCTTCCGCGTGATGTCGCAGATGCACCACTCGGAGCCGGTACAATCGCGGGAAAAATATCTTCGGCGATCCCTTGCGATGACGTCAGCTTCATCTGTCCGACCTGTCCGTTCCTTGCTTTGTGAGCGTCGTGCGCGTGGCGCGTTTGCCTTTGCCCTGCTGGCCGCAGCGCTTGCCGGGTGCAGCGCGCCTGCGCCGCGCGCCGCCCCGGAGGCCGCGCCGGCAGCGCGCACGTCGACCATCGCGCCCGCGCCGGCCTCGCCTGCGGCTGAAGCCCCGCAAGCGTCAGCCCCGCTGCCGTGGTGCGTGCAGACCTCGCTGCGCGAGGAAGACGACCTGATGCGCAACTTCGGCGGCATTCCCGCAGGCATTCGCCGTATCGAGGAGACGCGCTTCATCGCTCGCTACGACCGCGCCACCGGCAAGGTAGGACCGCTCGACAACGGCAATCGCTTCGTGATGGATTTCGACGCGCAGGGTCACCTGCTCGCGAGCACCGACCGCGGTCGATATACCTATGACGCCGCAGGCCGGTTGCGCAGCATCGACGGGGCTCCGGTCGACTGGCAAGGCGCCGATGCCTGGATCGTGCACGGCACCGCCCATCGCGCGACGTGGAGGGAGCAGGTGCGTCAGGCGCGCGACGGTCACCTCGAATGGACACGGCGCCGGGTCGCCACCGCAAACGGCGCGCATCGCCATCGCCCGGGTACCCTGCAGGCGCGTCTGTTCGACGACGAATGCTTTGCGCTCTCGCGTCAATGGGAAGCCCCCAACGAAGCGCGTCAGGTCATCACGGCCGACGGCAAGGCACGCCCGGCGCCGAAGGTGGTCTCCTACCGGTCATTCGCGAGCGTGGAGCGCAAGCCCGACGGCCGCCGCATCGTGCGCGACAACGGTGCCGCCGCCCTCATCGACGGCCAATGGCTTGCGCTGGCATGGGACAACGAGGTCTCGGAATACTCGCCGCGTCACGAACTGATGCGCGTGACGCGCACCGACGCCGCCACCGGAGCGCGTCATGTCTCCGAGTACCACTACCGGCATGACCGCCGTGGCAATGTCGTCCGCGTCGTGATCACGTCGCCGGCGGCCCCCGGCGAGCGTGTCGACCCGTACGCCAATGTCTTCGTGCGCAAGCTGACTTACTTCGATGCAACACCGACAGCATCGATGGACCGCAAGCTCACGTCGGCAAAGTGAACCGGAACGTCGCGCCCTGCCCCGCCGAACCGGCCGTGTCCACCAACGTGATGCGCCGACCGTGCAGTTGCAGGATGCGATGCACGATGCGCAGTCCCAGCCCGCCCTCGCGGCGCGCGCCTCCCACGGTGAAGGGGCGCTCGAAGAGGCCTTCGCGCGCACTCTCGGGAATGCCCGGGCCGGTATCGCTCACCTGCACTTCGATCTCTGCACCGATGTGCGCGACGGCCACCGTGATCTCCCCGCCCGACGGCGTGTAACGCAAGGCGTTGTCGAGCAGGTTCGTGAACACGCGCTCGATCAGACCGAGATCGGCTCGCGCGGCCGGAATTTGCGGCGCGAGTTGCGCGCGCAGCACCACCCCGCGCGACTCGGCGCTCAGCTCGAATTTCTGAAAGACGTCCTGTATGAGATCCGTCACCGAGAAGCGCTCGGCCTCGGGCTGCACGAAGCCATGCTCAAGTCGCGCCAACTCGAACAGAGACTGCGCCAATGCGCCGACCTTTCGGCTCTGGTCGAGCGCAATGCCCAGATAGCGCCGCCGCTCGGCAGGCGTGAGTGTGGCGTCCTTGAGCGAGAGCGTCTCCAGATAGCCGTGCAGCGAAGAAAGCGGGGTGCGCAGATCGTGTGAGATGTTGGCGATGAGTTCGCGCCGTTCCTGATCCTGACGCGTCAGCGTGCGCCATTGCGTTCCCAGCCGCTCGACCATTTGCCGGAAGGCGCGCTCGAGCACCACGATCTCGTCGTTCGGACGCGCCTGCTGCGACGCCAGTTCATCGGCCGACACAGCGGGCAACGGCACCGGGGCTGCATCGATATCGAACTCGCGCACCGAATCCGTCAAGCGCCGCAACGGCCGTGTGATGAGCGCGAACGCCGCCAGGCCGGCAATCAGACACAGCGCGGCCACCAATCCGATCGACCAGAGTGCCGTATTGAGCGCAGCGCTCGTCGCCCCGCGTGCCGCGAAGCGGTCGTGCGCCTCGCCGAGCAGAACAACGTAGATGTAGCCGACCTCGCGACCATCGACCCTGAGCGGCGCGGCACTGAATACCTTGCGAACGTCGGCATTACGCGGGTCGTCGCCATAGATCGGCAACGCCTCGCCATCGAGCAGGCGATGCACAGGCGCGAGATCGATCTGCATGCGCCGCAAGTGGCCTTCAGGCGCGGCATGACCGGTGATGCGTCCCTGCGGATCGAGCAGATACACTTCCACGCTCGGGTTCACGACCATGAGCTGCCCGAACAGCCGCCGTACGGCATCGGGCTTCATGCCGTTCGCGTCCATGAGCTGGGCGTTAGCGGCAATATGTTCCGCGAGCCCGCGCGAGAGCCCCTGGATCACTTCGGCTTCGTGCATGCGATTGGCGCGCACCTGCATCCACGCCGACGTGCCGCAGCACACCAGCAGCAACACGGCAAACACCGCCGACAGACGCTGCGTGAGGGTGAGATTCCAGCGGCGCATCATGCGGCTCCTGCGTCGGCGCCCAAGCCGTCGGGCCCGCCGTCGCTTGCGAACTTGTAGCCTCGTCCCCAGACGGTGAGGATGCGGGTGGGCTGCGCCGGATCGGCTTCGATCTTGGCGCGCAGGCGATTGATGTGCGTATTGACGGTGTGCTCGTAGCCCTCGTGCTGATATCCCCAGACCGCATTGAGCAGATCCATGCGCGAGAACACCTTGCCCGGTTGACGCGCGAAAAAGTACAGCAGATCGAACTCGCGCGGCGTGAGATCGAGCCGCTTGCCGCTCAGCGACGCCTCGCGTGCAATCGGGTCGATGAACAAGCCCGCCGTCGCCAGACTGCCCGCGTCCATGCGCGCGTTGCGTGCTAGCGCGTCGACCCGCCGCATGAGCGCCTTGACCCGCGCCACCAGTTCCAGCACCGAGAATGGCTTGGCCAGATAGTCGTCTGCGCCCAGTTCCAGCCCGAGAATCCGGTGGACTTCGCTCGCGCGCGCACTGGTGATGATGATGGGCGTGTAGCGGGTCATCTCCCGCGCGCGACGACAAATCTCCAGTCCGTCGACGCCGGGCAGCATCAAATCGAGGATGAGCGCATCCCAGCCGCCCTCGGACAACCGACGAAGGCCTTCGTCGCCGTCGGCGCAGTGCACGACTTCGAATCGCTCGTCGCGCAGATGCAGCGTGAGCAGGTCGGCGATATGCACGTCGTCTTCGACGAGCAGAACACGGCGCGGCGATTCCATCGCAGGGAACGCTCCCGGAAAAATGAGTCTTGAAGGCCCCATTGTGCGCAGTTCACGCGCCGTGAGGTATCACGAATTGTTTAATTTTACGTGAGGACTTTGCCACCACCTGCGCACTACCCTTGAGTCATGGATCCAGCGCGGACTCCTGCTCAGAGATGCGCCCCGCCGCCCCGCTCCCCTGCGCAGGCGGCGGTGGGCGAGCCCCGCGCCGGATCGGCCTACTGACCGGAGGATTTCATGCGTTATTCCGATAATCATTCGCGCAAGCCGTCGCGCGCGGTCGCGGCAAGCGCCGGCACCAAGCCGTCGCGCCGCGCATTCCTGTTGAGCGCCACGGCAGCGGCAGCCGCTGCCGCCGCTGTCGCCGCCGGGCTGGGATCGCGTCTGGTACGCCCCGCACGCGCCGACGACGCCCGTCGCACCAACGCCCCCGAGCACTTCGAGGTCGCCTACAGCGACGCCGAATGGCGCAAGCGCCTGACACCCGCACAATACGAGATCCTGCGCCAACAGGGCACTGAGCGCCCCTACTCGAGTCCGCTCAACGACGAACACCGTGCCGGCACCTTCGCGTGCGCCGGCTGCGCACTGCCGCTCTTTTCTTCCCGCACGAAATTCGACAGCCACACCGGTTGGCCAAGCTTCTGGACGCCGCTCGAGCATGCGGTGGGGACACACACCGACACGACCTTCGGCATGGTACGCACGGAAGTTCATTGCCGGCGTTGCGGCGGGCATCTGGGCCATGTGTTCGATGACGGTCCGAAGCCGACAGGCCTGCGGTATTGCATGAACGGCCTGGCCATGACGTTCCATCCGCAACCCGCATGACTATCGCGTTCGCGTGGCCAACGCCACTCCCGACCGGGGTGCGCCGCCCGGTCAGCCGCCCGGTCCCCCGCCCTCAGCCATGGGGGGCGTCTCATAACCCTGCGCGTCGCCCGGCCGATGGGCGTTGCTCAAGGAGCGCTTCATGACCTTGCTCATCCTTGCCTACCTCGGCGGGATTCTGACGATCGTCAGTCCGTGCATTCTTCCGGTGTTGCCGTTCGTTTTCTCGCGAGCCGGTCAATCTTTCTCGCGCAGCGTGCTGCCAATGCTCGCGGGCATGGTGCTGATGTTCGCGCTGGTCGCAACGCTCGCCGCCGTCGGCGGAAGCTGGGTCGTGCAGGCCAACCAGTATGGCCGCTGGCTCGCCCTCGCCCTCGTTGCGCTGTTCGGTGCAACGCTGCTCTTCCCGAAACTCGCCGAACGCCTCACGCATCCGCTCGTGTCGCTGGGCGACCGGCTATCGCAGTCTGCGCGCGGTGACGGCACCGCCGCGGGCAACGCAGCCGCAGGCCCGCGTCCCGGGGCGTCGTTCCTGCTGGGCATTGCCACCGGCCTGCTCTGGGCCCCGTGCGCAGGCCCGATTCTCGGCCTGGTCCTCACAGGGGCAGCGCTACAAGGCGCAAGCGCCGGCACCACACTCCTGCTGATCGCCTATGCGGCCGGTGCCGCCACGTCGCTCGGGCTGGCTCTGATCGTCGGCGGACGCGTCTTCTCTGCCATGAAGCGCTCGCTCGGGGCAGGCGAATGGATTCGTCGTGCGCTCGGTGGGCTGATGCTGGCCGGCGTCGCGGCCATTGCGCTGGGTCTCGACACTGGCGTGCTTGCGCAACTCTCGACGGCCTCGACGGGAAGCCTTGAGCAAAAGCTCGTCGACCAGCTTGGCGCACGTCGTCACGACACCGCCGTTGCCAAGGCGTCGCCCGCCGACCAAGCCAATGCTGGCGCCAACGCTAACGCCAACGCCAACGCCAACGCCAACGGACCTGCCCCGGTGGCCGCCGGCAATGCGATGCTGCGCACCGCCGCCGATGCCCCCGCACCGTTGCCCGTCGAGGGCCAATTGCCCTCGCTCGACGGCGCCGTGCAATGGCTGAACTCGGCACCGCTCACCGCGCAAGCCCTTCGCGGCAAGGTCGTGCTGGTCGACTTCTGGACTTACTCCTGCATCAACTGTCTGCGCACGCTGCCCTATGTGAAGGCGTGGGCACAAAAATATCGCGACCAAGGTCTCGTCGTCATTGGCGTACATGCCCCCGAATTCGCGTTCGAGCGCGATATCGGCAACGTGAAGAAGGCCGTGCACGATCTGGGGGTCGACTACCCGGTCGCCATCGACAACAACTACGCCATCTGGCGCGGCTTCAACAACCAGTACTGGCCCGCGCATTACTTCATCGACGCGCAGGGTCGGGTGCGTTATCACCACTTCGGCGAAGGCAACTATGCCGAGTCTGAACGCGTGATCCAGCAACTCCTGCGCGAGGCGGGTGCCAAGCAGGTCGCCAGCGGCATTGCCGATGTGCAAGCGACGGGTGTCCAGCAAGCCGCCGACATGCGTGACGTTCGCTCGCCCGAGACGTATGTCGGGTACGAACGCGCGGACAACTTCGCCTCTCCGGGCGGCGTCGTGCGCGATCAGGCCAACGTTTACCGCGCGCCGTCAATGCCTTCGCTCAACCACTGGGGTTTGGCCGGTGGTTGGCGCGTTGGCGCGCAGGCCGCCATCGCCACGCAGAGCGGTGCCGGTATCGTCTATCGCTTTCATGCCCGTGACCTGCACCTCGTGCTCGGGCCCAACGTCGGCGGGGTCGGCGGGGTCGGCGGGGTCAGCGGCAAGCCCGTGCGATTTCGCGTAACGCTCGACGGCCAAGCCCCCGGCAACGCCCATGGCGCCGACGTCGCGCCCGATGGCACCGGCACCGTGACCTCGCAACGCCTGTATCAGTTGGTACGCCAGCCGGGCGAGGTACGCGATCACACGTTCGCCATCGAGTTTCTCGATCCTGGCGTGTCCGCCTACGCCTTCACGTTCGGTTGATGCTGTTTGCGCTCGACGGGGCGCGACGAGACACGGCATCTCACGTCGCGAACCTGCCCCCATTTCAACAACTGCCACCACCGAGGCGTCCAAGGACGCCGGGAGATTTCAAATGACCCCATTCGATCTGCATCAATCGCCCCAAGCCCGCGACGAAACCGTGGGCCAATCGAAACGTCGCATGTCACCCGTATCCCGGGTGCGACGTGTACTGCTCGGCGCCGCCGCAGCCGCCGCCGGCGTGCTCGTCTTGCAAGTTGGCGCCTACGCGTTCGGCGGCGCCGAAGCGGCGGTCGAAATCGCCGCCCCGAAGCTCGACGAGCCCGCCACGGCGGCCCGCACCGAGACGGCCGTGTTCGCCGGGGGTTGCTTCTGGGGGGTGCAAGGCGTCTTTCAACACGTGAAGGGCGTGACGAAGGCCGTGTCCGGTTACGCGGGCGGCACCGCAAAAACGGCCGATTACGAAACCGTCAGCAGCGGGTCGACGGGGCACGCCGAATCGGTTGAAGTGACGTTCGATCCGCAGCAAGTCTCATATGGGAAGCTCCTGCAGATCTATTTCTCCGTCGCGCACAATCCGACCGAGCTCAATCGTCAAGGGCCCGACACCGGCACGCAATACCGCTCGGCCGTATTCCCGATGAGCGAGGCGCAGCGGCATGTCGCCGACGCATACATCGCACAGCTCGACGCCTCGCATGCTTACGCCAGGCCGATCGCCACGCGGGTCGAAAAGTACACGGGCTTCTACGCCGCCGAGACCTATCATCAGGACTTCCTCGCCGAGCACCCGACGTATCCGTACATCGTCATCAACGACCTGCCTAAAGTGAAAGACAACAAACGCCTCTTTCCCGCGCAGTATCGCGACACCCCCGTGCTCGTGAAGACGGCCGCCACGAAGTAGGCCACTGCTGCGGCGAGCGCCATGGGGTTGCATCGAAGATCAAGCCCGTGCGTTCCTCGCCGCAGGTCGCATCACTGCGCCTCGTCGGCGAGTTTGTACACACGCAGCCGGTGTCCGTCCGGGTCGGACGCGACAAACGTGCGCCCAAACGGCATCGTCGTCGGCGCCTGCAAAATGGTGATGCCCCGCGCACGCCAGTCTTCCCATGTGGCGTCCACATGTGCGCTGGACGCCACCGGCAACACGATTTCGCTGCCGCCCGGCGGCGCAATGGCCGTCGGCGCCACACCAAAGCGCGCCCACAGCCCGAGCTTCAGTCCCGACGCAAACACGAACAACGCATACCCGGGTGACACATCGACCGGCTCGAGATCGAATAAATCAGCATAAAACGCCGCACTCTCGGGAGGGCTCGCAACATACAGATTGACCATGTTCGGATGCATCGTGACTAGCTCCTGTCGATTGTTATGAATGACATCTCGCCTCGTCGGCCCCCGAATGTTCGGGGCCGCCGCGCGCTGCCATGGATGACATCGTACGAAAGCATGCTGTCAATTTTTGTCAGTAGTGACAAACGCTCCGGACGGTTGCGAAGACTGCCGGGCCTCACGTCCTGCCGGTCGTTTCGCGCCAGGTCTTGAGCAACGCGCGCCGCCCACGCGGGTAGCGCGTCTCGGTCACAACCATCGCCACGATGCGGTCCGCGCGGAAATGGCGAAAGCCCTCGCGTAGTTCGCACCACGCGACAATCATGCGGATACGGTCGAAGTAGCCGAGCGCGAATGGCCAGACAACGCGCTCGGACACACGTCCGGCTTCGTCGCGGTAGGACAACTGGAGTTTGCGCTCGGCACGAATGGCTTCGCGAATGTCGGTCAGATCGACGATCGCCGGTGGCAACGGGTCGCCCGGCCCGATGAGCAGCGTCGATGCCTCGAGCGCCCCGCGCAGGTCGGCGGGGAGTACCGCCGCGATCTTGGCCAACGCATTGGCTGCGGCTTCGGCCAACGCGCCGTCGGTGCGCTTGGCGACCCAGCGCGAGCCCAGCACGATGGCCTCGATTTCCTCTTCCGAGAACATCAGCGGCGGGAGCAGAAAACCCGGCTTCAGAACGTAGCCCACGCCCGGCGCACCCTCGATGTGCGCGCCCTGCGCCTGCAACACGGCAATGTCCCGGTAGAGCGTGCGCAGGCTCACGCCAAGCGAATCGGCCAGCGCCGCCCCCGCGACCGGGTAACGGTGACGGCGCAGCAATTGCATCAAAGAGAAGAGGCGTTGTGTGCGAGACATGGCGCGTCATTATGCGCCATGTCGTCCCGCGCGACGGGGCATTCGATCACTTCTGGCGAAGTTGTCTGACGATCTCGGAATTCACGTCGCCCGCCTGCGCGCCATAGGCCACACGCAGGTAATTGCTAAGCTCGGAGACCTGCGCATCGGTGAGTTGCCGGGCAAAGCCGGGCATGTCCTGCATCGCTTCCAGTCCCGGGAATTGCTGCGGCTCGATGCCGTCGAGGATCGCGACAATCAGATTGCGCGGGTCCTTCTGGCGCACCGTCGAATTCCCCAGCATCGACACGGCCACATGCGGCTTGCCCGTGCCGTCGGCCGCATGGCAGCCGGCGCAAACCGCGAGGTACAGATTGCGGCCCGCCTTCAATCGGCTCGTGTCGGGATGCGCCGGCAACGGCGTCGGCGCAGGCGGCGAATCGCCGAGCAGATACGTCGATAGCGCGCGCAGATCGTCGGGCGTGAGGAATTGCGTGCTCAGATGCACCACCGGATACATCTCGCCGAATGCCGACCCTTGCGGGGCGATCCCCGTGCCGAAGAACGTTTGCAGATCCTTGAGCGTCCAGCCGCGTGCCGCGAGCGCTTCGGGTGTCACGTCGGGCGCGGCAATCCGCGCAAGCGCCGCCCCGCCGAGCGGCTTCGCGCCGTCCAGTTGCCCGAACGTGCCGCGCGGAGTATGACATTCCGCGCAATGACCCAGGGCGTTCGCAAGGTAACGCCCGCGAAGCCAGTCGGCGGACTGCCCCTTCGAAGCATCGGGCAGCGTGTCCTTCAGGAACAGCCAGTCCCACACGCGCATGCCGAAGCGCAGGTTGTACGGGAACGAGAGATCGTGCTTGCGGTTCGGTACGGCGGCCGGCTTCACCGACATCAGATACGCGTAGATGGCGTCGCTGTCCGCGCGGCTCATCTGCCGATACGAGGTGTATGGCATGGCCGGATACAACGCCTTGTCGGGAGCCACCCCGTCGTGAAGCGCCCGGTAGAAGTCGTCGGCCGTCCAGCCACCGATGCCGTTCGTCTTGTCCGGGGTGATGTTGGTACCGTAGAACGTACCGAACGGCGACTTGAGCGGTACCCCGCCCGCAAATGGCGCACCGCTCGCGCTCGTGTGACAGGCCGCACAATCGGCCGCACGCGCCAGATACCTGCCGCGAGCCACCCATTCCGAGGAAGCATTCGCCGCCGAAGCCGCCGACGCGGGGGACCCCGCCTCAGCGCTGACCGGCGATACCGTGGCGTTCGGTGCATTCAGTGCATTCGATGCACTCGATGCGTCCGCCACCGCCGCATTCGCCACCGGCGAAGGCGAAGGCACCATCGACGTCTTGGGCATCGGCGGCTGCGCGGGCCGAGGCGGCTTGGGCGCCGTCGAGTCGTTGCAGGCGGCCACGAGCAGCACCGCAGCAAGGCAAGCGGCGCGTGCGCTCCATCGGGTGACGCGATTCAGGCCCATGGCGTATCCCCTCATTTCGCGTCCCTCATTTCGCGTCCCTCATTTCGCATCCCTCATTTCGCGTCCTTGATGCAGCCGGGCGTCTTGAGAACGACATCGCGCACGGCCTCGTAATAGCGGACGTACCCCGTGCACCGGCAGATCTGATCGTTGAGTCCTTCGGTGATCGCGGCTTCAAGATCGGCGCGCGCAACCGGATTGCGCTTCAGACGCTCGATCAGCACCGTCGCCGCGTTCACGAAGCCCGGCGTACAGTAGCCGCACTGGAAGCTGAAGTGATCGAGAAACGCCTGCTGGATCGGCGCGAGCGTGAGCTTGCCGTCGGCATCGCGCGTCGCATGGCCTTCCACCGTACGCACCGTCTTGCCGTCGAAATAGTTCGCGCCCGTGATGCAGGTGCGCACGGTTTCGCTGCTACCGTCCGCATGATCGACGATCACCACGCAGGCGTGACAGATGCCCTGCCCACACCCCAGGCGCGACCCCGTCAGGCCCAGCGTCTCATGCAGAAAGTCGATCATCATCAGACCGGCGGGCACGTCCATCGGTCCGTGCGATGCGCCATTGACCTTCACGCTCACGGGCAAGGTTTCCCACGGCGCCTTGCTGCTCTGAGAGGCCGTCGTCGCGCTCGCGGCGCCCGGTGCCGATGCGGCGCTCGCGCCGTTCATGTCTTGTCCCGCGCCGATCGTCGCCGTGGCGTCCGACGCGGCCTGCGGTGCGCTTGAAGCATCCGTCATGCCAGTACCTCCTGGATCTTCTCCGGTGTCACCGGCAAATCCGTAAATCGATGGCCGATCGCGTGCGCGAGACCGTTCACAATCGCGCCCACCACAGGAATCATGACCACTTCCGCGATGCCCTTGGGCACGTCGGTCTCGGAAATCGGTGGCAGCACTTCCCCCGTTTGCGTCCACACAGCCACGTCGAGCGCACGCGGCAGGTGATATCGGTTGAAGTTCCACGTGCCGTTGCCCGGACCCTCTTCGTAAAGCGGCAGATATTCGTGCAACGCGTGGCCGATGCCCATCGCGAGACCGCCCTGCAATTGGCCGGACACCAGTTGCGGCGAAATCTGGTTGCCGCATTCGACGATGGAATGGTGCGCGAGCAGTTCGACCTTGCCGGTCGCCTCGTGCACCGACAGTTCGACGAGGGTGCCAACGGCGCTGTAGTAGGTCACAGCGGCGTTGTTGCGTTGCACCGGCGGGTAATACACGCGCTTGCGGTCGATGGTGCGGTAGCCCGTGCCCGGCACGGGGGCTGCGATCTGCATCCCTGCGAGCGCTGGGTTGAGTGATGTGTTGAGCGACGATGCGCCGTTCGCGCCTGACGCACCGGCGGCGGCCGCCGCAGCGACGGCCGGTGATGCGGGCTTTGTCGGGGCATTGCCGCTGCGATGCGGGCCCCTGACGACAGGCGTTTGTGCGGCAGACAACGGTACTGCCCCAACCGTCGGGTTCGCACTGCCCTGACCAAAGCGCAGGGCAATGCCGTCGACGGGCAATCGCTGGGTTACACCGTCCCCGAGATCCCAGTCCGCTTCAGCCCACTGCCACCGGTTGAAGACGTGCACCGTCGCGCCGGTCACCCGTCCCAATGCGTGTGCCGTCTTGGCGAGCAAGGGTAACGGCAGCGGCTCGAGCCCTGCGGCCGAGAGCCTGCCGTCAACCCAGCGCGCGTCTTCAGGACGTACCACCAGCGGTGCGGCCTGACCGCCGCCGAGTCCGCGCCCCCAGATCGACAGCGCCGCCGGCCATAGCCCTTGCATGAAGAGCAAGCGCGCCGCTTCTCGCGTGCTGTGGGTGAAATAGAACGCGGAGTTCGTCGCGCTCGACGGCGACGCATATCCCGGCGACCAACGCGGATTGGCAGCGAATCTATCCTGATCGGCCTGCGACATCAGATACGGGTCGCCGCTTGTCACCACGGGGAGCTCCGGCCAGTCGGTCATCGCGATATGCACTTCCGTGGCGGGCATCCCGAGCCATTTCGCCACGGCAACGGCCTGCGACGTCGACGTGCCCGTGCCGATCTCGGCGGCCGTGTGATACAACGAGATCTTGCCGGTCTCGTCGATCTCCACGCGCGCGAACGAGGTTTCGGCACCCGTGCCGAAGTCCTTCTGCACGCAGGCGAATCCCACCCCATAGCGACGCCCCGGATGCGCCGCCTCGAACTCGGCCTTCTTCTCGTCTCGCTGCGTCCACAGCGGATGCGCCTTGGCGCGGGCAAGCACTTCGTCCACACGCACGGCACCCGCCGGAATTGCACCCTGGGTGTTCTTCATGCCCGAACGCAAGGCGTTCCTGAGGCGGAAATCGATGGCGTCGACGCCGAGTTGCGCCGCCATCTCGTCGATCATCATTTCGGTGGCCGCCATCGACTGCAACGTGCCATAGCCGCGCGCCGAGCCGGCGTCGATCGCACGTGAGGCCAATGCGACGCTGGCGAGATCGCTCTGCGGGAAGTAATAGATCGACTGGGCCGCCGTCGCCGCGACCATCGCCACCGAGGGCGAGAAGTTCATCCGGCCACCGCCATTGCACTCCATGTCGGCAGCAAACGCCTGGAGCAGGCCGCTCTGCTTGTCGACGCCGATGCGATACCGCAGCGTGAACGCGTGGCGCTTGAGCGACGTTTGGAACTGTTCGTAGCGATCGTTGGCCAGCCGCACGGGCAGCCCGTCGCCGTACATCGCCGCCGCCAGACCGTAAAACGGCATGTTGTAGTGATCCTTCGATCCGTAGCCCACGGTGTAGCACGGGTAGACGATCAGGCGCTTGACCGGGAAGTGGCCCTTGGCAGCCATGGCCGCAGCGTTCTCCGCGACTTCCGACGGCGATTGCGTCGGCACGACCATGTGCAGCGTCTGTGACGCCGCGTCGTACCAGCAGTTGGCGTTATCGGGCTCGAGCGCCGCCGTATCGACCGACTGGGTGCGGTACTCGCGCGACATCACCAGCCAGTCGGCCGGCGGGTGTGCGAGCGACTCGCGAATCGTGTCCGCGTGGGCCATGCCTTGTTCGTCGAGCTTGCCGTGGTCGTTGCCGTCGGGCCAGACGGGCAGATGCTTGCGCATCATGCTCGGGAAGATCGGTGCGTCTTTCAGACTCGAGTAGACGTCATCGTCATATGCCGTCTTGCCGCCCACGCGCACAAAGCGGAAGCTGCCCCAGGGATCGCGTTCGAGCGGGCCCGTGACGTCGCCGTAGCGAATGATCTCGTCGTGAAACTTGAGCTTGTCCTTGGCAAAGCGAAATCGCGTGAAGTCGCGATAAATCAGAATCGCCACCGCATGCCCCAGATAGGCAGGCGTCTTGCCGGCCGGCAGCAGCATGTCATCGCCGTAGAACGCCGGGAAAGCGATCCCGTCGCGCGCGAGATCCTCGGCCGTCACGACGCGGTCCGGTTGCAGCCCGTCGGCCAGGCGCGAAAGATCGAAGCCGAGATACGGACGATCGGCCAGCGTCGTGCGCAGCACGAAAGCATGCGCTTGCTGCGCGGGCCAGCCCGGCATGTCGCGGGCGCGCACGTCGCGCGCGAAAATCTTGGCGCCGGTCACCTTGGCCGTGCCATCGATGCGGAACTTCGCTTGCCCCTTGGCGGCGTCCCACGCAACCGGGGTGAGATTCCTGTCTTCGAACAGCGCAGCGAACGCACGACTGCCCAACGGCGCGATGTACACCGAAATACCTGCGATCACCGTCACCTTGAGAAACCCACGACGCGACACGGCGAAGCCAGGTGCGGTATCGGGACTCGTGGACGGACCGGAAGCGTGGGGGGATTCGGACGCAGCATCGGGTCGAGCGTCATCGCTCGACACAGCCGCAGGTGGACAGTGTTTTCTTGGCAGGCGCGGCATAAGCGTTCCGTCCGTCTTGTTTTGGGGGGATGTATCACGATCACAAAGCTCGCGAACCACAAAACGGCACTGCAACGATCACGGGGCCGCAACGCCGGACACCCCGCCATCGACCCACGATGCATGATCACAATGCGTGACATTCACCTGCCGTGATGCGCTCGCGAAGTCCTACAGGAACACGCCTCATGAGTGACATCGGACGTGTCAAGGCTACACGCCGACTCCGCGAATGACAAGGTTGAACATGACGCTCTGCGCGAGCACGGGGGTGAGGGGGCACGCGCTGCACGCCGTGCGGCGGGCGAGCGGGGACGATATTCCGACGGCGTGATGTTGCTTATACCCAGTGAAGAATGCCGCTATATCCTTTTGGACATAGCGGCATCGAATTGATTGTGCAGCGCGGGTTGCGGCGCGTTCAGGCGATACGCAACTCCATGCACGTGAGATCGAGCCAACGGCCGAACTTCGTGCCGACTTCGCTGAACGTGCCGACATTACGGAAGCCGAGCTTTTCGTGCAGACGGATCGAGGGCGCGTTCTGCGCTTCGATGCTCGCGATCATCACGTGAATGTCGAGAATGCGCGCGCGCTCGATGAGCGCACGCATGAGCGTCTCGCCAATGCCGCCGCCGCGCGCATTCTTGTCCACATAGATCGAATGCTCCACCGTGTGACGATAACCGTCGAATGCGCGCCAGTCGCCGAACGACGCGTATCCCACAACCTTGTCTTCGCGCTCGGCCACGATCACCGGATACCCTCGCGTGACTCTCGCCGCGAGCCATTCGCGCCGGTTGTCGGTGTCGACGAGCACTTCGTTCCAGATGGCCGTCGTGTGCTCGACGGCGTCATTGTAGATATCGCGAATGGCGGGGAGATCGGAATCGATGGCGTCGCGAACGATGAGCGAAGAAGTCATTTGGGTGGTCCCGCAAACAAGAAGCCGCGGATGACGGCATGAACGATGCATCCATTTTACTGGAAATTAATTTCCAGTAAAATGGATAACATGAACATCAACGAACGCATTGCCCGCTGCGTGCGCGAACTGCGCAACGAGCGCGGCTACTCCCTTGACACGCTGGCGGAGCGCAGCGGCGTGAGTCGTTCGAGCATTTCGCTTATCGAGCGGGCACAGACCAGCCCGACGGCCAACGTGCTCGACAAGCTTGCGACGGCGCTCGACGTCACGCTCGCGTCGTTGTTCGACGCACACGCCGAGGAAGGCACGCCGCCCTCCCCCCTCGCGCGCCGTGCCGACCAGCCGGTCTGGACCGATCCGGATTCCGGCTACGTAAGACGCAATCTTTCGCCGGCGCAGCCGTCGCCGCTACAGTTCGTCGAAGTGCAGTTCCCGGCGGGCGAGCGTGTCGCCTACGATACCGGAGCGCGAGACAACGAAGTCTGGCAGCAGATCTGGATGATCGACGGCACGCTGGAAATTACGCTGGGCAACGTCACATGGCGGCTCGATAGCGGCGATTGTCTCGCGATGCGGCTCGATCAACCGATCGGCTTCCACAACCCCACGCCGGCCAGCGCACGCTATCTCGTCGGGCTCGTCACGTTACCGTTCGTCGCCACGAAGCGAGTCCCATGACGCCACCTTCCGCGTCGCTCATGGCGTTGGCCCCCGGCGGATTGACGCGAGGCGGGGAGGTGTACGCAAGGGAAGTCGGTGAGACTTAGTTACCGAAATAAGTCGTGCCTGCCTGTTGCAGGCCACCAACCGATCCAGCCGTCACGGGTGTAGCCGCGGCCGCCGATTGTGCACCGGACACAGCCTTCGGATACACGGTGTCGTGTTGCACGACCCGCCCCGCCTGCTGCGCCTGGATCAGATCGTCACGAACCTGAGCGCGAGTGAGTACGCTGGTTTGTGGCACCCATGAGAATTCCGAAGGACCGTCGAAAGCGTCGCTGGCGAACGCCGAACCGGCCGACACGGCCAGCATAGTGGAAATCAAGGCAGAGGTAATAAGCGCGCGCTTCATGATGTTTCTCCTGTCTGTTGAGAGAGGCGATGTTCAATTCATCGTCGACAGTTGAAGTCTATTCGTGCGCACATTGATGATAAATACGATGTTTTATAATCGTTTATTTCCAAAAATGAAATAAACGATGCTGCGGAGGCGAATGCACTTCTCCTTGCACGTCCTCATCGCCCCCCCGTGGAGCCGTTGACAGCACACGTCAAGCCGACGGCACTCAGACGCTGGATGGCACGCGATACCGAACGGTCGCATTCGCGCAACTTCTGGCGCCACACGGGTAACACGTCTGCCGCAGTGAGCGCTCTATCGAAGGCGACCAGAAGCAACGCAATGTCGCGCATCGCTCGGTGGATGCAGGTCTGGTCCGCCTCGTTCATTCATATCTTCATCAATTTTCCGAGTCCCCTCGCGCGGCGCATGTTTCGGTACCCGCAACGCCGGGGCCGTGCGGGACGATACGGAAGTGGCTTGGCGGAAATCTAGCTGCAACGGGCGTTTCAGAATGCTTTACGCGCTTCACTTACCCATATAAGCGAGCACTCGCTTCGGAAACCGAAAAAATTGTGCGAAACCTGCGCGCAATCGTGCGCAGCGCATCGGGTCACGAAGGCGTTGATGCTTGGGGGAGGGTTTTCAGGGCGCCGGGAGAAACTCGGTAAAATCCGCAGCGGCATGGGGTGCGCGCAGAACGCGGCCTGTGCCCCGAGACGCCGGGCATGGTCACGGCATCTCGTCGAAGTCCACGGCGCGCACGCCGCTCAATGGAAGACAAGTCTCAGATGAAAGCGCCCTGCAACCTGATTACTGGTGAAGTGCGGACGAAGATCCGCAGCATGATTCTCGCCTCAGAACTCAAACCGGGACAACGTCTCATCGAAGACGAACTGATTCAGTTGCTCGGGGTCGGCCGCACCCCCGTGCGCGAAGCACTGCTCATCCTGCAGGGTGAAGGTTTTATCGCCCGCAATCGCGGCTGGGAAGTCCAGGGCGTCGATCATCTGCAAGTCCGTGCGATCTTCGAGAGCCGGGTGGCGATCGAAGCCGCGACGGCGCGACTCGCCGCCCGCAAGATCACGCCGCACGCCTGCGACACGCTGGCCGCGCTCATCGAGCAGATGGAGCCGGGAGACCACTTGCCGCGCTTGGCCCTGAACCGTCTGAACACTGAATTCCACAACCTGATCGCGAAGGCGGCAGACAACGTGGTACTGGCTCACTTTAACGAGCGGGCCCAGTTCTATTACTGGGCGCTGCGCATCCCGGTCATGTTCTCGGATGAACAATTAACGGCCACCAACGCGCAGCACCGCGAATTGCTCGCCGCCCTGCGCGCGCACGACGAAGAACGGGCCGAGCGGATCGCGCGAGGCCATGTCGAGACAACGATGGGTATCGTCGAGCCGGCGTTGCCGCGATGAATCGACACAGCGAACGGGCCAGCCACGCACGGCCTGCGCCCCGGCCTCAGCGCACCAGGTAGCCTGCAACGCGCCAACGGTTATCGATGCCGAGGACCGTCGTCACCATCTCGCTTGCCTTGGCCTTGTTCTCAAAGACCGTGTCGTATTGAATCACCACGTATTCGCCGTCCGGCTGGCCGGGAAGGGTGCGCGTGAACACGGCGTCCTTGGTCGTGCGCGACTTCACTTTCCCCAGCGGCGCTCGGGCCGCTTGCAGGCTCCGCGCCCAGGCGTCGGCCGAGATCGCTCGCTGAAACACCGGCGCCGCCTGCGACCAACTCTGCTTCGCACGATTGACGTCCGCGAGTCCGAGCCAGAGGTTGGCGGCTTCGAGTGGAGGACGCACGTCGCGGTTGACATCGACTGCCGGTGCCCGCACGTTGCTGCCCGGTGCGGAAAACAGCGGCGGCTGAGCCAAGCGGCGCTGCAGCGGTTCTTGCTGCGCCTGGACTGGCATGACGCACAGGCTTGCGGCTACGGCCACACCGAGGGCCAGCGTCGGCAGGCGAAACGAACGCCACTGCCGCAACCGGTGCAAACGCTTGGGACGAGGTAACGCGTAGGGGCGGGTCATCGGCATTGACGCAAACTCCTTGGCATAAAAGATGACGGGTCCCGCCATTCTACTGGCGCGTAACGTACATAACGTACATAACGCGCGTAGCAGCGTACATTACAATGCACAGCATATGCCCGCTTCCCCCCGTTGGTCATCGCCATGTTGACGACGTCCCTGCTCGCGATCACCTCACTGCTCAGCTTCATGATGTTGCTGATCATGGGGTCTCTTCTACGCTCGCGCGTGGCAGGCGTTCGCGAATGGTGCTTCGCCAATGTCGCCGTGCTCGTCGCCCTGCCGCTGTTTGCCCTGCGCGGTATCGTTCCCGACTTCCTGTCGATTCCGGTTGCCAACGTCACGCTCGCCGGCAGCCTGCTGCTTTACTACGCGGGCTGTGCCCGCTTTCTCGGCCAGCCGCCGCATTGGCGGGTGCTTTGCGCATCGCTGGGCGTGCTCGCCGCCGCGGTCCTGTTCTGGTTTTACGGCACGGACGATCCGCAGATGCGCGTTGTCGTCGTCTCCGCCTATCACTCGGCGTGGTTGATCGCGACGTCCGTGCTCATTGCGCGGCACGTCCCGCCGCGCCGGCATCCGTACAATTATTGGCTGACGGCCAGCCTCGCGGCGGCGTTCGCCATCGGGCATGCCGTGCGCGGCGTGATTTTCGCGTGGACGTCTGCGCCCGGCCCCGAAGTGTTCGCGCCCACGACGTTCAACGCCGTGATGCTGACCATCGGCACGATTGTCATGCCGGCCATGACGATGGGTTCGGTCATGATGATTCACGACGCCATGCTTGCCACGGCCGAAGAAGCCGCCAACCGCGACTATCTGACCGGAGCGCTCTCACGCAAGCACTTCGACCTGCTCGCGCGTCAGGAGATGGCACGGGCGCTGGCCCGCAGTTGGCCGCTGTCGATCGTGGTCATCGATCTCGACCATTTCAAGCAGATCAACGACACGCACGGTCATGCGGGCGGCGACACCGTGCTTCGCGAATTCGTGAAGCTCGTACGCGAGAGTCTGCGGGAGGGCGATGTTTTCGGGCGGCTGGGGGGTGAAGAATTTGCAGTGCTGTTGCCGGGCACGGACACGCCGGGGGCGATCCGCATTGCCGAGCGGCTGCGCACGCAGGCGAGCCGCCATCTGGTGGCCGGTCCATTCGGCGTGTGTCATTACACGCTCAGTGGCGGTGTGGCGACCTGGCACGCGCATGAAAGCCTCGAAGCGCTTTGCATGCGCGCCGACCGGGCACTGTATGCCGCCAAGATTTCCGGACGCAACCTCGTGCTCTCCGATGTGCTTTCCAGCGACGAGACGACATCCGAGGCAGGCTGATTCGGCGCGTCTCGGCTGTTGTGCGTCAAGGGCGTGAGCCGCTGGCCGCGTCGGGGAAGAACTCGTGCCGCATGCGCGTGACATACGCCCTCAGGTTCGGATGCGCCTCGATCTCGTCGCGCAGTGTCATGCGAAATTGCGGCGACATCGCGCTCGCGATGAATCCGAAGGCCGTGGCATCCGCGCCGCACGGCGCGTTCCCGAAAAAGTACGGTTTGTCGCCAAGCAGTTGCGCGGCGGCTTGCGCGCCGCGCTTGAGCAATTGTGTCCGCTCGTTCGGCGTATAGCGCCCGGTGCCCTGCCCGTGGAGCGTGCGACGGACTTTGCGACGAATAAGCCCTTGCGCGAGCGCACGCACTGGCCAGGGAATTGCCTTGAAGAACGACGCCGGTCCCTTGGCGAAATTCTCGTCGTCACACCAGCGCGCCTGCACCACGTGCCAATAGAAGTGATCCTCCAGCGCCTTCTCGAACATCCATGCCGCGCCGCGTTGTTCGGGCGTGAGACCGGCGTCGAAATCGAACCCGTATTTGTGTTCGATGTGCAAGCGGATCAGCGTCGAGTCCGCCACGATCTCGCCGTTGTCATCGATATAAGGCAGTTTGCCCTTGGGCGCGCGCCGAAATCCGCCGCGATCCGTCTGATACGGAAGTCCGGCGAGTTTGAGCAGCATCTCCGCCTTGACGACGAACGGACTCGCGTCGGGCAGCCCGAAGGCCGGGCCGAAGGTGTACAGGGTCAACATCGAGGGCAAGCTCCTGTGCGGTTGGCATGGCGCAGAGTATTACATGCGAAGACGGCGGCGGCGACCCTGGCAAACTGCGTCGGTTTAGGTGGCTCGACCACTGTTGTTTTATACAGTATCATGTTCTCCAATCGAGGAATGTCATATGGAAATCATCGACTGGGATCAACGAGCGCTGAACGCGGCCGAACGCGACCTTGCCGGCATCGTACACGCGATCACCGCGCGTTATATGCAACAGCGTCCTGGGGCTGCGCAAGCCGCATTGTCGTTCGCTGGCGCGGAAACGGACGGCTTGGGCCGATCGAGTCCATCGAGCGAAGCGATATCGGCGTTGACGCTGAACTGGCGTACGCTCGTGGCTATCGCCGATGAGGCGGAGGCGGATATCGGGCTGCAGGCGCGACATGAGCCTTGGGTGCTTGCGCGCCTGCTCCGTTTGCCGGGCGACGAGGCCTTGCGTCGTGACGGCGAACTGCCGCCACTCGATGCGCTCGTCGATCTGGACTGGCCGGACGCCCCGGCCCCGGCGGCGTTCCGCGCCATCGTCGCGGCATTCGCCGGAGACGATCTGCAGGCTGACGACGCGGGCCCGTTTGCGGTGGGCCCATCAGTCTTTTGCATCGCTTCGCGGGCCAAAAGTTCGGCGTGCCCGGCCTGAGCCTTGGCCGACGCTCATCCGCTCAACGAGGTTCAGGAAGTGTTTGACATCGCGACCGAAGACGCCAATGCCCCCGTCCTCCCGGAGGGGATGGACCCGGATACACTTGCTCGCGCGCTCCCGTCGCCGATGGTGTTCGTCGATCTGGAGACGACGGGCGGCAATGCACTCGACGACCGCATCACGGAAATCGGGGTGGTGGAAGTTGGCCCGCATGGGGTGGAACAGTGGAGCACATTGCTCGATCCTGGCGAGCCGATTCCGCCGTTCATCCAACGGTTGACTGGGATTACCAACGAGATGGTGCGCGGTCAGCCGTCGTTCGAGACACTGGCGCATGGGCTGTCGGAACGCCTGCACGGCAAGCTCTTCGTCGCCCACAATGCACGCTTCGACTATGGCTTTCTCAAGAATGAGTTTCGGCGCGTCGGCATCTCGTTTCAGGCGGACGTGCTTTGTACGGTGCGTCTTTCGCGCCTGTTGTTTCCCTCGGCGGCGCGCCATGGTCTGGACGCGCTGATTGCACGCTTCGGCCTCGCCCCGCTTGGCCGCCATCGCGCACTGGCCGACGCCGATCTGCTGTGGCAGTTCTGGCAGAAGCTCCACACGATTTACGCGCCCGACTTGATCCATCAAGCGGTGCAACGTGTCACCAAGCGCTCGAGTCAGCCGCCGCAGTTGCCTGATGAGGCCATCGATGCGTTGCCGAATGGCCCAGGCGTCTACCTTTTCTATGGTGAAGACGACAGATTGCTTTACGTTGGCAAGAGCGTCGACATCCGGGCGCGCGTGCGCTCGCACTTTTCCAGCGATCATCAAGTCGCCAAGGATCTACGCATCTCGCAGGAAATCAGGCGTGTGGAAGCTCGGCGCACGGCAGGCGAGCTTGGCGCGCTACTGCTGGAATCCCAATGGGTCAAACAGTTGCAGCCGGTGCACAACCGTCTGCTGCGCCGGGCGTCCCCGCTTTATAGCTGGCAGCTCGCATCGGATAGCGATACCCCGCAGTTGGTGAGTGCGAAGGCGGTCGACTTCGCCAGCGCCGAGGCCTTGTATGGCACCTTCTCGTCGCGCACGCGGGCGGAGAACGCGTTGCGGGTGCTGGCTGACGAACATCGCCTGTGCTGTGCTCAACTCGGGCTGGAGAAAGTTGCAGCGGGGCGTCCGTGTTTTGGGTACCAGGTTAAGCGTTGTGACGGCGTGTGCGTCGGTGATATGTCGCAGGCTGTGCACACCGAGCGGGTTCGGGACGCGCTCGCCACATTGCGGTTGGAAACCTGGCCGTACGATGGCCCCATCGCGATCGAAGAACGGGGCACCCACGCAGCCGAAGTCGAATATCACGTGATCGACCGCTGGCAGTATATGGGTAGCGTGAAGACGCGAGAGGCGCTTGACGCCTTCGTGGAGCGCATGCCCGCCGTGACCGGCTTCGACCCCGACATTTACCGTCTGCTGGGCCGGCGCCTTGCTGCATCGCAGCGGATGAACGACGCGGCCGAGGCCGCCGGCACTTCGGAAGCGAAGGGGCCCGTGGCATCGGTGACATCCGCTGCATCGACGGCACCGGCGGCACCGGCGGCATCGGCGGCATCGGCGGCATCGGCGGCATCGGCGGCATCAGCGGCATCAGCGGCATCGGCAGTGTCCGCCTCGGTGCGTCGGGCGCCGACATCGCTAAAGGTTCTGCAATTGAGTCGTCCGGCGTTTCGCCTGAGTTCGCTCGAACTACCAGCAGATACTCACGGCGGACGAAGCGTAGCGTTGTTGCGCCGTCGCCAACCACGCGTCGAAGATCCTGCCCAGCTTCGGCTGGCGTTCGACACTGACTAGCCACGCGAAAATCGGGGAGCACGTTCGCCAGGTGTGCGGGCACAATTATGCGTCTTTCACCGTCGAGCCTTCCGCCAACCGATGCCTCTGGCGATTTCGCTAGGCACGCGGATGCCATTTGCTTCGAGCTCCTTCTCGGACGGTATGGCATTCGGCGAAGTTGGGGCAATCCCCCTGCGGCACCAACTGGGCGGATTTACCGTCAAAACGCAACGTTAAGACGTGTTAGCGTACGTTGTCGATCACCGAGTCACTGAATCACCGAATCACCGAATCATCGAATCACTCACTGGCTCAGTGAAGCATCGAAACGACGAAACAATGCAGCTATTTCACGAGGCCACTTTGGCATTGTCGGACGATAATGGCACCGGCTTCCCGTTCCTTGGAGATCAGATGGCAAAATCGTTCCAGCGTTATACCCTACGTGTTCAGCTTCAGCATATCGAACCGCCCATCTGGCGTCGCATCGCAGTTGAAGGTACTGAGTCGCTACGTAAGCTGCATCATATTGTGCAGGCGGCGTTCGGCTGGACGGATAGGCACCTCCACGACTTCCTGATCGACGGAAATACCTACGCCATGTTCGAGGTCGACGATGTGCTGGACTTCGCGAATCCGGACACGACGTTCGACGACCGCAAGATTCGATTGCATAAGGTCGTGCAGCTTGGCTCGCGCGTGCTTTATCGATACGACTTCGGAGATGGCTGGGATCACGACATTGTCGTTGAGAAGGTCGAAACGATTGAGCGCGAACCCTGGGGCGTAGCGACTGTTATTGATGGGGCTCGCGCTTGCCCCCCGGAAGATGTCGGTGGCCCGCCCGGATATGCGGCGTTTCTGGACGCACTGCAGAACCATCCAGAAAGCGAAGAGGCCGAACATTACAGAAGCTGGGTTGGCCCCGGGTTTGACGCGGAGTTGTTCGACTTGCGCGCTGCCAACGCCGCACTGCTGCGCATGGCCGCTAATCGCTGGGGTACGCGCTAGCGAACGTCGTCAAGACGGTGCGGCTCGACACTGACCGATGTCGCGCTCCGCTACAGGAGTCTAAGGGCGGGTGAGATCAACCTCAAACACCATGAGACCTGACCTGTTCCAACGAATCGCGAGTCGAACCAACGGGGAGATCCAGGCATGTGAGCGCCGCGACGATTTGTCGACCTGCATCGCAGCGATCGAGCCGTGGCAATCGAGGCGTGCCGACAGAGTATCGTTCCGCGACTCGGTTTGAGATGATCTGGATGAAATTACGCGATCAAGCGAATTGATCTTCGAAGCACCCGCGCTCGTGCATGAACCAAGATCGGCCACATAGGAAGACTCGGCCCCTTGAATTGGTTGCGAAATGCGCCTCGCCTTCGTTGAAGGCTCAGCCCCCGCTGGCATCGACCAGCGGGATTGAATTGGATAGGAAGATAGGAAGAGGCGGCGCAAGAACTGCTCGCAGAAAAGCAAAAACCCCTTGCTGCGCGTTGCAGCAAGGGGTTTTTAGGGGAGCCTGACGATTACCTACTTTCACACGGGTATCCGCACTATCATCGGCGTGGAGTTGTTTCACGGTCCTGTTCG